>NZ_CP011567.1:5483666-5795000 GCF_001655615.1 Pseudomonas sp. GR 6-02
GCAACTGACGTTTAACCAGATCAAGGAAGCCCGGGAACGAGCTGTCGGCCAACTTGCCGCGAGTGGTCACACCCAGTGGCATTTTCTTCGCCGCCTCAACCTGTTCGGCGCTGGCAACGCCTTGCTCCTTCAGAACATCGAGCACCAGATTGCGCCGCTCCAGAGCCCGCTCAGGGTTGCGGCGCGGGTTGTAATAGGACGGCCCCTTGACCATGCCCACCAACAAAGCGACTTGATGCAGTTTCAGCTCGGACAATGGCTGCCCGAAGAAAAACTGGCTGGCCAGGCCGAAGCCGTGCACCGCGCGCTGACCATCCTGGCCGACGAATACTTCATTGAGGTAAGCCTCAAGAATTTCGCTCTTGTCGTAATGCAGCTCAAGCAACATCGCCATCATGGCTTCGGTGAGCTTACGGGTCAGGCTGCGTTCACTGGTGAGGTAGAAGTTCTTGACCAACTGTTGCGTCAGCGTACTACCGCCCTGGGTCATCTTGCCGCCCGAGGTGTTGACATAGATAGCTCGGGCAATCGACTTCGGCGACACGCCCCAGTGGCTGTAGAAATCCCGGTCTTCTACAGCAACCAGGGTTTCGAGCAGATACGGCGGAACCTGATCGATCTTGATCAGGATGCGGTCTTCAAGGTTTTTCGGGTAAATCCCGCCGATCAGCAGCGGCTCCAGTCGCACCACGGAAAGCTTCGAACCGTTGGTCGCCGAGAGCTCGGCCACGTAATCGCCGGAGAACCGCACGCGCACGGGCTGCGCCTGCTCCATGCCTTCATAGAACTGGAAGCCTCGGGTGTTCAAGTCGACGGTATTGCCATTGACCGCTGCCGCGCCGGGGCCGTTGCTGACAGCTTCGCGTCGGTAGCCCAAGGCATCGAGTTCGGTGAGGAAGTCGTCCTTGCTGAGCTTTTGTCCGACGAACAGCTCGAGCGGGCGCGCGTACACCTTGGCCGGGATGGTCCAGCGCTTGCCGGAAAACTTCTCCTGAACCACGGCGTCGAGGTAAACCGCGAACCCGGCCAGCACCACAAGGCCGACCAGGCTGAGTTTAAGGGCCCAGCCCAGCC
Organism: Pseudomonas sp. GR 6-02; assembly: GCF_001655615.1. GTDB lineage: Bacteria > Pseudomonadota > Gammaproteobacteria > Pseudomonadales > Pseudomonadaceae > Aquipseudomonas. The sequence continues at coordinate 5,484,741 of NZ_CP011567.1, forward strand.
AGGGGCGCATGCCCTTGGAAGGTGGTTTTTTAGGGGTGCGGGGGGATCGAGATCGAGTCATGGCGGCGGATTATACGCACTTTATTCATACTCAACAGGAGCCCTCTGAGGTTTGCGTCGGACGGACTTGCAGCCATAATGACGGCCTTGAATTTCCCCCCAGACTCTGAAGGATCACCTGTGAGCCAGTCCCTGATCGCTGCCCTGCAAAACCCGGCCCTCTACCCGCATCCCGTAGAAGGGTTCCAGGTCATCGAGACCCATATTTCCTGGGTGATACTCACCGGTCCCTATGCTTATAAAGTGAAGAAGCCGGTGAATTTCGGCTTCCTCGATTTCACCAGTCTCGAAGCTCGCAAGCATTTCTGCGGCGAAGAGCTGCGCCTGAACCAGCGCCTGACCCATGACTTGTATCTTGAAGTGCTACCGATCACCGGCAGTGCCGAGGCGCCACAACTGGGCGGCGATGGTCCGGTTGTCGATTACGCCCTGAAAATGCGTCAGTTCCCGCAAAGCCAACTGCTCAGCACCCTGCAAGCCAACGGCGAATTGACTACCACGCACATCGACGCGATGGCCGCACAGATCGCTCAATTCCACCTCAGTGCGCCGAAAGTGCCTGCCGAACACGAAGCCGGCACGCCGGACAGCGTCATGGCGCCGGTACGGCAGAACTTCGAACAGATCCTTCCGTTCCTCAGCGACAAGGCCGATCTGTTGCAACTCGAGGCACTGCAAGCCTGGGCCGAAAGCAGCTTCGAGCGCCTCAAGCCACTGTTCGCCCAGCGCAAGGCCGACGGCTTCATTCGTGAATGCCATGGTGACATTCACCTGGGCAACGCTACCGTGATCGACGGCAAAGTGGTGATCTTCGACTGCATCGAGTTCAACGAACCGTTCCGCTTCACCGACGTTTACGCCGACACCGGCTTCCTGGCAATGGACCTGGAAGACCGCGGCCTGAAGAGCCTGGCGCGCCGTTTCATCAGCCAATACCTGGAACTGACCGGCGACTACCAGGGTCTTGAGCTGCTGAACTTCTATAAAGCCTACCGCGCCCTGGTTCGCGCCAAGGTCAGCCTGTTCAGCATGCCGGCCGAGGCCGACCCGGTGCAGCGCGCTACCACTCTGCGTCAGTACCGCAACTACGCCAACCTGGCGGAAAGCTACAGCACCATTCCTTCGCGTTTCCTGGCGATCACCCACGGTGTTTCCGCCGTCGGCAAAAGCCATGTGGCCATGCGCCTGGTGGAAGCATTGGGTGCCATTCGCCTGCGTTCGGATGTCGAGCGCAAGCGCATGTTCGGCGAACAGACCGTACCGAACGACCCGCAGGCCGGCATCTATAGCGCCGACGCCAGCGTCGCCACCTATGCCCGCCTGCATGAGGTTGCCAATGTAATTCTGCGTGCCGGCTTCCCGGTGGTGATCGATGCCACTTATCTCAAGCGCGACCAACGCGACAGCGCGGCAAAAATCGCCGAGGCCACCGGCGCGCCGTTCCTGATCCTCGATTGCGACGCTCCACAAGCGGTGATCGAGAGCTGGTTGAAGCAACGCCAGGCGGACAACAACGATCCGTCCGACGCCAACCTGGCTGTTATCGCCGCCCAGCAAGCCAGCCGCGAGGCACTGACGCCAGCAGAAATCCTCTGCAGCAAGCGCGTCCAGACCAATGAAAGTGGCACCCTCGATACGGTCGTTGCGCAGATTCGCCAGCGCCTGCCTGGTCTGTAAGAAACTATTTCAACCGTGAAGCCCTCACCGGCTTCACGGCTGCCAAATAGTGGCACTATACTGGCGTCATAAAACCATCAGGTGATGTGACATGAGCCAGCCAAAACTTCTCGACACCCCGCTTTATGCCTTGCTGCACAAAGACGACATCACAAGCTTCAACAATGAACGCCCGAAAGATGGACCTATCGACATGGTCGGTGGTGACTTCCGCGGGCTCGATCTGCGTGAACTGAACGCCGACGGCATCGACTTCACCGATGCCTACTTTCGCTCTGCCGACTTGCGCGGCGTCGACTTTCGCAACTCATCCCTGGAAGGCGCGAGCCTGGCCCACGCGCAGATCTCCGGCGCCTACTTCCCGCCGGAGCTGAGTGCCGATGAGATCCTGATGTCGATGAATTTCGGTACACGCCTGCGTTATCGCACCCGCTAAAAGCGACGTCTCACCCAGTCCAGCGCCCCCGCCTTGCGCTGGACGTTGTACTTTTTTTGCTCGAAAACTCAATTTCCCACACGCCCTCGGACTACATGCTCCGCCTTTTCACGCCGCTTCTTGAGTTTTCCTCTTAGAAGCTTTTGCGTCGAAACCGACCAAACAATCACGCTTTTCCTACTGATGGCTACACTGCTGAGAGGCTCGCCCACGCACCATTCGGCTGTCGCAAGGAGGCTTGATGAATGATGAACTGCAACACCTGAAGAATCTTGGCAAGACGTCGGCGCAATGGCTGCATGCCGTGGGCATCCACAGTGCCTCGGACTTGCGTCGGCTGGGAGCTGTGGACGCTTATCGGGCCGTGCGCACTCGCGGTTTTCGGGCGTCCAAGGTGTTGTTGTATGCGATTGAAGGCGCGTTGATGGATGTCCACTGGAACGACATTCCCGCCGAGCGCAAGGAAGCCTTGAACAAACAGCTGGATGCTATTTCGTCTCGCCACAAGAATTGAACGGATAATTTCACTCGAACGCACAGCCTGAAACCCAATGATTACGAGGCTTTCCAGCGAAGGAATGACGTGTTTCACGAATACGAGAAATCAGCGGTTGACTTGGTAATGAGAATCGCTATGATTATCACAACTGGTCGCGAGACTGGTCGATATTCTGAAAAGCCCTTGGTTCGGACTCTCAGATTATCTCCTCATCAGGCTAATCACGGTTATTTGACCCGGCTCTTGCCGGGTCTTTTTTTGCCTGTGGAAAACTCGCGTGATCTTATTGGCCTGACGGCTTGCCGAACTGCTTGCGCATTTGCGCGCAGTAATCCTGCGGTGGCGTGGTGGGCGTATACCAGACGTAATCGGCCATGGCCGACGTGACCTCAGCGCCCTGCTCCGCCAGCATCAATACCGTTGGTGCCTTGGGCTCCCCCAGGTCCAGCACATGGATCGGCACCCCGACATCCTTGCGGGCGTGGAACGCGCCGGTAAACAACAGTGAAGGCATCGGTGCCGCCCGTAATCGCTCGGCTATCCGCCGGTCACGCTGCTGCTGCACGGCCAGCATCGCGGGCATCTGTGATTCAGGCAGCAAGCCGCAGTGGGAATCGCTGATCTGTGCCAGCAACTCGTTCCTGACCGTCGGAGCGTTGGAACGCGCACCGCTCAATGTTGGCGGTTTGGCATAGACAGTACGGACTTCAGGCGTGTCCAGATTGGCCGCCAGTAACGGGTACGGCTGAGTCAGGGCAAAACGAACGATCGGCCCGTAAAGATTCCAGTCCCATCCCGGCTGCCAGGCCAATGCCCCGGACAAATCGGTCGGCAGCGGTGAGGTATGCCGAACGTCATCGACGCGCTGTTGCTGAGCCGGCGTCAACATTTCCAGCAGCAGACTGCCTTGAGGCCGTCGCTCACCCAGTGCCTGCAATAACCACAATTGCAGTTGATGGTGATCACGATTGTCATGCTGCTCGCCGACGATCAACCGCGAAGGTTCCGCCAACCGTGCAAGCAGTTCTTGCGCGGTCAGGGTCTGACCGCTGCGCAAATCCCGGATTTCGCCGCTGACCGGCGGCACCGCTACATGCTGGCAAGCACTCAGTAACAGCGCGGCCAGAAAAACCATCACGCGTGTTTTCATCCCTAAAACACCTCAGCGGGCGATGATCAGCGGATGCCCACGCTCCGGGTGCGTTTGCACCAATACTTCCAGCCCGAACACTGCCTTGAGCGGTTCCGGGCGCAATACCTGTTCCGGCGTGTCCAGCATCACAGGACACCCACCTTCAAGCAGTAACAGGCGATCACAATAACGCGCCGCCAGATTCAAATCATGCAGGATCACCAGCACCGCCGCACCGCGATCGGCGAATTCACGCACCGCTTGCAGAGTAGTGTGCTGATGCAGCGGGTCGAGCATCGACGTCGGCTCATCGAGCAACAACGTCTGCCCCGCCTCGCCCGGCCAAAGCTGCGCCAACACCCGCGCCAAATGCACCCGCTGACGTTCGCCACCGGACAACGCCAGGTAACTGCGACCGCTCAAGTGCCCCGCATCGGCCGCCTGCAACGCGGCGGCGACAATCTCCTCATCCCGGACCCGACCGCTTTGATAAGGCAGACGGCCCATGCCGACCACTTCTTCGACGCGAAAGGCAAAGTCCAGGGTCGACACTTGCGGCAATACTGCCAAACGCCGGGCTCGCTGCGCTCCGTTCCAATGACTCAACTCACGCTCATCGAGCCAGACGCTGCCATGGTCCGCCGGCAATTCTCCGCACAGGGCGCCGAGCAACGTGCTTTTGCCGGCGCCATTAGGCCCCAACACGCCGAGGACTTCGCCCGGTTTAAGCTCGAGGGTGATGTCCGTCAGGACAACTTTTCGACCGCGGCGGATTTGCAGGTTCTGCGCTCGCAACATCAGGCACGCCCTCTGAGCAATAAATACAGAAAGAACGGCGCGCCGATGAGGGCCGTGACAATCCCGATCGGCAACTCAGCCGGCGCCAGCGCCAGCCGCGCCACCAGATCAGCAAACAACAGGAGACTGGCCCCCGCCAACACCGACGCCGGCAACAACACCCGATGATCGGGGCCGACCAGCAGTCGCACCAGATGCGGCACCACCAGGCCGACAAACCCGATCATCCCCGCCGCAGCTACCGCCGCGCCGACACCCAACGCCGTGCAGAACACCAATTCGCGCTTGAGTCCTTCGACGTCGATACCCAGGTGGCCAGCCTCCGACTCCCCCAGCAATAATGCGTTCAAGGCCTTGGCCCGACGCGGCAACCACAGTGCCACACCGGTACTCACCAGCAATAACGGCCAGAGTCGCGCATAACTGGCGCCGTTAAGGCTGCCCAGGTTCCAGAACGTCAGGGTGCGCAGGGTCGCGTCATCCGCCAGATAAGTGAAGAGCCCGACCGCCGAACCAGCCAGGGCAGTCAATGCAATACCGGCCAGCAGCATGGTCGCGACGTTGGTCTGGCCATTGCGTCGCCCCAGTCGATAGACCAGCGCCGTCACCCCCAACCCGCCGAGAAACGCGCACACCGACAACAGATATGGCCCGAAGGATTCAGGCAGTCCACCGAATACCGAGCCGCCGACAATCGCGATAGCCGCGCCCAATGCCGCGCCGCTCGACACCCCTATCAGGCCCGGATCGGCCAGAGGATTGCGAAACAACCCCTGCATTGCCACACCAGACAGCGCCAGAACCCCGCCCACCGCCAAACCGAGCAAGGTTCGCGGCAGGCGGATTTGCCCGAGGATCAGTTCGGCCTGCTCCAACCCGTCGGCGGCAATCGGCAGGCCGACCAAGCGCAGCGCCGCGCGCAAGGTGTCGAACAACGGCAAACTCACCGGCCCCAACGCCAGCGACAACCAGATCGCCAGCAAACACAACAGGCTTAAGCCAATGAACAACGCACGAGGTTTAATCAGAAGGGTCATTGGCCAGTCGTACCGGGATCGAACAGGTGCATAAATAGCCTCCTTTAAAGGTTTCCCGGGCATAGTCATGACAGGCCAAGTATTCTCGGCATCCGGTAATCGCCCTGCGGGCGAGCCGTCATTTGATAATTGCTTGCATTTGAACGTCAAGCTCGGACATACCGGGTCACGAGCCGCAGGACTTGAGGATAGACATGAAGCTTCTTTGCACAGGCGCCGAATTGGCTGACGCCAGCAGTCGCGGTTTCGACGTCAACGGCCAGAAGCTCCTGGCCGTACGCCGGGGCGGTCGGGTGTATGTGTATGAAAATCGCTGCCCGCACCGGGGCGTCGGGCTGGAATGGCAGCCCGACCAGTTTCTCGACCCCAGCAACAGCTTGATCCAGTGCGCGACCCACGGCGCACTGTTTCTGATCGAGGACGGTGAATGCGTCGCCGGCCCCTGCGCCGGACAATCCCTGACCAGCATCCCCTGCCACGAAGATGAGCAAGGAATCTGGGTCACGCTCTAACCGTTCAACAGCACATCCAGTCGCCGATCGACCACCATCTCTTCGTGAGTCAAGCGCACGCCATACGCCAGCACTTCGACTCCACACGCCACTGCCTCACGCAACGCAGCTGCGTAGGCCGAATCGATTTCTTCGGCAGGACGCACCGCGTCGATCCCTGTCAGGTTCACGCAATACAACTGCACTGCCCGAATCCCGTCCCTGGCCAAATGCGCCAGTTCGCGCAAATGCTTGGCCCCACGCTGGGTCACCGCGTCAGGAAATGCCGCCACCGCCGAGCCATCAAAGCCCAGGGTGACGCTTTTGACTTCCACATAAGCCGGCCCGCCCGGGTAATCGAGACGAAAATCGATGCGGCTATTTTCCTGACCATAGGCCACTTCGCGCTTCAGTTCGGTAAAGCCGTTCAACTCGGTGATGACGCCGGCCTGCAACGCCTCCTCGATCAAGCCGTTGGCGCGCCCGGTGTTCACGCAGAACAGCCGCCCCTGTGGGGTTTCGCCAACTTCCCAAGTGCCGGGCAACTTGCGCTTGGCGTCAGTGGAGCGGCTGAACCAGACTTGCCCGCCCTCGACCTGGCAGTTAAGCATCGAGCCAGTGTTCGGGCAGTGAATGGTCAGCAACTCGCCGCCAACGGTTTCGATATCGGCAAGAAAACGCTTGTAACGACGAATCAAGCGCCCCTCTTCAAGGGGAGGATGAAAACGCATCAGCCTTGCCAGCTCTTCAAACCGCGGGCGATCCGCTCGACTGCTTCTTGCAAGCGCGGAAGGCTTTGGGTGTAGGCAAACCGCACATGATGCCCGGCCTGATGACGCCCGAAGTCCAGGCCCGGAGTAATTGCAACATGCTCGGTTTCGAGGAAGTGCCGGCAGAACGCGAAGGCATCGCCGCCGAACTTGCTGATATCGGCGTACAAATAGAACGCGCCTTCCGGCTCTACGGCGATACCGAAACCCAATTCCCGCAGGGCTGGCAGGAGGAAGTCGCGACGTCGACCGAACTCGGCGCGGCGCTCCTCGAAAATGCTGATGGTGGCGGGCTCGAAGCAGGCCAATGCCGCGTGCTGGGCCATGCTCGGTGCGCTGATGTAGAGGTTCTGGGCGAGCTTCTCCAGTTCACCGACCGCTGCTTCAGGTGCGACCAGCCAACCAAGGCGCCAGCCGGTCATGCCGAAATACTTGGAAAAGCTATTGAGGACGAAAGCGCCGTCATCGACTTCCAGCACGCTGGCCGCGTCCGTGCCGTAAGTCAGGCCGTGGTAAATCTCGTCGACCACCAAATGACCGTGGCGGGCCTTGATCGCCGCGGATAGCCCGGCCAGTTCATCACGGGTCAGGATGGTCCCGGTGGGGTTGGCCGGCGATGCGACCAGGGCGCCGACGCTGTCGTGATCCCAGTGACGCGCGACCAGGTCCGGGGTCAGTTGATAACGCACGTCCGGGCCGACCGGCACCAGTTGCGCCGCACCTTCCACCAGGCGCAGGAAGTGCCGGTTGCACGGGTAACCCGGGTCGGCCAGCAGCCAGTGCTTGCCTGGGTCCACCAGCAAGGCACTGGCCAACAGCAATGCGCCTGAACCGCCAGGCGTGATCAGGATGCGTTGCGGATCGATGTTCAGCCCATAACGCTGCTGATAAAAACCCGAAATGGCCTCACGCAGCTCAGGAATGCCGCGAGCGGCGGTGTAACGGGTCTTCCCCGCCGTCAGCGCGGCCTGGCCGGCCTGGATGATCGGTTCGGCGGTGGTGAAGTCCGGCTCGCCGATTTCCAGGTGAATCACGTCGTGGCCAGCCGCTTGCAGCTCGTTGGCCCGCGCCAGCAGGGCCATAACGTGGAACGGTTCGATAGCGCGACTGCGCGCACTGTAGGACAGAGCCATTAGCCTTCCTTACAACGGGGAAAAGAATTGATTCTACCCAAGCGCAGGAACGAGCGAGAGCCTAAAGCGGTCAGAGCCATATAATGCTGGTCTCAATCGATTCAAGCGTATGTCTCAGGTTTGGCTAAAATCAATAATTGATCAGGTCTCCCTAGCCACCAGACGAAGCTTTGCAATCTTTTGCAAGCACCACGGGCCGCGGGCTCGACATCCGGGAGTAGCGCGGTCCGATTTGATCTGGTAAGTTCGCCCGCTTGCAGCCGCAGGGCCGGCAGGTGTCGGTGATGGAGCAATCCTGCGCAATGGATTACAAGAGTAGAGGCGGTCCATTTCATGCCCACCCAAGCAAAGCAGCAAAATCAGTCGATCAGCGGCTTCGAACCCTACAAAGAAGTGAAGGGCGAAGAGTACATGGGTAAACCCATGCGTGCTCACTTCACCAAGATCCTGAACAAGTGGAAACAGGACTTGATGCAGGAAGTCGACCGTACCGTTGATCACATGAAAGACGAAGCGGCCAACTTCCCTGACCCGGCAGACCGTGCCAGCCAGGAAGAGGAATTCAGCCTCGAATTGCGCGCCCGCGACCGTGAGCGCAAGCTGATCAAGAAAATCGACAAGACCCTGCAACTGATCGAAGACGAAGAATACGGTTGGTGCGAGTCCTGCGGCGTCGAAATCGGCGTCAAGCGACTGGAAGCCCGTCCTACCGCCGACATGTGCGTTGACTGCAAGACCCTGGCGGAAATCAAGGAAAAGCAAGTCGGCAAGTAATCTCGACTTGAACGAAAGACGGAGCGTGCGAACGCTCCGTTTTTGTTTCTGATATTTGCTGATATTTGTTGCGACTTCGAAATCGCCTTCGTCGGATCGCCGCCCGGAACAATCTTCGCTCCTACAAAGGCTGGCGCAATCTCCTGTAGGAGCTGAGCTTGCTCGTGAAGGCGGCTTCAAGCCGTGCTCAATACGATTGGACAGCCTGACATCGCCCTTATGACCGCCATCGCCTCTTCCGCCTACATCGGGCGCTTCGCCCCCACGCCCAGCGGGCATCTGCACTTCGGTTCGCTGGTTGCAGCGCTGGCCTCGTACCTCGACGCCCGTTCGGTCGGCGGGCGCTGGCTGGTGCGAATGGAGGATCTCGATCCGCCACGCGAGGAGCCCGGTGCTCAGGCGGCGATTCTCAAGGCGCTGGAAAGCTATGGTTTCGAATGGGATGGCGAGATGGTCCGACAGAGTGACCGCCACGCGGCCTACGCCGAAGTCCTCAATCGCCTGTTCAGCCAGGGCCTGGCCTACGCATGCACCTGCTCGCGCAAGCAACTGGAGCCGTATCACGGCATCTATCCCGGGTTCTGCCGCAACGCGGGGCACGGCACCGAGAATGCTGCGATCCGCGTGCGTGTACCGGAGCTCGAATACCACTTCATCGACCGGGTACAGGGCGAATTCCGTCAACATCTGGGCCGTGAGGTCGGCGACTTCGTGATTCGTCGCCGTGACGGGCTCTACGCCTATCAATTGGCGGTGGTGCTGGACGATGCCTGGCAAGGCATCACTGATATCGTGCGCGGCGCCGACCTGCTGGACTCCACGCCACGCCAGCTCTATCTGCAAGAACTGCTCGGCCTGCCGCAACCGCGCTACTTGCACATCCCGCTGATTACCCAGCCGGACGGCCACAAACTCGGCAAATCCTATCGCTCACCGCCGCTGACCGAAGATCAGGCTACGCCGCTGTTGCTGCGCGCATTGCGGGCGCTGGGGCACACTCCCGTTATCGAACTCAATGACGCCACGCCACAGGAAGTGCTGAATTGGGGCATTGTCCACTGGGATGCGTCGCTGATCCCGCGCACACTGACGTTGCCTGAAGCGCAACTGCAGTGATGCCACTTGCAGTGGCGCACCCATCCGTTACCATCGCCGCACGTTTTCGGGCACGCGCATAAAAGAGAGAGGCCGGGATGTACATCTATCGCTTGGTCCTGCTCCTGGTAGTGGGGATTTATCTGTTCTCCCCGGCCATCATGGATTGGTGGATCGACGCCACTGGCGCCTGGTATCGCCCTTATTTGCTCTGGCTGATTCTGATCGTCGTGACCTTCATCCTGCAGAGCCAAAAAGATGCCGATGAGCTTTAGCCTGACCCAGATGATCCTGATCAGCGCCGCGTACCTGGCGGTGCTGTTCGGCGTAGCCTGGATCAGTGAACGGGGCATGATCCCCCGGGCGATCATTCGCCATCCGCTGACCTACACCCTGTCGCTGGGCGTTTATGCCAGTGCCTGGGCGTTTTACGGCACGGTGGGCCTGGCGTATCAGTACGGCTACGGTTTTCTGTCCAGCTACCTCGGGGTTTCCGGGGCGTTTCTGCTGGCGCCGGTGCTTTTGTACCCGATCCTGAAAATCACCCGCACTTACCAACTCTCATCGCTGGCCGACCTGTTCGCGTTCCGTTTCCGCAGCACCTGGGCCGGTGCGCTGACGACGATTTTCATGCTGGTCGGCGTGCTGCCGTTGCTGGCGTTGCAGATTCAGGCGGTGGCCGACTCCATCGGCATCCTCACCCGCGAGCCGGTGCAGCATCGCGTGGCCCTGAGTTTCTGCGCGCTGATTACGCTGTTCACGATTTTCTTCGGCTCGCGCCACATCGCCACCCGCGAGAAACATGAAGGCCTGGTGTTCGCAATCGCCTTCGAGTCGGTGATCAAGCTGATTGCGATTGGTGGTGTCGGCCTGTATGCGCTGTACGGCGTGTTCGACGGCCCGCAACAGCTGGAACTGTGGCTGCTGCAAAACCAGACCGCCCTCGCTGCCCTGCATACGCCTCTGCAGGAAGGCCCATGGCGCACGCTGCTGCTGGTGTTCTTCGCCTCGGCGATCGTCATGCCGCACATGTACCACATGACCTTTACCGAAAACCTCAACCCGCGTTCGCTGGTCAGCGCGAGCTGGGGCTTGCCGCTGTTCCTGCTGCTGATGAGCCTGGCAGTGCCGTTGATTCTCTGGGCCGGGTTGAAACTCGGTGCCACCACCAATCCGGAATATTTCACCCTGGGCATCGGCATCGCCGCCAACAGCAAAGCCCTGGCGCTGCTGGCGTATGTCGGTGGATTGTCGGCAGCCAGCGGGCTGATCATCGTTACTACGCTGGCGCTGTCCGGGATGGCACTGAACCACTTGGTGCTGCCGCTCTATCAGCCACCGGCCGAGGGCAATATCTACCGCTGGCTGAAATGGACCCGCCGGGCACTGATCGTCGCGATCATCATGGCCGGCTACGGTTTCTACCTGATGCTGGGCGCGGAACAGGACCTGGCCAACCTCGGCATCGTCGCCTTCGTCGCCACGTTGCAGTTCCTGCCGGGCGTGTTGTCGGTGCTGTACTGGCCGACCGCCAACCGTCGAGGCTTCATCGCCGGCCTCCTGGCGGGGATTCTGGTGTGGCTGGTGACCATGCTGTTGCCGCTGGTCGGCAATCTGCAAGGCTTCTACATTCCGTTGCTGAACATGATTTACGTGCTGGACGACACCAGCTGGCACATGGCGGCAATTGCCTCGCTGGCCGCCAACGTGCTGATGTTCACCCTGATCTCACTGTTCACCAACGCCAGCCCCGAAGAGGCCAGCGCCGCCGAAGCCTGCGCGGTGGACAACGTTCGCCGCCCGCAACGCCGCGAACTGCATGCCGCCTCGCCTCAGGAATTCGCCACGCAACTGGCCAAACCGCTGGGCGCCAAGGCGGCGCAGAAAGAAGTCGAACAAGCGCTGCGTGACCTTTATCTGCCGTTCGACGAACGCCGGCCTTACGCCTTGCGTCGTTTGCGTGACCGTATCGAAGCCAACCTCTCCGGTCTGATGGGCCCGAGCGTGGCGCAGGACATGGTCGAAACCTTCCTGCCCTATAAGGCCGGCGGCGAAAACTACGTCACCGAAGACATCCACTTCATCGAAAGTCGCCTCGAGGATTACCACTCGCGCCTCACCGGCCTTGCCGCCGAACTCGATGCCCTGCGTCGCTACCACCGCCAAACCCTGCAGGAATTGCCGATGGGCGTGTGCTCGCTGGCCAAGGATCAGGAAATCCTCATGTGGAACAAAGCCATGGAGGAGCTGACCGGGATTGCCGCGCAGCGTGTGGTCGGTTCGCGCCTGAGCACCATTGCCGACCCGTGGAAAGAGCTGCTGCAAGGCTTCATCAATCTGCCGGACGAACACTTGCACAAGCAGCACCTGGCCCTCGATGGCCAGACCCGCTGGCTGAACCTGCACAAAGCGGCGATCGACGAACCGCTGGCACCGGGTAACAGCGGCCTGGTGCTGCTGGTGGAAGACCTGACCGAAACCCAGATGCTCGAAGACAAACTGGTGCACTCCGAGCGCCTGGCCAGCATTGGCCGACTGGCGGCCGGCGTGGCCCATGAAATCGGCAACCCGATCACCGGCATTGCCTGTCTCGCGCAGAACCTGCGCGAAGAACGTGAAGAAGACGCCGAACTCACGGAAATCAGCGGGCAGATCCTCGAGCAGACCAAACGCGTGTCACGCATCGTTCAGTCGCTGATGAGCTTCGCCCACGCGGGCGCTCATCAGCACAGCGACGAGCCCGTTTGTCTGGCGGAAGTGGCCCAGGATGCCATCGGCCTGCTGGCCTTGAACCGGCGCAATTTCGAAGTACAGTTCTACAACCTGTGCGACCCCGATCACTGGGTCGAAGGCGACCCGCAGCGGCTCGCCCAGGTATTGATCAATCTGCTCTCAAACGCCCGTGACGCCTCGCCTCCGGGCAGTGCAGTGCGCGTCAAGAGCGAAGCCGGCGAACACACGGTCGATCTGATCGTCGAAGACGAAGGCAGCGGTATTCCCTCGAGCATCATGGACCGACTGTTCGAACCCTTCTTCACCACCAAGGATCCTGGCGAAGGCACCGGTCTGGGCCTTGCACTGGTCTATTCCATCGTTGAAGAGCATTATGGACAAATCACCATCGACAGCCCGGCTGATGTTCAAAGCCAACGCGGCACCCGTATCCGGGTGACCTTACCGCGTCATGTCGAAGCGACGTCCGCTGTGAACTGAGACCGTCGAGAGTATCGAATCAATGCCGCACATTTTGATCGTCGAAGACGAAACAATTATCCGCTCCGCCTTGCGCCGTCTGCTGGAACGTAACCAGTACCAGGTCAGCGAAGCCGGATCCGTGCAGGAAGCACAAGAGCGTTTCAGCATTCCCACGTTTGACCTGATCGTCAGTGACCTGCGCCTGCCGGGCGCGCCGGGTACCGAGTTGATCAAACTCGGCCTGGGCACTCCGGTGCTGATCATGACCAGTTACGCCAGCCTGCGTTCGGCCGTCGACTCCATGAAAATGGGCGCGGTGGACTACATCGCCAAGCCTTTCGATCACGACGAGATGCTCCAGGCCGTCGCGCGAATCCTGCGTGACCGGCAATCGGCGCAAGCCAGCGGTGAGCCGGTTGTCGGCAAAGCGTCCAATGGCGCCGCAGCAAAAAGTGGTGTCGACAACAGCAACGGCGAAATCGGCATCATCGGTTCTTGCCCGCCGATGCAGGACCTGTACAGCAAAATCCGTAAAGTCGCGCCGACCGATTCCAATGTCCTGATCCAGGGCGAATCCGGTACCGGTAAAGAACTGGTAGCACGTGCCCTGCACAACCTGTCCAAACGCGCCAAGGCGCCGATGATTTCGGTGAACTGCGCAGCCATCCCGGAAAGCCTGATCGAGTCCGAACTATTCGGCCACGAGAAAGGCGCGTTTACCGGCGCCAGCGCCGGGCGTGCCGGGTTGGTGGAAGCGGCTGACGGCGGCACCTTGTTCCTCGATGAAATCGGTGAACTGCCACTGGAAGCCCAGGCCCGCCTGTTACGCGTATTGCAGGAAGGTGAAATCCGCCGGGTTGGCTCGGTCCAGTCGCAGAAGGTCGATGTACGCCTGATCGCCGCGACCCACCGGGATCTCAAGAGCCTGGCGAAGATCGGCCAGTTCCGTGAAGACTTGTATTACCGCCTCCACGTGATCGCCCTGAAACTGCCGGCCCTGCGCGAGCGCGGTGCGGACGTCAATGAAATTGCCAATGCCTTCCTGGCGCGGCAGAGCGCGCGGGTCAACCGCACCGATCTGAAATTCGCCCTGGATGCCGAGCAAGCAATTCGGCATTACTCCTGGCCGGGTAACGTTCGCGAACTGGAAAACGCGGTCGAGCGCGCGGTGATTCTGTGCGAGAGCCCGGAGATTTCCGCCGAGCTGCTGGGCATCGACATCGAACTCAGCGATCTGGAAGACGACGATTTCATCGGCCTCGCGCCCCAGCAGGGCAACAGCGCCGGTAACACCAGCCACGAACCGACCGAAGATCTGTCCCTGGAAGACTACTTCCAGCACTTCGTGCTTGAGCATCAGGATCACATGACCGAAACCGAACTGGCCCGCAAGCTCGGGGTCAGTCGCAAATGCTTGTGGGAACGCCGTCAGCGCCTGGGCATCCCGCGGCGCAAAACCGGGGTGGCCAGCGAGAGCTGAACCGCGCCTGTCAGATGCGCGGGTAACACGTGACATTGTGGAAAAACTGTTACCTCAGCTTTTTCACGTAACAGAAGCCGGGGCTTACGGTAACGAAGCCCCGTTTTTTTTTGGCCTCGAAAAACACCATTAGCCCGCCTAACCCCTTGTTTTACTGGGCCTCACAAAAGTTGGCACGCACCCTGCTATATGTTCAGTACAAGAACAATAACAAGTAATGCACAAGACAATAAAAATAAGACGAATCGACTCACGCACAATAAAAACAAGACGGCGAGAGGCGTAGCTAACTGATTCTTTTGGAGAGGCGTTGCATTTGGGGCTTGCCCCGCAACCAGGCCGAGAATAATAAAAAACTGTCCCTAGGCAGTGCCTGAACTGGTTGGATCACACGATCATAGCAACACAGCGACCAAAGCAATCCGTTTGCTCTTGGCTCCCGATTGGGAGGGTCATGAAGGAAAACTTCATGGCGAGGGCGCTCAACAAAAACAAGAAGCCCGAAACCAATAATAAAAATAGAGCACGCAACTACTTCTGGGGGAGCTTCGGCTCCCCTTGTGGTTTCTGGCGTTTGGCATTCTCTGCCTTGTAGCAGCTGCCGAGCAGTGCGAGGCTGCGTTCGACTGCGCAGCAGTCGCTAATACGGGCAACCGGTTCCTACTGACACACCGCAATTTCTGGTTTTACGACGGCTTCGCCGCCGAACGCAGGCTCGGCAGCTGCTACAAAACCGCCCCTCAAGACATCTCCCTTCAAGCGCTTGCGCAGCTTCCTACACCATCCCCCGACTAAATGCTAGAATCCCGGCCCATCATGCGGTCATTCTTCGTTATGGCCGAACATTCCTTCAAACAGTGCATCCCATGCTGAAGAAGCTGTTCCAGTCATTCCGTTCTCCCCTGCGTCGTACGCAACACATCCGCAGCACGCCTGAAGTGCTCAATAGCGGCCAACATTCGCTGCAAAAGGCGCAATTCAGCCGTTACGCGGTCAACATCGTCGAACGCTTGCAGAACGCCGGTTACCAGGCTTACCTGGTCGGCGGCTGTGTGCGTGACATGCTGCTCGGCATCACGCCGAAAGATTTCGACGTCGCCACCAGTGCCACCCCTGAACAGGTACGGGCCGAATTCCGCAACGCGCGGATCATCGGTCGTCGCTTCAAACTGGTGCATATCCACTTTGGCCGCGAAATCATCGAAGTCGCGACCTTCCGCGCCAATCACCCGCAAAACGACGAGGACGAAGACAGCAACCAGTCTTCCCGCAACGAAAGCGGGCGCATCCTGCGCGATAACGTCTACGGCACCCTGGAAGAAGACGCGCAACGCCGCGACTTCACCATCAACGCCCTGTATTACGATCCGGTCAGCGAGCGCATTCTCGACTACGCCAATGGCGTACACGACATCCGCAATCACTTGATCCGCCTGATCGGCGATCCGAAGCAGCGCTACCAGGAAGACCCGGTGCGGATGCTGCGGGCCGTGCGTTTCGCCGCCAAGCTGAATTTCGGTATCGAGAAGCACAGCGCCCTGCCGATCCGCGATCTGGCACCGATGCTGCGCGAGATTCCATCAGCCCGTCTGTTCGAAGAAGTGCTCAAGCTGTTCCTCTCCGGCCACGCCGCGGACACCTTCGAGATGCTGGTCGACCTGCAGTTGTTCGATCCGCTGTTCCCGGCCAGTGCCGAGGCGCTGGAATACAACCCGACGTACACCCACACGCTGATCAGTGAAGCACTGATCAACACGGACTTGCGGATCAAGCAGAACAAACCGGTCACCCCGGCGTTCCTGTTCGCCGCCCTGCTCTGGCCTGCCCTGCCGGCCCGCGTGCTGCGCTTGCAAGAACGTGGCATGCCGCCGATTCCGGCGATGCAGGAAGCAGCGCACGAGTTGATTGCCGAACAGTGCCAGCGTATTGCGATTCCGAAACGCTTCACCATGCCGATCCGCGAGATCTGGGACATGCAGGAGCGTCTGCCGCGTCGCAGCGGCAAGCGGGCCGACCTGTTGCTGGACAACCCGCGGTTCCGTGCCGGCTACGACTTCCTGCTGCTGCGCGAAAGCGCTGGCGAACAGACTGATGGCCTGGGCGAATGGTGGACCGACTATCAGGACGCCAACGACAGCGAACGTCGGGACATGATCCGCGAACTCAGCGGCAAGGACGACGGCAGCGGTGCTCCGCGCAAACGTCGCCGCAGTGGCGGCGCCAAACGCAAACGCGCTGCCGGCGCTTCGAGCACGACAGGCGAATAAGCCATGGAACGCATCTACATCGGCATGGGCAGCAATCTGGCTGACCCTGCCGAACAGTTGCGCAGCGCTGTCGAGGCCTTGGCACGCTTGCCGCAGACCGAACTGGTCGGTGTTTCCGGGTTTTATCAAAGCGACTCGCTGCTGCCCGGCCAACCGCGTTATACCAACGCGGTCGCCGCTCTCGACAGCCGCCTCGCGCCGCTGGAGCTGCTCGATGCCCTGCAAGCCATCGAGAACGGACAAGGCCGCCAGCGCCTTGAACGCTGGGGCCCGCGCACGCTGGATCTGGACATCGTGTTGTTCGGCGATCGACTGATCGACGAACCGCGCCTCAAAGTCCCTCACTATCACCTGCAGGAACGAGCCTTTGTGCTCTATCCGTTGGCCGAACTGGCACCGGCGGATTTGCGCCTGGCTGACGGCCGCACCCTCGCAGAATTACTCGCCGCCTGCCCGTTCGTCGGCCTGGAACGCCTCCCGGCAGCCTGAGTTGCCGCTTTTGACGATACAAGCCCATCGCAAATCTGCTGAATCGCATCAGTAACGTCGGTAACACCCCCCACGTAACAATGCGGTAACACATGCAATTGACTTCCCGGGTTCTCCTCACGACTATAGGCGTCCCGCTGCCGCCAACGCGGCGCTAAAGGGCGCAGTCCAGGCCTTACAAGCACCACGAAAGAGGGTGCGCCTGTATAAATGACGAATCACGCGCGTTACTCGCAGTAGTTTTCATAGCGCCTGTAATGAGGATTTTTTTCATGCCAGCCATCACCCTGACCACGCTCCAGAGCCTCAAGCAGACAGGTGAAAAGATCACCATGCTGACCTGCTATGACGCGACCTTCGCCCACGCCTGCAATGAGGCCGGGGTTGAAGTGCTGCTGGTGGGCGACTCCCTCGGCATGGTCTTGCAAGGTCACGACAGCACCCTGCCGGTGACCACTGCTGAAATGGCCTACCACGTGGCAGCCGTCAAACGCGGCAACACCGATGCCCTGATCCTCGCCGACCTGCCCTTCATGGCCTACGCCACCATTGAACAAACCATGACCAACAGCGCGCTGTTGATGCAGGCCGGTGCGCACATGGTCAAGGTTGAAGGGGCATTGTGGCTCGCGGACTCGATCCGTCTGCTGGCCGAACGCGGCATCCCGGTGTGCGCGCACATGGGGCTGACACCGCAATCGGTCAACATCCTCGGCGGCTATAAAGTCCAGGGCCGCAACGAGAACCAGGCGCGGCAGATGCGTGCCGACGCAATTTCCCTGGAACAGGCCGGCGCGGCCATGCTGCTGCTCGAATGCGTGCCGAGCGAATTGGCCGAAGAAATCAGCCAGGCGGTGAAGATCCCGGTGATTGGCATCGGCGCCGGCAGTGGCACCGACGGTCAGGTACTGGTTCTGCACGACATGCTGGGCTTGTCCATGACCGGCCGCGTGCCAAAGTTCGTGAAGAACTTCATGACCGACCAAACCAGCATTCAAGCAGCCTTGAGCGCTTACGTCACTGAAGTCAAAGCGGCGACTTTCCCTGGCATCGAACACGGATTCTCTGCATGAACACCGTAAAAACCGTACGCGAACTGCGGGCCGCGGTGGCCCGCGCCCGTAGCGAAGGCAAGCGCATCGGCTTTGTGCCGACCATGGGCAACCTGCACAGCGGGCATATCGCGCTGATTACCAAAGCCACCCAACGGGTGGATTTCGTGGTCGCGAGCATTTTCGTCAACCCGCTGCAATTCGGCGCCGGCGAAGACCTCGACAAATACCCGCGGACCCTGGCCGCCGATCAGGAGAAACTGCTCCAGGCCGGTTGCCATCTGCTGTTTGCCCCAACCGTCGAAGAAATGTACCCCGACGGCATGGCCGGCCAGACCCGCGTCAGCGTTCCACAACTGTCTGAAGGCCTGTGCGGCGCCAGCCGTCCGGGGCATTTCGAAGGGGTGGCGACGGTAGTCAGCAAGCTGTTCAACATGGTCCAGCCGGACCTGGCGATCTTTGGCCAGAAAGACTTCCAGCAACTGGCGGTGATTCGCGCCCTGGTGCACGACCTGAACATGCCGATCCAGATCATCGGCGAACCGACCGTACGGGCCGCCGACGGTCTGGCGTTATCGTCACGCAATGGTTTCCTCAGCGAAGAACAGCGGGCCATCGCACCAGAGGTCTATCGCACCCTGACCCGGATCATCGACGCGATCAAACAGGGCGAGCGCGATTACCCGACGCTGATCAACGAGCAGATCAAGCAACTGGAAGCCGCTGGCCTGCGTCCGGATTACCTGGAAATTCGCCATGCGCTGACCTTGCGTCCGGCGACAGCGCAAGATCGGGATCTGGTGATTCTGGTGGCGGCGTTCCTCGGCACGACGCGGTTGATCGACAACCTGCATCTGAACCTCGACGCTACGTCTTAACGGCAAAATCAAAAGATCGCAGCCTGCGGCAGCCCCTACACGGTCTCGCGGAGACCTTTAGGAGACGCCGCAGGCTCGGGCCGTGTTCGGACGATCTTTTGCGTTGTATTGCCGCCCACAAAGCCTTCGGGCAAACTGCCCCCCGTTCGATTCCGACCCGGGGAAACACTCATGCACGCCATCATGCTCAAGGCCAAGCTGCATCGCGCCGAAGTCACCCATGCTGTACTCGATTACGAAGGCTCTTGCGCCATCGACGGCGAATGGCTGGACCTGTCCGGCATCCGTGAGTACGAACAGATCCAGATCTACAACATCGACAACGGCGAACGCTTCACCACCTACGCGATTCGTGGCGAAGAAGGTTCGCGCATGATCTCGGTCAACGGTGCCGCGGCCCACAAGGCCAAGGTCGGCGACCGCGTGATCATCTGCGCTTACGCCCACTACAGCGAAGCCGAACTGCTCAACTTCAAGCCGCGCATGCTCTACATGGCGCCGGGCAACGAACTGAGCCACACCAGCAATGCCATTCCGGTTCAGGTCGCCTGACCGGACCGCCCCCCCTGCCAGCTTTCCGTTTGTCGGACCGCTCCTGGTTAAATGTTAAAAAAGTACCGGGAGCAGGTCAGACAAAGTCAAGACAGATTGCAGCGCGAGGTTTACTGTATTCGCCCTGCGCCAGAAATCGTGTCGACGCAGTTGACCGGACGCCCACCCACAGCGCTCCGGGATTTTTAGTGTTCAAAAGGCCGTTCAAGTAAAAGGAAAACCGCAGCGATGGCGTATTACCGCACTCCTCACGACGTTACCGCTCTGCCCGCTTGGCAAGCGCTGAATGACCACCGCCAAGCCATGCAGGATTTCAGCATGCGCGAAGCCTTTAATGCCGATCCGCAGCGTTTTAATCAATTCACCCTCAGCAGCTGCGGCCTGTTTCTCGACTACTCGAAGAACCTGATCAACGCCGAGACCCGCAATCTGCTGGTGGGCCTGGCCAACGAAGTCGACCTCAAGGGCGCGATCAAAGCGCTGTTCTCGGGCGAAATCGTCAACGCTTCCGAAGGACGCCCGGCCCTGCACACCGCACTGCGCCGTCCGGTGGGCGACAAGCTGTCGGTCAACGGCGTCAACGTGATGCCCGACGTGCACAAAGTGCTGAACCAGATCACCGATCTCGTGGGCCGTATCCACGACGGTCTGTGGCGCGGTTACACCGAGAAGCCGATCACCGACGTTGTGAACATTGGCATCGGTGGCTCGTTCCTCGGCCCCGAGCTGGTGTCCGAAGCGCTGCTGTCCTACGCCCAAAAAGGCGTGCGTTGCCATTACCTGGCGAACATCGACGGCAGTGAATTCCACGAACTGACCATGAAGCTGCGCGCCGAGACCACGCTGTTCATCGTCTCGTCGAAATCCTTCAACACCCTCGAAACCCTGAAAAACGCCCAGGCCGCCCGCGCCTGGTACCTGGCTCAGGGCGGTTCGGAAGCCGAGCTGTACCGTCACTTCATCGCCGTCTCCAGCAACAACGCGGCGGCCGTGGCATTCGGTATTCGTGAAGAGAACATCTTCCCGATGTGGGACTGGGTCGGCGGCCGTTACTCGCTGTGGTCGGCCATCGGTTTGCCAATTGCCCTGGCCATCGGCATGTCGAACTTCAAGGAACTGCTGTCCGGTGCATACACCATGGACCAGCATTTCCAGAGCGCGCCATTCGAACAGAACATGCCGGTATTGCTGGCATTGCTCGGCATCTGGTATGGCAACTTCTGGGGTGCGCAGAGCCACGCGATCCTGCCGTACGACCACTACCTGCGCAACATCACCAAGCACTTGCAACAGCTGGACATGGAATCCAACGGCAAGAGCGTGCGCCAGGACGGCACGCCAGTGTCCACCGATACCGGCCCGGTAATCTGGGGCGGCGTTGGCTGCAACGGTCAGCATGCTTACCACCAGTTGCTGCACCAGGGCACCCAACTGATCCCGGCCGACTTCATCGTGCCGATCGTCAGTTTCAACCCGGTGTCCGACCACCACCAGTGGCTGTACGCCAACTGCCTGTCGCAAAGCCAGGCATTGATGCTCGGCAAGACCCGCACCGAGGCTGAAGCCGAGCTGCGTGACAAGGGTATGGCCGAGGATGAAGTGCAAAAACTGGCCGCACACAAGGTGATCCCGGGCAACCGTCCGAGCAACACCCTGGTGCTCGAACGCATCAGCCCGCGTCGTCTTGGCGCACTGGTAGCGCTGTACGAACACAAAGTCTTCGTGCAAAGCGTGGTCTGGGGCATCAATGCCTTCGACCAGTGGGGCGTGGAGTTGGGTAAAGAGCTGGGCAAAGGCGTCTACAACCGCCTGGTCGGCAGCGAAGAAACCCCGGCCGACGATGCTTCCACCCAAGGCCTGATCAACTACTTCCGCGGTCGTCACCGCGGGTGATAGGCTGAAGGGGCGGTTTACCCGCCCCTTCAACTTGCAGCACCGACAGTTCCACGGCACCGGGTTTACTGCAAAATCGGTGGCGTGCGCTATCACTGTAGGAGCGGCCGAAGGCTGCGATCTTTTGATCCTGGTTGTAAAAGACAAGATCAAAAGATCGCAGCCTTCGGCAGCTCCTACGAGGGTCGCGCAGCTCCCCTCTTGTCGCAAAACAAGAATAAGGAACCGTCATGTTCGATATCAGCACGTTCCCCAAAGCCGATGCCGTCCGCCGGGCTGCACAGTTGAGTCAGGACGACTACAAGCGCCTGTACCGTGAATCCATTGAACACCCCAGCACCTTCTGGGCCGAACAGGCCACACGGTTCCTCGACTGGAGCACGCCGTGGCAGACCGTTCAGCGGTACGACCTGAAAACCGGTGAAGCGAGCTGGTTCGCCGGCGGAAAGTTAAACGTCAGTTACAACTGCATCGACCGTCATCTGGAACAGCGTGGCGATCAGATTGCAATCATCTGGGAAGGCGATGACCCCGCCGAATCCATCCAGATCACCTACAAAAAACTCCATCACAACGTCTGTCGACTGGCCAATGTGCTCAAAAGCCGTGGCGTAAAGAAAGGCGACCGCGTGTGCATCTACATGCCGATGATCCCCGAAGCCGCCTACGCCATGCTCGCCTGTGCGCGGATCGGCGCGATTCATTCGGTGGTGTTCGGCGGATTCTCCCCGGACTCACTGCGTGACCGGATCCTCGACGCCGACTGCCGCACCGTAATCACCGCCGATGAAGGCGTGCGCGGCGGTAAATTCGTACCGCTCAAACAGAACGTCGACAAGGCCCTGCAAAGTTGTCCGCACGTCAGCAGTGTGATCGTGGTCGAGCACACCCAAAACCAGGTGAATTGGGTTGAAGACCGCGACCTCTGGTATCACCAGGCCCTGCGCGATGTCGGTGACGATTGCCCGCCAGAGCCGATGGACGCCGAAGACCCGCTGTTTATCCTCTACACCTCCGGCAGCACCGGCAAACCCAAAGGCGTGCTGCACACCACCGGCGGCTACCTGCTGCAAGCGGCGATGACCTTCAAATACGTGCTCGACTATCGCGACGGTGAAGTCTTCTGGTGCACCGCCGATGTCGGCTGGGTCACCGGCCACAGCTACATTGTCTACGGGCCGTTGGCCAACGGCGCGACCACGCTGATCTTCGAAGGCGTACCGAGCTACCCCAGCACCTCGCGCTTCTGGCAGGTGATCGACAAGCACCACGTCAACATCTTCTACACCGCCCCGACCGCCCTGCGCGCGTTGATGCGTGAAGGTCCCGGGCCGTTGAAGGAAACATCCCGCGAGAGCCTGCGCTTACTCGGTACTGTCGGTGAGCCGATTAACCCGGAAGCCTGGGAGTGGTACTTCAATACAGTCGGCGAGCAACGCTGCCCGATTGTCGATACCTGGTGGCAGACCGAAACCGGCGGCATCATGCTCAGCCCGCTGGTCAGCACCCAACGAGTCAAACCCGGTTGCGCCACCCAACCGATGTTCGGTGTGCAACCGGTGTTGCTCGATGAGCACGGCAAGGAAATCAAAGGCGCCGGCAGCGGCGTGCTGGCCATCAAGTCCAGCTGGCCGGCGCAGATCCGCAGCGTCTACGGCGATCCGAAACGGATGGTCGAAACCTACTTCAAGCCCTACCCCGGCTACTACTTCACCGGCGATGGCGCACGCCGCGACGAGGACGGCGATTACTGGATCACCGGGCGCATCGACGACGTGATCAACGTCTCCGGGCACCGCATCGGCACCGCCGAAGTGGAGAGCGCGCTGGTGCTGCACGACAGCATTGCCGAGGCCGCCGTGGTCGGTTACCCCCATGACATCAAAGGCCAGGGCATCTACGCCTTCGTCACACCCATGAACGGCGTCGACCCCAACGACGATCTGAAGAAAGAACTGCTGGCCCATGTCAGCCAGGAAATCGGCAGCTTCGCCAAACCGGACTTGATCCAGTGGGCCCCGGCCCTGCCGAAAACCCGTTCGGGCAAGATCATGCGACGGATCCTGCGCAAGATCGCCTGCAACGAACTGGACAGCCTCGGCGACACCTCGACCCTCGCCGACCCGAGCGTGGTGCAAGGGCTGATTGATCAACGCCTGAACCAATAATGTTGCGCGCGGCCACCGGCCGCGCTGTGAGGCTTATTGTGGCGAGGGGGCTTGCCCCCGTTGGGCAGCGAAGCGGCCCAAAAACTTGGCGCTCCCTCGAATTTTTGCCAGTGCTGCGCACTGGAACGGGGGCAAGCCCCCTCGCCACAGTGTTAAACTCCCGCGCCCTCAATTCCCTCCAGCAAGGCGCCCAGCATGTCTTCCTTGAATCAGGCGCTGTGCGCCGCCCTTGACCGTCGCCAGGACCTGCTCGCCGAGCTGCATCAGCAAGGCACCGATTGCTATCGCCTGTTCCACGGCAGCCAGGAAGGTGCCGGCGGCTTGACCATCGACCGCTATGGCCCGCAACTGCTGGTGCAAAGCTTTCATCAGTCACTGGAGCGTGACGCCCTGCTGCAATTGCACGAAATCGTCAATCAACAGCTTGGCCTCGATAGCCTGCTGGTCTACAACGACCGCTCCCGCGGCAACTCGCGCATCGACCGCGAAGACACTGTGTACCGCGCCGACGAGGCCGCCCTGCAAGACTTGATCGGCCACGAATGGGGGCTGAACTACCGGGTTCGCGGGCGCCATGCCGGCCAGGATCCGTTGCTGTTTCTCGACCTGCGCAACGCCCGCGGCTGGGTCAAGGCGCACAGCAAAAACAAAAGTGTGCTGAACCTGTTTGCCTACACCTGTGGCGTCGGTCTCTGCGCTGCGGCCGGTGGTGCCAGCGAGGTGTGCAACCTGGACTTTGCCGAAGGCAACCTGGCGGTCGGCCGCGAAAACGGTCTGCTCAACCCGCAATTGCCGACCATGGAGTTCATCCAGTCCGATTACTTCCCGGCGATTCGTCAATTGGCCGGCCTGCCGATCAGCCAGCGTCGCGGGCAAAAACTGCCGAGCTATCAGCGCCTGGAGCCGCGTCAATACGATCTGGTACTGCTCGATCCACCGGCCTGGGCCAAGAGCGCTTTCGGCACAGTCGATCTGTTGCGCGATTACCAGAGCCTGCTCAAACCGGCGCTGCTGACCACTGCCGACAATGGCGTGTTGATCTGCTGCAACAACCTGGCGAAGGTCAGCATGGACGATTGGCGCGAACAGGTGCTGCGCTGCGCAGAGAAGGCCGGACGCCCGGTGCGTGAGTGGACAGCGCTGACACCGGGCAGCGACTTTCCGTCGACGGACCAACAACCGCCGCTGAAAACGCTGATCCTGCAGCTCTGAAAATCCACACCCATTATCAGACAACGCCTATAAAGCGTGATTGCTTCGGAACCGCAAACGCATGCCATACTCCAAGGCACTCCGATTCCGACAGATGAAGCCATACATGCCCAAAGGATTGATCCGCGCTATCGGCGCCTTGTTAACAGCCCTGGCCCTTTACAGCCTGCTGGGGTTTCTGATTTTGCCGGGCATCGCGTTGCGGGTTGCCAACCAGCAATTGGCCAACTACGCCATGACGCCCGCGACAATTTCGCGGATCGAACTCAACCCGTTCAGCCTTGAAGTAACCCTTTGGGGCCTGATCATCGGCGAGCCGGGCAAGGAACAAGTGGGCTTCGAACGCCTGTACGCCAACTTGCAGATCGACAGCCTGTGGACCAAGGCGCTGCACCTGTCCGATATCGAACTGGACAAACCCAAGACCGAAATACGCTTCGGCAAGGACGGCCAGCTCAATCTTCTCGGGCTGTTCAAAATCCCCGCCAGCGAACCGACCCCGGTCGACCCGAACGCCAAACCCTTCCCGCTGCGCGTGGAGCGGATCAAACTGGCCGGCGGCTACGTGCATTTCGAAGATGCCCGGCCCAGCGAGCCCATCGAATTCCTCTACGACAAACTCGATTTCGAGCTGAAGAACCTCAGTACCCTGCCCGACGACAACGCCGACATGACCCTGGTCGCAGTCGGCCCCGCCGGCGGGCAGATCGACTGGACCGGCAATTTCAGCCTGAGCCCGATCGCCTCTGAAGGTAAGCTGAAAATCACCGATGGCAAGATGAAGTCCTTCTGGCCCTATGTGCGCGATGCTGTGCCACTGGTCCTGGAAAACGGCGTCCTGAACCTGAGCACCGACTACAAACTCAATCTGAACAAAGGCACCGAACTGCTGCTGGACAACGTCGTCGTCAGCGTCGCGCCTTTCGCCATCAAGGCGCCGGACGGCCGACCTCTGGTGAAGCTCGAACGACTGGACATCAGCGACACCACCGTGGATCTGGCCAAGCAGCAAGTGGTGGTCGGCAAGATCCACAGCCAGAAACTGGAAACCTGGGCAGCCCTCGAAGCCGATGGGCAACTCGATTGGCAAAAACTGTTCGCCAGCCAGCCGTCCAAACAGGCGGCCAAAGCCAACGCCGAACCCACCAGCACACCCGCGGCAGCCGATTCACCGAAGCCCGAACCGACCGCGCCGAGCAAGCCCTGGCAGGTGCTGCTCAAAGACGTGCAACTGCGTAATTATCAGGTGCACCTGGCCGACCGTAAGGCACAACCCGCCGTAGCGCTGGAGCTCGGCCCGCTGAACCTGGACCTGCAGAATTTCGACAGCCTCAACGGCTCCCCTTTCAACCTCAAGCTCGACACGGGCGTGGGCAAGCAAGGCAAGATCATGGCGGACGGCACGGTCAATCTGGCCCCGATCAGCGCCAAACTGAACGTGCAGACCAGGGATATCGACCTGCGCGTCGCCCAGTCCTACATCAATCCGTTCATTCGCCTCGAACTGCGTAGCGGCATGCTGGGCAGTGATCTGGCGGTCGACTTGAAAAGCACCGAGCCGCTGGCGTTCAGTGTTACAGGTAAAGCCCAGATCGATCAGTTGCATACCCTCGACACTCTGAAAACCCGTGACTTCCTCAAGTGGCAACAGTTGGCGCTCGAAGGCCTGAACTATCAGCACGGCGACAGCCTGTCGATCGACAAGGTCAATCTGTTCCAGCCCTATGCCCGCTTCATGATCAACGATGACCGCACCACCAACATCGATGACCTGCTGATCCCGCAACCGGCCGACTCCGGCGCCACAACGACCACAACTGCCGCAGCCAAACCGGCAGCCGGAAACGAAAAACCACTGGGCATCCACATTGGCAGCATCGCCATCAATGACGGTTCGGCAAACTTCGCCGACTTCAGCCTGACACCGAACTTCGCCACGGCCGTCCAACAACTGAACGGGCAGATCGGCACCATCGACAGCCGCCACGTAAAACCGGCCAACGTCGACGTCAAAGGCAAGGTCGACCGCTATGCACCGGTGACCATCAAGGGCTCGGTCAACCCGTTCGACCCAATGGCCAGTCTGGACATCGCTACCAGTTTCAGACGGGTGGAACTGACGACCCTGACGCCTTATTCCGGCAAGTTCGCCGGTTACCGCATCCGCAAGGGCCGGCTCAATCTGGATCTGCATTACAAGATCACCAACGGTCAGCTCCTGGCCGAAAACAAAGTGGTGGTCGAGCAGCTGCAACTGGGTGAAAAGGTCGACAGTCCGGATGCAGTGAGCCTGCCGCTGAAACTGGCGATTGCCTTGCTCAAGGATGTCGACGGCAAGATTTCCATCGAACTGCCGGTGAGCGGCGACCTGAACAACCCGCAGTTCAGCATCATGCCGATCATCTGGCAGACCCTGCGCAATCTGATCGTGAAGGCGGCCGCGGCGCCGTTCAAAATGATTGGCGGGCTGGTCAGCGGCGGTGGTTCAGAGGAGCTGGGCACCGTGGCGTTTGCACCAGGTTCGAGCGACTTGAGCAAGGAAGCCGAAGCGACACTGATCAAACTGTCCCAGGCGCTCAAGGAGCGTCCGGCCCTGCGCCTGGAAATCGAAGGCACTGCCGCCAAGAGCAGCGACGGCCCACTGCTCGCCGAGCAACGCCTGGAACGGGAATACCAGTACAACTACTACAAAATGCTCCAGCGCCGCGGTGACAAAGTGCCGGCCCAGGCCTCCATGCTGGAAGTGCCGGACAGCGAGAAAGGCCCGCTGCTCGAAGGAATCTACCGCACACGCCTCAAGATCCAGCCGCCCGCGGAATGGAAGGATCTGGGCAAGGAAGAACGCAGCAAAAAAATGCGCGAAAGCGTGATCGGCTTCTGGAGCTCCAGCGAGGTTCTGTTGCGTCAGCTGGGCCAGGAACGGGCCAGCAGCATCAAGGACTACCTGGTGGACAAAGGGCAGTTGGCCGATGACCGCGTGTACTTCATCGACGCCAACCTCGGTGAGGCCGAAAGCGATGGCCGCGTGGTGACGGCCTTGCATCTGGATGCCGAATGATGGGCGCGCAATGGCTTATGAGCCTGGCCCTGGTATTGGCTGCCGGTCAAGCTGCGGCGGCCGATACCCTGCGCTGCGGCAGTCAATTGATCAGCGTCGGGGACAGGTCCAGCGAAGTGCTGCAAAAATGCGGAGAGCCCGTCGCCCGCGACCTGCTTGGCTACAAGCGCAGCGCCA
The DNA here is from genome assembly GCF_001655615.1 of Pseudomonas sp. GR 6-02. Taxonomy (GTDB): domain Bacteria; phylum Pseudomonadota; class Gammaproteobacteria; order Pseudomonadales; family Pseudomonadaceae; genus Aquipseudomonas. The sequence continues at coordinate 5,513,064 of NZ_CP011567.1, forward strand.
ATCGACGGGAAGAGTTTCAGGTCGAGGAATGGACCTACGGGCCCAACGGCGGGATGTACCAGTACCTGCGCTTTGAAGGAAACCGGTTGGTTCAAATCACCAGCAAACGCGGTAACTGAACTCGCTCCCACAGTTTTTTGCGTTGCTCCCAATAGAACAGGCCCCGACACGAATGTCGGGGCCTGTAACGGCCACGTCCATATGGCCTTTCGCATGAACTCTCAAAAAGCGACAGACGTATGACCTGGCCCGCCTGCCGCATCTTCTCCCGGTCCAGGCGAGAAGCCTTGCCTTACTCGGCTTTCAGGCCGTCAGCGGACACCGCTTTGACGCCTTTGATTTTCTTGGCAATGGCCACGGCGGTGGCTTTCTGAGCTTCAGTCACCGCAACAGTGGACGACAGCGACACGACACCTTTGTTGGTTTCGACTTTGATGTCGGTGCCAGGGATGCCTTTTTCAGTCACCAGGTCTGCTTTGACTTTGGTCGTGATCCAGGTATCGGAAGTAGCTTCCTTGGCTTTGGTCACTTCACCGGCGGCCAGCGTCATGGGAGCCTGGGTGGTATGGCTGGTCTGGGCGAATGCAGCGTTGGCCATCGTCAGGGTCAGCGCGGTAGCAGTAGCGGCAGCGATAGCGAACTTTTTCATACGAGTAACTCCTGTTCTTCTGGAAAGTCTGCTGCGTGTCGTCTTGTCAGCAGGGTTACCAGAGAGAGTGCGAACGCTGTGCCAACTAGCAACCAAAAAATAAATACCTATAAATCAACAACTTAATAAAAATGACAACTTTCGAAATCATGCAAAATGCATGAGTGCGACATTATCTACATGCAAGTTGCGGGTTTTAACGCAGGCCTAAGGGCATGAATTGTCGGGGGTTTTCGTGATCATCCGAATCGCCCCCCGCCCAAATGACCAACAAAAATGCCCCGCGTCGTGAGACGCGGGGCATTGTTTATGCCGGGTGATATGGATCAGGTACCGGTGCAGCCTTTAGGTGCGTACTCTTGTAGAGCCGTGGTGGCGCATGTCCAGCCACCGGCGAGGGTACGCGAAAGCGTAATGGTCTTGCTGAGCACAGGCCCTGGAGCATTGAGGATCGTGCAGGCAATAGTGCCCACACCGGTAGCGGTGGTACCCGATGCCGTAATCGTGCAGTTACCTGTAGTCGCCGTACCGCCGATCAAAGCGAGGGTAGGATCTGTACCCTGATTCATAATGTCTTCAAAAGGCACCTTCAGTGCCGAGATTTCTGCAAGCGCAGCGGTAACTTTCGCCCGTGATTGGTACTTCGAATACTGCGGCAACGCAAACGTCGCCAGAATCCCGATGATCGCCACCACGATCAGCAGTTCGATCAGGGTAAAACCATTTTGATTTTTCATAGACAGGCTCCATGCATGAGTCGAAATCTCATGATCTGTAGAGGGTGCAGCACAGGTCATGCCAAGTCGTATGCGCCCCTGCAGACTGGGCTCGGGATCACGACAAAGACCTTTCGTACCCCCAGGATCCGCACTTTCTGACATTTTTTGTCACCTCACCTGGGCTGGTTTGGTTCCACTGTTTGACTAGGCTATAAGTCATTAACCGCCTGCGTCCGGAATCCCAATGAATGACATTGCCCTTAGCGGTCTGGCCAAGCAATTGGTGCTGGCCGAGCTGATCACTGATCAAAGTGCGCAACAGGCGTATCAGCAAGCCCAACGCGATCGAGTCTCACTGGTCAGTTATCTGGTGCAAAACAAATTGCTGAAAAGCTGGCAGGTCGCCGAGGTGGCTTCGGAGCATTTCGGCATGGCCCTGCTGGACCTCAACTGCCTGGAAAAAGACACCCAACCCAAGGGGCTGGTCAGCGAAAAACTGATCCGCCAGCACCACGCCCTACCCCTCTGGCGACGCGGTAACAAACTGTTCGTGGGGGTTTCCGATCCGAGTAATCAACAGGTCATCAACGACATCCAATTCAGTACCGGGCTGAACACCGAAGCCATCCTGGTCGAAGAGGACAAGCTTAGCGACGCCATCGAAAGATTCTTCGACAGCCACGCCACCGACCTGCAAGAGATGGCCGATGTCGACCTCGACGGTCTGGACATCGAGTCGGTCGACGACCAGAAACAGGACGCCATCGGCGGACAGGATACCGATGACGCGCCCGTGGTGCGCTTCGTCCACAAGATGTTGCTCGATGCGATCAAGAGCGGGTCTTCCGACCTGCATTTCGAACCCTACGAAAAAACCTACCGCGTGCGGATGCGCACCGATGGCATCCTGCATGAAGTTGCCAAGCCACCAACGCAACTGGCCAACCGCATTGCTTCCCGGCTCAAAGTCATGGCCAGTCTCGACATCTCCGAGCGGCGCAAACCCCAGGACGGGCGAATCAAGATGCGCCTGTCCAAGAGCAAGTCCATCGACTTCCGGGTCAACACCCTGCCGACCCTGTGGGGCGAAAAAGTGGTGATCCGGATCCTTGATCCGTCCAGCGCGCAAATGGGCATCGATGCCCTCGGCTATGAGCCGGAGCAGAAAGACCTGTACATGGCCGCCCTCAAGCAACCACAGGGGATGATCCTGGTGACCGGGCCCACCGGTTCAGGCAAGACCGTGTCGCTCTATACCGGACTGAACATCCTCAACACCGTCAACATCAACATCTCCACTGCCGAAGACCCGGTGGAAATCAACATGGAGGGCGTCAACCAGGTCAACGTCAATCCCAGGCAGGGAATGGACTTCGCCCAGGCGTTGCGCTCGTTTCTGCGCCAGGACCCGGACGTGATCATGGTCGGCGAAATCCGCGACCTCGAAACTGCCGAAATTGCCATCAAGGCCGCCCAGACCGGGCACATGGTGCTTTCCACCCTGCACACCAACAGCGCTGCGCAAACCCTGACCCGCCTGCACAACATGGGGATTCAGGGCTTCAACATTGCGACCTCGGTCAGCCTGATCATTGCCCAGCGCCTGGCGCGCAAGTTGTGCAGCCATTGCAAGAAACCCATCGAGATTCCCCGCGAGACGCTGCTCAAGGAAGGCTTCCCCGAGGAACGCATCGGCTCATTCACGATCTATGAACCGGTCGGTTGCAATCAATGCAATGCTGGCTACAAAGGGCGAGTGGGGATTTATGAAGTGGTGAAGAACACTCCTGACCTGCAACGGCTGATCATGGCCGAAGGCAATTCACTGGAGATCGACCTCCAGATGCGCAAGGACGGCTTCAACGACCTGCGCACGTCGGGCTTGCTCAAGGCCATGCAAGGCATCACCAGCCTTGAAGAAATCAACCGGGTCACGAAGGACTGAATATGGCGGTCAAAGCAGCGAAAATCAGCGTGTATGCCTGGGAAGGCACGGATCGCAAAGGTGCGAAAATGACCGGCGAGTTGACCGGACAAAATCCAGCGCTGATCAAGGCCCAGTTGCGCAAGCAGGGCATCAATCCGGGCAAGGTGCGGAAAAAGTACGCGTCCATTTTCAGTGCCGGCAAGCGCATCAAACCCTTGGACATCGCCCTGTTTACCCGGCAGATGGCGACCATGATGAAAGCCGGCGTACCGCTCCTGCAATCGTTCGAGATCATCGGCGAAGGCTTCGATAACCCGAACATGCGCAAGCTGGTGGACGAGGTGAAACAGGAAGTCGCGGCCGGTAACAGCTTCGCCGCGGCCCTGCGCAAAAAGCCCCAGTATTTCGACGAGCTGTACTGCAACCTGGTGGACGCCGGCGAGCAGGCCGGTGCCCTGGATACCCTGCTGGAACGGGTGGCGACCTACAAGGAAAAGAGCGAAAGCCTCAAGGCCAAGATCAAGAAAGCCATGACCTACCCGCTGGCCGTGGTGTTCGTCGCAATCATTGTGACCGGCATTCTGCTGGTCAAGGTTGTGCCGCAATTCCAGTCGGTATTCTCGGGGTTCGGCGCCGAACTGCCGGCGTTCACCGTGATGGTCATCGGCTTGTCGGAGTTCATGCAGGACTGGTGGTGGATGATACTCGGCGTGTTGGCTGGGGGGATCTTCGGCCTGCGCCATGCCTTCAAGAATTCCCCGGGCTTTCGCGACCGGACGGACACCTGGCTGCTGAAACTGCCGTTGGTTGGCGCGCTCATGTACAAGTCCGCCGTGGCCCGTTACGCCCGCACCCTGTCGACGACGTTTGCCGCCGGCGTGCCACTGGTCGAAGCCCTTGAGTCAGTGGCGGGCGCGACCGGCAATATCGTGTTCAAGCGAGCGGTGTTGCGCATCAAGCAGGACGTTTCGACCGGCATGCAGCTGAATTTTTCCATGCGTACCTCCGGCATCTTTCCGACCATGGCGATCCAGATGACGGCCATTGGCGAAGAGTCCGGCGCGCTGGACGACATGCTCGACAAGGTCGCGGGTTTCTATGAGGCCGAGGTGGACAACATGGTCGATAACCTGACCAGCCTGATGGAGCCGTTCATCATGGTGGTACTGGGTGTTATCGTCGGCGGGCTGGTGGTTGCAATGTACCTGCCCATCTTCCAACTCGGCTCAGCGGTCTGATATGTCCTTGAACGAATTTCTGAGCCTCAACCCGCTGGCCTTCGTGATGACCGCAGGGCTGATCGGCCTGCTGATCGGCAGTTTTCTCAACGTGGTGGTCTGGCGCCTGCCGAAAATGCTTGAGCGTGAATGGCGCCTGCAGGCCCATGACGTACTGGACTTGCCAGTCGAAGCCCCCGGTCCGACCTACAACCTGATATTGCCCCACTCCGAGTGTCCTCACTGCGGCCATCGGATTCGAGTGTGGGAGAACATTCCAATACTCAGTTATCTGTTTTTACGTGGGCGATGCTCGAGCTGCGCAGCGCCGATCAGTAAACGTTACCCGCTGACCGAACTGGCCTGCGGCCTGCTGTCGGCGTTCGTCGCCTGGCATTTCGGTTTCGGCTGGCAGGCCTGCATGGTGCTGGTCCTGAGTTGGGGCCTGCTGGCGATGAGCCTGATCGATGCCGAACATCAACTGTTGCCGGACGTACTGGTGATGCCATTGATGTGGCTGGGACTGGTCCTCAACAGCTTCGGGCTCTTCGTATCACTGCATGACGCGTTCTGGGGCGCGGTGGCCGGCTACATGGCGCTGTGGACGGTGTTCTGGCTGTTCAAGCTGGTCACCGGCAAGGACGGCATCGGTTACGGTGACTTCAAGCTCCTGGCGATGCTCGGCGCCTGGGGCGGCTGGCAGATCCTGCCCATGACCATTCTGCTGTCATCGCTGGTAGGGGCCATTCTCGGGGTGATTTTGCTGCGCCTGCGGGATGCGAAAACCTCGACGCCGCTACCCTTTGGACCCTATCTGGCCATTGCCGGCTGGATTGCCTTGCTCTGGGGTGGTCAAATAACCGGCTTCTATTGGCAGTTTGTCGGTTTGAAATGAATACCCCTGTGGAAAAACCCTGGATTCTCGGCCTGACCGGCGGCATCGGCAGCGGCAAAAGCGCGGCCGCGCAGCACTTCATCGACCTCGGCGTGCACGTGGTCGACGCCGATCATGCGGCTCGCTGGGTGGTCGAACCCGGTCGCCCGGCACTGGCAAAAATCGCCGAGCACTTTGGCCCCGGCGTGTTGCAAGCCGATGGTCAGCTGGATCGTGCAGCCCTGCGCAAGCTGATCTTCGAGGTGCCGGAAGAACGCCGCTGGCTCGAAGCGCTACTGCATCCGTTGATCGCCGAGGAAATCGCCCATCATCTGGCCAAGGCACAATCGCCTTACGCGATTCTGGTTTCGCCGCTGCTGATCGAGTCCGGGCAGTACGCCATGACCCAACGGGTCCTGGTGATCGATGCCCCGGAACAGTTACAGATCGAACGCACCCTGCAGCGTGACCAGACCAGCGAGCAGCAAGTCCAGGCGATCCTCAAGGCTCAGTCCAGCCGACAGGACCGCTTGAGCCATGCCGACGATGTGGTGGTCAACGACCGCGACCTCGCCTGGCTGCACAGCGAGGTCGAACGTCTGCATCACTTTTACCTTACTTTGCGTGGAGGCCAGTCATGAGCCAAACCCCGACCGTCGATTGCCCAACCTGTGGCGCCCCTGTCGAATGGAGCCCCGAGAACAAATTCCGGCCATTCTGTTCGGACCGTTGCAAACTGATCGATCTGGGCGCCTGGGCATCGGAAGAACACAAGATTCCGGTGCCCCCCGATGCCGAGGATGAGTTGTTCAGCGGCGACTTCGACCCGCGTCACTGATCCCGGCCATCAGGGCCGCATAAAGCCATAGTCCTGGCCCTCGTCGAGGTTCTCGGCGAGAAACCGCAACTCATCGGCCAGGTCTTCGATATTGCGCACTGCCTTGCTCTGCTGCACCACCGCACTGAGCAAGGCGCGCAGGCTCAACCCCGGATCGAAGCCCACCTCTTGCGCCACATCCAGACTCTGACGCAACTCCTGCCTGGCCCACTCGTAGACACTCATTTCGATGCTCCTGAAGGTTTTCCGAAGCATGGATTCGTCAACGTTTTTTGGATTTGATGTGGATCAAGATTTGGGATCGTCATCTTTCCAGGGCGCCGATAGATAGCGCGTGCGATTGAACGTCTCCAGCCATTCTGGGCAAAACACCACCAACGCGCTGACCACCATGCCGTTGATGAACGCTTCCGGAAAAATCAGCAGCCAAAGGTAACCGACAAAGTCTTCCAGCCAGTACGGCATGACGAATCGCTCGTCGTACCACAGCAGCGTGAGCGTCAGGATCAGGCACAACAAGGCCGACAGCGCAGCGGCAAAAAAACCGGAACAGAAGATGTACACGAAGGGATTACGCGGCTGCGCGCGCTCCACCAGGATGGCGCAGCACTCGGTGACCAGCACCGGTAGCAGGATCAGCAGAGCGCCATTGACCCCGACAGCGGCCAGGTCCTGACGCCCGAGCAACACCAAGCCCACCTGCGCGACCAACCCGCCGACAATCGCCAACGGCCAATCCAGTAGTAAGGTCACGGCGGTCATGCCGATGAAGTGATAGGACACACCGGTATCGAAGTCCCGTCGCACCAGCCACAGCATGAACAGCGCAAACACCGTACCGAACAACAGATGCTGGCGGCGGCTGTCGCTGAACAGTTCGACCCATGGCGCTCGCGCAATTGCCCAGATCAGCGCCGGTATATAGATCAGCCAACCCACCGTCAGGGTTTCGGATGACAGTAACTCGGCACCGATCATGGCTGGGCACACTCCTTTGTCTTACCAGAAGAGAACAGGTCATCAGTCTACACCGCCCTTTGATTTTGCTCTGGAGGGGCGTTTTACGATTGGGGGGGCATATTCGTTGCTGCGGTAATGGCGGCTCTTTGGTGGCGTACATATCCATTTTTTTGTAACGGCCACTTATGGTTCCGCCCTTACGGCGGGTCACTTTCGAAAAGCGCGAAAGTAACCAAAGCGCTTTTGCCCCTCCATTCGGTGCCTCGCCTAGGCTCGGCATGCCCTCACTCCGGCATTGCTCCGGGGGCCCGCCGCCATCGGCCATCCATGGCCGGGGGCGGCTACCGCGGCATCCCTGCCGCGGTGCCCCCTGCGCAATACCTGCGTTCGGCCTCTGGGAAAGGGGCGGATAGATCAAGATCAAAAACCAAAGCAACGGCAAGATCAAAAGATCGCAGCCTTCGGCAGCTCCTACAGGGGAATGCGTTCACTTGAAGTCAGGCCGGCCGGTAGGCCGCCTCGCTTTTGCTTTGGCGGTGCACGCCCCCTCGAGAGGCCGAGTGGAGGTTCTGCGCAGTGGGCAACCCGGCATGGATGGCCGATGGCGGCGGGCCCACGGAGCAGGACCGGAGCGAGGGCATGCCGAGCCTAAGCGAGGCACAGAACGAAAGGGGCAAGAGCCCTTTGGTTACTTTGGGCTGGGCCGGCATTCCGGCTTTTCCAAAGTGACCCGCCGTAAGGGCGGAACCCTAAGCCGCCGTTACCGCAGCAACGGATATGCACACAATCAACAGCGATTGTTACATTTCCCGCAAGACTGAATCAGACCCAGCCCCCTTTATCCCCCACAGGCAAAGACTAAAATTCAGACACTGGAACCCACACAGAGCACAGAAAAATGAAAACCCTGACCAGCCTGTTCCTGACCCTCGCCGCCACCTCGGCCCTGGCCGCCAACGAGCCAGCCGCTGCCACCCCGTACAACCCGGCACAGCCACTGGACATCGCCAAGGTCGTTTCAGTGACAGACACCGCAACCGCCTGCGGAGTCGTGCCAGCGACCATGGAATATATCGACCATCAGGGCCAGACCCATCGCGTGACGTACGAAGTCATGGGCAACTGCACCACCGATCTGTGATCGCTCCGGTCATAACAACTTCCATGTGTAGCTGAGAATCAGGCGGTTCTCGTCGATATCACTGCGGTAGTTGGAGCGCGCCATGGCGTTGCGCACGCGGATCCCGAGGCCTTTGAGGCTGCCGCTTTGCAACACATAGCCGATGTCCAGATCGCGCTCGCGGTCCTTGCCTTCAAACCCCTTGCCGGTGTCGACGTTATTGCCGGTGATGTAACGCACGGTGCTGGTCAGCCCCGGCACGCCGAGGGCGGCGAAGTCGTAGTCGTAACGCGCCTGCCAGGAACGCTCGTCGGCGTAGGCAAACTCGTAGGTCGGCACCTCGTTGCCCAACGGAGTGATGTTGGCAAACACTCGCGGGAAGGCGCTGTCGCCGAACATACCCTGATAGCCGACATAAAACGTGTGACCGCCGCGCTTGGCCGACAGCAAAGAGAAGAACGCCTGGTTGTCGATGTTGCCCAGTAATTTTTTGCCGTCCTCGCGCGAATCGTAATAGCCAAGGTTGGCGCCCAGGGTCCAGTCACCCAACGGCTCGCTGTGCTTGAAGCCGAGAAAGCGCTGGTTGTAGATATCCTCCAATTGCCCGAACCAGGCGCTGACCGAGCTGCGTTTATCATTGAACGCGTAGTCGGCGCCGGCAAAGTTGAAACCATCGCTGCTGACCTGACGCTGGGGTACATGACCGAGCATGGCTTGCATCTTTTCATCGCCAGCCTCGTTGCGCAGGCTGGTCGAACTCAAATGACCGCCCTGTAAGGTCAGGCCATCGATCTCATTGGAGCTGATGCTTGCGCCCTGATAACTGGGCGGCAGCAGACGGATATCGCTGAAGGCCAGCACCGGCAGGTTGGGTTGCAGCTCCCCCACCTTCAATTCGGTCTTGGAGTAACGCACCTTCAGCGCGCCCCCCAGACGACTGTATTCATTCGCCGCGCGTCCATCATTGCGCACCGGCAGCAAACCGGTATTGACCCGGTCCGGGCTGCTGTCGAGTTTGAGGCCGAGCAGGCCAATGACATCCACACCAAAACCGACAGGCCCCTGGGTATAACCGGATTTGACGTTGAGAATGAAGCCCTGTGCCCACTCTTCGGCCTTCGACTGTGTATTGGCCCCGACGATGTCGGAGAAGTCCCGGCTGAAGTAGTAATTGCGCGCTTGCAAGGTGGTGGTGCTGTCTTCGATGAAGCCGCCCTCGGCGGCCACCGCACCGGTGGAGAAACTCGAGACGACAGCGATGGACAACACTGACCCGGTTGTTGGAAAAATCTGTTTCATCGTTTTTTCTCTTATTTTTATTGATCGACAGGTTGAAGTGCTTCAGTCGCAGCATTTGCGCTGCGAGCGATGGGACGCCGGGCGTTTAACAACCAGTGGGTGACCATGCCGAAAATCAGTCCCCAGAAAGCGGCAGACAACCCAAACAGCGACATACCCGAGGCGGTGGAGAGAAAGGTCACCAATGCGGCTTCACGATCACTCGGCACCGCCATTGCGCCAGCCAGTGCCCCCGCTATCGCAGCGAACAACGCAAGCCCGGCCAAGGCCGCGATCAGTTCTTTGGGGAACGCCGAAAACAACGAAACCAGCGTGGCGCCGAAGATCCCCAGCACCAAATAACAGAGACCGCCCACCACCCCGGCCACATAGCGTTTGCCCGGGTTTTCATGGGCCTCGCGACCGGTACAGATGGCGGCGGTAATCGCCGCCAGATTCAGCCCGTGACAACCGAACGGCGCCAACAGCGCAGTGCCCAACGCACTGCTGGCGATGATCGGGCCGGCGGGCGTTGAGTAGCCGCTGGCGCGCAGCACCGCCATGCCGGGGACAAACTGGCCGGTCAGCGCCACCATCACCAGCGGCAAGGCGATATTCAGCGTCGCGCTCAAACTGAACGCAGGCGTGATCCACACTGGCGTGGCCAAACCGATCACCAGCGCTTCGCGGTGCAAATCACCGGCGAGAAACGCGATGGAACAGCCCACCAGCAGCACCATCAACACCGCATAACGCGGCATCACCCGTTTGCAGATCAGGTACGTGGCAAACATCGCCAGCACCAGCTGCGGCTTGCCTTGCAACGAGACGAACAACCCGGTGCCGAAACTGAACAGAATCCCTGCCAGCATCGCCGCCGCAATCGCCGCGGGCAGTTTGCCGATGATCCGGTCAAATGCCCCCGACACCCCGACCAGAAAGATAATCAGGCTGCTGACCAGGTACGCGCCCACCGCTTCGGGCATGGATATTCCCGGCAACAGCGCCACCAGCAACGCCGAGCCCGGCGCCGACCACGCGATGATCACCGGCACCCGGTAACGCAAGCTCAAACCGATGCCGAGCACGGCGCTGCCGATGGAAATCGCCCAGACCCACGACGACAGCACTTCTCGCGAGAGGTGCGCGGTTTCGGCGGCTTGAAAGATGATCACCAGGGGGCCCGCGTAGGAAATCACCGTCGCGATAAATCCGGCGACGGCAGCCGACAAGGAAAAATCCCGGAATAACGCTTTCATGAAACGTCGCCGACAGACCCGTCAGGCGAACCATGGCGCAGGCCCGACAGCGCTTGTTTGACACTGCGCTGACTGCTGATCGCGAACACGGTCATGGCGATAGCGGCCACCGCACCAGGCAAGGCAAACGCCATGAAGTTCAGTTGCAGCGGTAGGCTGATCCCCAGCAAGGCACCGCCCAGCAGCGGGCCGACGATGGCGCCGTTGCGGCCGATGCCCGACGCCCAGCCCAAACCAGTGGAGCGAATGGCCATGGAGTAGAACTGCGCGGCGCAGGCGTACAGCAGAATCTGCGAGCCGATGGTGGTGGCGCCAGCGATGGCGATCAGCAGGTATAACACCGGCATCGGGCTGTTGAAGCCAAGCAAGGTGATCGATACGGCTGCACCGGCGAAGAACACCGCCAACACGCGCGGCAGGTTGAGTTTGTCACCCAGCACACCGCCGCCGACCGCGCCAAAAATGGCGCCGAAGTTGAGTACCAGCAGGAACGACAGGCTCGAGCCCAGGCTGTAACCGGCGTTGGCCATCAGTTTCGGCAGCCAGGAACTCAAGGCGTAGACCATCAGCAAGCAGCAGAAAAAAGCCAGCCACAGCATCAGCGTGCGCAGCGCCCGCCCCTCACGAAACAACTGCAACACCGGGGTGCCGCTGCCCTTCACTTCGCTCATGTGCAGCTGATCGCCGGTTTGCGTGATGTATGCCGGATCGACTCGCTGGAGAATGTTGCGCGCCTCTTCATTGCGCCCCTGACGCAGCATGAAGCCCACCGATTCAGGCAGGAAGTACATGATCAACGGCAACAGCAGCAACGGCAGCACCGCCACGTAAAACACCGACTGCCAACCGAAACTTGGGATCAGCACGATGCCGAGCCCCGCCGAGAGCATGCCGCCCACCGAGTAGCCGCTGAACATGATCGCCACCAACGTGCTGCGGATTTTCTTCGGCGCGTATTCGTTCATCAGCGCCACGACGTTGGGCATCACCCCGCCAATGCCCAGCCCGGCAATGAACCGACAGAGGCCAAACTCGGTGGGATTACTGGCAAAACCGTTGAGCACGGTAAAACCGCTGAACAGCATCACGCACAGGGTGATGGCTTTTTTACGACCGATCTTGTCTGACAGCGGGCCGAAAAACAGCGCGCCGAACATCATTCCAAACAGTGCATAACTTCCCAGTGCGCCGGCTTGCAGAGGACTGAGCCCCCACTCTTTCATCAGCATCGGCAACACCACGCCGTAGATCACCAAATCGTAACCGTCGAAAATGATGATCAGGGCACACCAGAACAGCACCATCCAGTGAAAGCGGTTGAATCGTGCCTTGTCGATAACCTCATGTACGTCAATCTTGCGCATGGCATCTATCTCTTGTTGTTGTTTTTTTAAGAGTCGGTAACGCGGCTAACGTCCGTACAGCCGAGGGTAAAGTCGCCAGGCACGGGGCAATATCCGCTTTGCGCAGATCGCTATCCGTTTTGTGCACCGCCCGGAACCGGGCGTTGGGCGGGGAAAGAGGGTCTTGAATCAGAGAAACCTGTGGCGAGGAGCACGTCTATGCTGGATTTACCCGGCTCATGCCTTTGCTCCTATAGGAGGAAAAATCGATGGTTCCCACGCCCATTTCCGAAAAGGCTTTTTCCCGAGGTCTGCTCGATGTACTGATTCGTGCCGGGTTGATCGCCGTTCTGGTGGTTTTCTGCTTCCAGATATTCAGTCCATTCCTCGATCTGATGCTGTGGTCGATAATTCTGGCAATCACCCTCTACCCGTCACAAGTCAGGTTCAAAGGCGCGCTGGGAAACAAGGATGGGCTCAGCGCGACGCTGATTGTGCTGATCGCCATCTGCATCCTTATGGTGCCTGCCTATTTGTTGGGAACCTCGATTGCAGACTCCGTGGAACGGGCGATAAGCATGGTCAAAAGTGACAGTTTCCATATCCCCCCTCCGTCCGACGCGGTGGCCGGCTGGCCACTTGTGGGCAAACCCCTTCATGGCTTATGGACACAAGCTGTCACCAACCTGCCCGACCTGCTACAGAAGTTCATACCGCAAATCAAAGATGTCAGCCTCTCCCTGCTGAGCAAGCTGGCGGGGGCCGGCATGGGGCTCCTTTTATTTATCTTTGCCCTGATTATTGCCGGTATTTTTTTAGCCTATGGTGAAAGTGGCCACCGCAGCGCAGTGCAAATCGCTTCGCGCTTCTGCGGCCCGGTCAAGGGACCGAAAATCACCGAGCTGTGCACCGCGACCATCCGGGCAGTGGCGTTGGGCGTGGTCGGCATCGCCTTCATCCAGATGCTGTTGATCGGCATCGGCTTTGTGTCCATGGGCATCCCCGGCGCAGGTCTTCTCGCCTTGGCGGTGCTGCTTATTGGCATCATGCAATTACCGGCCACCCTGATTACCCTTCCGGTCATCGTCTACGTCTTCGCGAACGAAGGTGCCAGCACGGCGACCATTGTGTTTGCCATCTATGTCTTCGTTGCGGGCCTGGTCGATAACGTCCTCAAGCCGTTGCTGCTAGGTCGAGGCGTCGATGTGCCAATGCCGGTGGTGCTGATCGGTGCCTTGGGCGGCATGGTCACGAGCGGTATCCTCGGCCTGTTTATCGGCCCTGTGATATTGGCGGTCGGTTATCGGCTGTTCTGGCAATGGGTGGACGATCAAGCGCAAGAACCCGGGACAGACCGCCAGGGACCGACCTGACACGTCTGCCGAGGATATCGCCATGCTGTTGAATCTACTCGCCGGTCTCCCTGTGATGCTGTTCTGCCTGCTGATGCAAGCCGTTTTCATAACTATCTGTTTGCGCCATTACGTGCATTTCAGGCATACCCATCCAAATCGTGAATCGCAATGGCTGAATATCCTGTTGCTGTCGATGGTCATGGTGCTGATGTTGCTCGGCAATTTCGTGCAGATCGCCATCTGGGCCACCCTGTTCATGTTGCTCGACGAATTCGACGAATTCGCCACTGCGCTCTATCACTCGGCAGTCAACTTCGCCACGCTGGGCTATGGCGATATCATCATGTCCCCACGCTGGCGTCTGCTTGGCCCACTGGAAGCAGCCAACGGCATCCTGATGTTTGGTGTCTCTACCTCAGTCATGACCGCTGCGGTGATGGATGTCATCAAACACAGCATGGAAAGGCTACAACAGCACGAACACCTATAGGTACGTCAGAAAAAGCAGGTAAGGTTCTATCTGAAGAAATCGCGACAGCCTTTTTTCTTTTGCGACAGACTTTATTATTCAGATCACATTTGAACGCTAAGCTTGGGCCTATGGATGACTCAGATTATTTACGCCTGCTGACCATTGCGGCCGAGCAAGCCAACACGTTCCTTTCCAATGCCCGCAAATGGGAGCGTGAGCGTTGGGTTTGCCAGCGCCTGCTGCAAGGTCTGAACATTCCCTATCGCGCCGACGAGTTTGCCCCCGCCGGAGAGCCGCCGGACGTGCTGTTTCGCGACGCGAATTTCGAGGTGTTCTTCGTGCTCGACGAGGGCCGGCGCCTCAATGATGAATGGCGTGATGAGCTGCAACGTCGGCGCAGCGCGTTCTCCCTGAGCCAACTGGTGCGCCGCGAGGCCAAGCCCCGGCGCATCCCGGCTAATGAATTTCTGCTGAGACTGGCGCCAACCTTGCGCAAAAAAGCCCACAACTACAAAGAGCGCGGCATGGACCTGGGGGATCTGGACATCATCGCCTTCGCCAGCCTCAAGCGCGAAGTGCTGGACCTCAACAGCCACTTCCCGCCGCCCACCGAATACCTGCGCCAGGGCTGGCGCTCGTTGTCGCTGGTCGGCCCGACCTTCGCCCGCGTACTCTTCGCCCACCCGGATGCCCCGGATTTCCTGCGCAGCAACCTGGGACGCAGCATCGTCTTCGATGTCGGGATCAGCTTGTGAGTCCCGCCACATATAGCGGCAACCCTGCACAGGATGGCGCAATCACTGGCCGAATGTTACAAAGCGCAATCGTTCACCCGAACCACATGCACCGTTCAACGCTTGCAGACAATCTGCTGTAACGTCTGCACATTCAGCAACGTCTACCCGACGAGGCCTTTATGACCAGCCGCCTGAACCCCGACGACCAGAAGCATGTCGAAGAGTACCTGCACCTGTCCCAGCACCAAGTCGAGCGCCGGCCTTTCCGGCCGTGGATGCTCCTGGTGGTGGTGTTGGCAGTGACCATTGGTTTAGGCCTGTTGAGCCGACTTATCAGTTACCTGACGCTATGAGCTGCCTTGCGCTCGCTCGGGTAACGGTACAGATTTCTTTTAGCCTTGCGAGATATCCCCATGACTCATCGTATTGTCATCGTTGGCGGCGGCGCCGGCGGTCTGGAGTTGGCTACCCGTCTGGGTAAGACTCTGGGCAAGCGCGGCATGGCCAGTGTGATGCTGGTCGACGCGAACCTGACCCACATCTGGAAACCGCTGTTGCACGAAGTGGCCGCTGGATCGCTCAACTCTTCCGAAGACGAACTCAACTATGTTGCCCAGGCAAAATGGAACCATTTCGAGTTCCAGCTGGGGCGCATGAGCGGGCTCGATCGCACACAGAAGAAAATCCAGCTGGCCGCCACCTACGACGATGCTGGCCTTGAACTGGTACCCGCGCGCGAAGTGCCTTACGACTCGCTGGTGATTGCTGTCGGCAGCACCACCAACGACTTCGGTACTCAAGGCGCGGCGCAACACTGCCTGTTCCTCGACACCCGCAAGCAGGCCGAGCGCTTCCATCAGCAACTGCTCAATCACTACCTGCGCGCGCACGCCGGACAGACCGACACCGTGCAACAGATCAGCGTGGCCATCGTCGGCGCCGGTGCCACCGGGGTCGAACTGGCAGCGGAACTGCACAACGCCGCCCATGAACTGGCGGCTTATGGCCTGGACCGGATCAAACCGGAAAACATGCACATCACCCTGATCGAAGCCGGACCACGGGTTCTCCCGGCGCTGCCGGAGCGGATCGGCGGGCCTGTGCATAAAACCCTGGAGAAACTCGGGGTCAACGTCATGACCAATGCCGCGGTCAGCGAAGTGACCGCCGACAGCCTGATTACCGCCGACGGCCAGGTAATCAACGCCAGCCTCAAAGTCTGGGCCGCCGGGATTCGTGCGCCGGGTTTCCTCAAGGACATCGATGGCCTGGAAACCAACCGCATCAACCAGCTGCAAGTGCTGCCGACCCTGCAAACCAGCCGCGACGAGAACATCTTCGCCTTCGGTGACTGCGCGGCCTGCCCGCAACCGGGCAGCGACCGCAATGTGCCGCCGCGCGCCCAGGCGGCCCACCAACAGGCTTCGTTACTGGCCAAATCGCTGAAACTACGGATCGAAGGCAAGGCCCTGCCGGAATACAAATACACCGACTATGGCTCGCTGATTTCGCTGTCGCGTTTTTCGGCTGTGGGTAACTTGATGGGCAACCTGACCGGCAGCGTGATGCTCGAGGGCTGGCTGGCGCGGATGTTTTACGTGTCGCTGTACCGCATGCACCAGATGGCGCTGTATGGCGCGTTCCGTACGGCGATGTTGATGCTGGGTAGCAAGATTGGGCGTGGGACCGAGCCGCGGCTCAAGTTGCACTAAATTTTCGGCGTCTGTCAGGGCCTCATCGCGGGCAAGCCACGCTCCCACAGGATCTGCGTCGTACGCAAATATGCGGCCAACAAAGATTAACTGTGGGAGCGTGGCTTGCCCGCGATGCAGGCGCCTCGGTCTACCCCGTGAACACTTCTGTGTCTCACTGTATCTGCCCCACGATTTCACCCCTTCGCTTACAAACTCCCTCCTTGCACGACACAGTAGCGATACACCGCGCCCGCTAAATGGCCACACCCGAGCAAGGCACCGCCTGCTTCGGTCATCGCCGCACTTGCGTGGCGTCCTTTATCGAACGGTTGTGTCGTGCAACCCAGGAGATTTGTAATGTCCCGTACCACTACTCTCAGCAAAAGCACCGTTGGCCTGCTCGGTGCCGTCCTGGCCGGCGGCCTGATGTTGTCCGGTTCCGTATTCGCCGCGCAGCCACTGACCCAGGGCTACATGGTCGCCTCCGCCGAAACTTCGGTAAAAACCCCAGAAGGCAAATGTGGCGAAGGCAAGTGCGGCGATGCCTCGATGGCCAAGACCGACACCGATGGCGATGGTCAGGTGTCCCGTGCGGAGTTCCTGAAAGTGGCGCCCAAGGGCGACTTCGACAAGATCGACACCAACCACGATGGTCAAATCTCGGAACAAGAGGCTTTCGACAATGTGAAAGCCAGCTACGAAGCCAATGGCAAACAAATGCCAAAAGGCTTGTTCGAGCACCTGAAAGACAACAGCTAAGCCAATGAAGACCAGGCCCTGCTTCTCCATCGAGGAGCGGGGCTTTTTTTCGTCCGGCGGATTTACAACTGAAACCGCTGCACCATGGTCCGTAACGAATTGGCCAACTGCGACAGCTCATGGCTGGAGGCGCTAGTCTGATCGGCGCCAGCAGCGGAGCGTACCGACAAATCGCGAATGTTCACCAGGTTGCGATCAACTTCACGCGCCACTTGCGCCTGCTCCTCGGCGGCGCTGGCGATCACCAGGTTGCGTTCGTGGATCTGGTGAACCGAAGCGGTGATGGTCTGCAGCGCTTCGCCAGCATGCTCCGCCAACGCCAGGGTGCTGGCTGCCCGCGAGGAGCTGGCTTGCATGGAGTCCAGCGCCTGGGTTGAGCCAGTACGCATGCCCTGAACCATTTGTTCGATTTCCTGAGTCGACTGTTGCGTGCGGTACGCCAGGGCACGCACTTCGTCGGCAACCACCGCGAAACCTCGACCACTTTCGCCCGCACGCGCCGCTTCGATGGCCGCGTTGAGGGCGAGCAAATTGGTCTGTTCGGCAATGGCACGAATCACATCCAGCACCTTGCCGATGTCCTGAGACTGGTTGGCCAGCGACTGCACCAAGCCGCCCGTCGTCTGCACGTCGCTGGCAAGGGCGCTGATGGCACTCACGGTTTCGCTCACTCGCTGATGGCCAACGTGTGCCGACTCACTGGATTGGCGCGTGGCGTCAGAGGTAGAAACCGCGTTGCGTGCGACCTCCTCCACCGCGGTGGTCATTTCGGTGACGGCTGTCGCCGCTTGTTCGATCTCGTTGTTCTGCTGTTGCAGATTCTGGGTGCTGTCGAGGGTGACCGCGTTCAATTCATCGGCTGCCGTCGCCAATTGCGCCGCCGAACCGCTGATGCCCTGCAAGGTGTCACGCAGGTTGTGTTGCATGGTCGCCAGCGCCTTGAGCAAGCGGCTCACTTCGTCGTTGCCATGGGTCTCGATGGGGCGGGTCAGATCGCCTCGTGCCACGTTCTCCGCAGCGTTCAACGCCTCTGCCAAGGGTTTGACGATGCTACGGGTCAACAGCATCGCAAGGCCGACCGTGGCCAGCGCCGCGAGGGCAATAAACAGGCTGACGATCATCCGGGAGGTGGCATAGTGCTCTTGGGATTTCCGGCTCTCGGCGGCCACTAGCCGGGTGAACAGTTCCGCCAGATCGTTGAGCTGTTTGCCCGAACCGTCGACAACAGTCTTCATGTCGACCAGAAGTAGTTTGGTCAGCTCGTCACGCCTCCCTTGCTCAGCGAGGGTGAAGGATTGGGCGATGCCGCTGCCGTAGGCGGCGAAGGTTTTTTTGAACTGGTCATACAACTCCTGGCCCTCAGGGGTGGTGACCAATTTGTCATAAGCGGCAATTTTCTCGCTCAATTCCTTGTCGCGCGTGTCCATTTGGCTGCGGTAAGTGGCGATGTTCTTCGGATCTTGATCCAAGGCCATGCGCAGGGAAATGGTACGGATGCGCAACATGAGCTCGCGGATCTCGTCACCGCCGCGAATGCTCGGCAACCATTGGGCCTCCACCGCCACCTCGCTGTCGCGAATGCTCGACATCTGCCCCAGTGCAAATACCCCGAGCAATGCCACCAGTACCGCGATCAAGGCAAAACCCAGCGCGGCGCGAGGGGCAATATTCAGCTGACGAAGAAACATAACGAGCGCCTTTGTTTTTATTGGCTGGAGTCGAGGCCCTGTCCGTGCCCCGTTAGCTCGTTATCGGCAAGTTGTACGATGACTTGAAGCGATCTGCTTTTTCGCAGACAAAAAAAATCCCCATATCTTTCGATACGAGGATTTTTAATATGGTCGGGGTAAGGGGATTCGAACTCCTGACATCCTGCTCCCAAAGCAGGCGCGCTACCGGACTGCGCTATACCCCGGTAAAAAAAAGGCACCTTTGAAAGGCGCCTTCTGCGAACAGAGCTTTTGGCGTCTGATCTTAAGATTCGATCCCAGCGTTAACTGGTTTCAAAAATGGTGGGTCGTGTGGGATTCGAACCTACGACCAATTGGTTAAAAGCCAACTGCTCTACCAACTGAGCTAACGACCCAAAAATGGTCGGGGTAAGGGGATTCGAACTCCTGACATCCTGCTCCCAAAGCAGGCGCGCTACCGGACTGCGCTATACCCCGGTTTGAAATTGGCTCCGTGACCAGGACTCGAACCTGGGACCCAATGATTAACAGTCATTTGCTCTACCGACTGAGCTATCACGGAACTACATATTTCAATTTACAACTGTGAAGCTTGCTTCACCTCTTCGACCCGTTCGCATCGCTGCGTTCGTGTGTCTGAGGCGCGCTATTCTACAATCTTAAGCACCTCTGTCAACCCCCTAAATTGCTTTCAAGTTAATGATTTGCAACTTATTTCAGATTCCTGCTTGGGGAGCAGAAACCCTCTCGGGGTGACTTACTGCGGGGCGCACTTTACAAGCATTTTCCTTTGAGTTCAACAGCCTATCGAAAAAAAGGCCTCGCAATGCGAGGCCTCTTTCATTTTGTTGCCACTGGGGATCAGACAAAGACGATTTCGTCGTGCTCCACCACACCTTTGGCGGTCTCTCCGGGCATGAAACGACCCGATAGAATCAGCTGTGCCAGCGGGTTCTCGATCCAGCGCTGGATCGCCCGTTTGAGCGGCCGTGCGCCATAGACCGGGTCGTAACCGACGGCGATCAGCTTATCCATCGCTTCCGGACTCAGCTCAAGCTTCAGCTCGCGCTCGGTCAGACGGCTACGCAGGCGACCCAACTGGATCTCGGTAATGCCCGCGATCTGATCCCGAGCCAGTGGCTCGAAGATCACCACTTCGTCGACCCGGTTGATGAACTCCGGCCGGAAGTGCGTGGAAATCGCATCCATCACCGCTGCACGCTGCGCTTCGCGATCCCCTATCAGTTCCTGGATCTGTACCGAGCCCAGGTTGGAGGTCATGACGATCACGGTATTTTTGAAATCCACCGTGCGGCCATGGCTGTCAGTCAAACGGCCATCTTCGAGCACTTGCAGCAAGATGTTGAACACATCCGGGTGGGCCTTCTCGACCTCATCCAGCAGGATCACTGAATAAGGCTTGCGACGCACCGCCTCGGTCAGGTAACCGCCCTCCTCATAGCCCACGTAGCCCGGTGGCGCGCCGATCAGACGAGCCACGGAATGCTTCTCCATGAACTCGGACATGTCGATCCGTACCATCGCCTCTTCAGTATCAAAGAGGAACTCGGCCAGCGCCTTGCACAACTCGGTTTTACCGACACCGGTCGGGCCGAGGAACATGAACGAACCGCTCGGGCGATTCGGATCGGACAACCCGGCACGGGAACGCCGCACTGCGTTGGAGACGGCGATCACTGCTTCGTCCTGACCGATCACACGTTGGTGCAACAGGCTTTCCATCTTCATCAGTTTTTCGCGCTCGCCCTCGAGCATTTTCGCCACGGGGATGCCGGTCCATTTCGACACGACTTCAGCGATCTCTTCTTCAGTCACCTTGCTGCGCAACAACTGGTTTTCGCTTTTGCCGTGCTGGTCGACCATCTGCAGGCTGCGCTCCAGGTCCGGGATCACCCCGTATTGCAGCTCGGCCATGCGGTTCAGATCGCCTTTACGGCGCGCAGCTTCCAGTTCCTGACGGGACTGTTCGATTTTCTGCTGGATCTGTGCCGAACCCTGGACCTCGGCTTTTTCCGAGTTCCAGATCTCTTCGAGATCCGAATACTCACGCTCGTGACGGGCGATTTCTTCCTGCAATTTTTCCAGACGTTTCTTCGCCGCGTCGTCGCTTTCTTTCTTCAGCGCCTGGGATTCCACCTTCAGCTGAATCAGGCGACGCTCCAGACGGTCCAGCACTTCCGGCTTGGAATCGATTTCCATGCGGATGCGGCTGGCGGCTTCGTCGATCAGGTCGATGGCCTTGTCCGGCAACTGGCGGTCCGTGATGTAGCGATGGCTGAGCTTGGCCGCGGCGATGATTGCACCGTCGGTGATTGCCACCTTGTGGTGAACTTCGTAGCGCTCTTTCAGACCACGCAGGATGGCGATGGTGTCTTCTTCGCTCGGCTCGTCCACCAAGACCTTCTGGAAGCGCCGCTCGAGGGCCGCGTCCTTCTCTATATATTGACGGTACTCGTTGAGCGTGGTCGCACCGACGCAATGCAGCTCACCGCGAGCCAATGCCGGTTTGAGCATGTTGCCCGCGTCCATCGAGCCTTCGCCCTTGCCGGCGCCGACCATGGTGTGCAATTCGTCGATGAACAGAATGATCTGCCCTTCCTGCTTCGACAGTTCATTGAGCAGGGACTTGAGGCGTTCTTCGAACTCGCCGCGGTATTTGGCGCCGGCAATCAATGCCCCCATGTCCAGGGACAAAAGGCGCCTGCCTTTGAGACCGTCCGGCACCTCACCGTTGATGATGCGCTGAGCCAGGCCTTCGGCGATGGCGGTTTTACCCACGCCAGGTTCACCGATCAGCACCGGGTTGTTCTTGGTGCGGCGTTGCAGAACCTGAATGGTGCGGCGAATTTCATCGTCACGGCCGATCACCGGATCGAGCTTGCCCTCTTCAGCGCGCTTGGTCAGGTCGATGGTGTATTTATCCAGCGCCTGGCGTGATTCTTCCTGGTTCGCGTCATTGACCGCCTCACCGCCACGCAGATTGTTGATCGCGTTTTCCAGCGCCTTTTTGCTCACGCCCTGGCCGAGCAGCAATTTGCCGAGCTTGCTGTTCTCGTCCATCGCGGCGAGCAGCACCAGTTCGCTGGAGATGAATTGGTCACCCTTCTGCTGGGCCAGGCGATCGGCCTGATTGAGCAGGCGTGCCAGATCCTGCGACATGTTCACGTCACCGGTCGGGTTCTGGATTTTCGGCAACTGATCGAGCGCTTTGGTCAGCTCTTTACGCAGGCTGTTGACGTCGAAACCCACCTGCATCAGCAGGGGTTTGATCGAACCGCCCTGCTGTTCAAGCATGGCCTGCATCAAGTGCGCCGGTTCAATGGCCGGATGATCGAGGCCGACAGCCAGGGACTGGGCGTCGGACAGGGCTAACTGCAGCTTGCTGGTTAAACGGTCTATACGCATGGGTTCACCTTCCTTTTGAGCAGGCCGGACCTATAAACATCCCGAATAAAGAAACCTGCCAGATACCGCTATAGATGTGGTCGATTCTGGGAGATTCAAGCGTCGTGCAGTTGATGTAGATCAGAGAAGTCTAGCGTTCGAGCCAGATCAGGGAGGCAAACCGGCCGGTGCGAGGACTGCGGCGGTAAGAAAAGAAACGTGGATCGGTCACTGTGCAGAAACCACCGCCATAAACAGCGGTGACACCGCGAGCGGCCAGACGCAAACGCGCCAGTTCATAGATGTCGGCCATGAACTTGCCGGCATTCTGGCTCGGCACGAAGGCTTTGGCGGCTTCAGGCAATTGCTGGACGAAGGTTTCGCGCACTTCCGGGCCGACTTCAAAGGCTTGAGGGCCAATGGCCGGGCCGAGCCAGACCAGTACGTCTTCGGGCGGTACAGCCAGACTGTCGAGGGTCGCTTCCAGCACACCCGCCGCCAGCCCGCGCCAACCGGCATGGGCGGCAGCGACGCGGGTGCCGGCACGGTCGCAAAACAGCGCAGGAAGGCAGTCGGCGGTCATCGCTGTGCAAGCGATACCGGGTGTTGCCGTCCAGCTGGCGTCGGCAGTGGCTACCAGGTTTGGGTCCGCTTGGGTCACGACAATGCCGTGAACCTGTTGCAGCCAGGCCGGCTGAATCGAGAAACGATCGGTGAGACGACGGCGGTTTTCGGCGACGGCTTCAGGGCTGTCGTCAACGTGATCGCCGAGGTTGAGGCTGTCGAACGGCGCCAGACTGACGCCGCCCGCACGGGTGGTAACGCAGGCTTTGACGCTGGCCGGCGCGGGCCAGTCAGGCGTCAGCCAGGTCATCCGATGAACGCCTCGCGGTCTTGCTTGAGCAGCGACAGCAACCAGACGAAGTCATCCGGCAGTGGCGATTCCCAGCTCATGCGTTTACCGGTGGTCGGATGATCCAGCTCCAGGAACCGTGCATGCAGCGCCTGACGCGGGAAATTCTTCAGGGATTCGACCATGGTCACGCTGGCGGCCGGTGGAATACGGAAACGACCGCCGTAGGCAGGATCTCCGACCAACGGGTAGTTGATGTGCGCCATGTGCACGCGAATCTGGTGCGTACGACCGGTTTCCAGCTTCACTCGCACATGAGTGTGGGAGCGGAAACGCTCGAGCACGCGGTAGTGACTGACGGCTTGCTTGCCACCTTCCATCACCGCCATGCGCTGGCGCTGCTGGCCGTGACGACCGATCGGTGCGTTGATCTTGCCGCCGGCCGTCACCACACCGATTACGATGCACTCATAGATCCGGCTGACACTGCGGCTCTGCAATTGAGTGACCAGCTGTGTCTGCGCCTGAATGGTCTTGGCCACCACCATCAGACCGGTGGTGTCCTTGTCCAGGCGATGCACGATACCGGCGCGGGGCACATTGATGATGTCCGGCACGTGGTGCAGCAAGGCGTTGAGCAAGGTGCCGTCGGCGTGACCGGCGGCCGGATGCACCACCAGGCCCGCAGGCTTGTTGATCACCAGGATGTCGTCGTCTTCATAGACGATGTCCAGCTCGATGTCTTGAGCGATCCATTCGCCCTGAGCTTCCTGCTCGGCAGTCAATTCAAGAATGGCGCCACCGTGAACGATGTCTCGCGGGCGGATAACCGCCCCATCCACAGTCAGGCGGCCGTCTTTGATCCAGGCGGAAAGGCGCGAGCGCGAGTGCTCAGCGAATAATTGTGCGGCGACTTGATCGAGGCGTTGGCCGCCCAATTCGGACGGCACCTCTGCGCGAAGTTCAATTTTATCGGACATGCTCAGACTAGGCGTCGGCACAGCCTTTGGTTTCGGCTGCGCGCTTGTGGTTAAATACGGCGTCTTTTGCCCCGAGGCTTTTCAACGGGGCACTCATCATAACAGGACGGCCCCGCCCAAGACAGCGGCCGTCATAGGGACGCAAGCCGCCATGCAAGTGAAACACCTGCTGCTGATCGCCATCCTCGCATTGACCGCTGCTTGCTCATCGAAGGAAGTCGTAGACGAAAACCTGAGCGAAGTCGAGCTGTACCAGCAGGCTCAGCACGATCTGGACAACAATAGCTACACCGCCGCCACAGCCAAGCTGAAGGCCCTGGAGTCGCGTTATCCGTTCGGTCGCTATGCCGATCAGGCTCAACTCGAGCTCATCTACGCCAACTACAAGAACTCCGAGCCTGAGGCTGCGAAGTCCGCCGCCGAGCGATTCATTCGTCTGCACCCGCAGCACCCGAACGTCGATTACGCCTACTACCTCAAGGGTCTGACCTCTTTTGACCAGGACGTCGGCATGCTGGCGCGCTTCCTGCCACTGGACATGACCAAGCGTGACCCGGGCGCTGCCCGCGACTCCTACAACGAGTTCGCCCAGCTGACCAGCCGCTACCCGAACAGCCGCTACGCGCCGGACGCCAAGCAGCGCATGATTTACCTGCGCAACCTGCTGGCGGCCTATGAAATCCACGTTGCCGACTACTACCTGACCCGTCAGGCCTACGTTGCCGCCGCCAACCGTGGCCGTTATGTAGTGGAAAACTTCCAGGAAACCCCATCGGTCGGTGACGGCCTGGCGGTGATGACCGAAGCCTACCAGCGCCTGCACCTGGACGAACTGGCTGCGACCAGTCTCGAAACCCTGAAACTCAACTACCCGAACCACCCGAGCCTGGTGGACGGTCAGTTCGTGCCATCGGTAGCCGAAGCCGACAACCGTTCGTGGCTGAGCAAGGCCACCCTGGGCCTGATCGAATCCCGTCCGCCACTGCCGCCGGGCGAAACCCGCGCCAACCAGGACGTGCAGAAGCAGTTCCAGGATGCCAAGGACGCGATTCCGAACGAGCTCAAGCCTAAAGATGAAAACGGCGATGTGATCGAAGAACCGGAACCCGAGTCCAGCAACACCGACCGTTCCTGGTTCAGCCACATGACCTTCGGCCTGTTCGACTGACATAGAGATGTTGTACCGGGAAGGCGCCTTTCGAGGCGCCTTTTTTATTGCCGGATTTTTGGGTGAACGTATTGCGCTGTGCGCTTGACCCGTCCTTGGCTAAACTGCCAACTCATTAATCAAAAAGCAGCTCACCATGCTTCGTCTATTGTTCTGGATCGCCCTGATTGCCGCTGCCATATGGTTCTGGCGCAAGTTCAAGGGCCCGACGTCGGTCGCCAATATGCCGCGCGAGCAAGATGCTCCGCCCATGGTTCGCTGTGCTCATTGCGGCGTACACCTGCCCCGCGACCGCGCGTTGAAACTCGAACAACAGTGGTATTGCAGCCAGGCTCACCTTGAGCAAGGCCCGGGCTCAAGTGATCGCTGAGACGCCCAGCCCAGGCAACAAACAGGCCCAGCGACTGCTGCGCCTCTATCACCTCTACCGCTTAAGCGTCGGCATCACCCTGGTGCTGTTGATCTCCAGCAACATGGACAACCAGTTGCTGAAGTTCGCCAATGACGACCTGCTGCGCAACGGCAGCTGGTTGTACCTGGTGCTGAATATCCTGCTGGTGGTCTTTCTGGGGAACACCCGACGCCCCGCGCAGCTGTTCGGCCTGGCGCTGGTCGATGTCCTGCTGCTGTGCGGCCTGTTCTATGCCGCGGGCGGCATGGCCAGTGCCATCGGCAATTTGCTGATCGTCTCAGTAGCCATCAGCAATACCTTGCTGCGCGGGCGTGTCGGTCTGCTGATCGCAGCGGTCGGTGCCCTTGGCATCGTGGGTTTGAGCTTCATCCTGAGCTTCAACCACCCCGCCAGCCCCAGTGATTACCTGCAAATCGGCACCCTCGGCGCCCTGTGTTTTGCCGCGGCGCTGCTGGTGCAGGGATTGACCCGACGATTGGAGGTCAGCGAAACCCTGGCCGAACAGCGGGCCAGTGAAGTGCTCGGTCTCGAAGCCCTCAACGCACTGATCCTGCAACGCATGCGCACAGGCATTCTGGTGCTCGACAACCAGCGGCGGGTGCAACTGGCCAATCACAGCGCCTTGACCTTGCTGGGGCAGGAAAAACTGGACGGCCAGTTGATCGACGATTACTCGATACCGTTGGTCGAGCGGCTCCAACTGTGGCTCAACAATCCAACGTTGCGCCCGCAAAGCCTGCAGATCGCCAGCAACGGCCTCGAGCTGCAACCAAGCTTCATTGCCCTGGACCAAAGCCCGCACCACCAGACGCTGGTTTTTCTCGAAGACCTCGCCCAAATCGCCCAACAGGCCCAACAACTGAAACTCGCCGCCCTCGGTCGCCTGACCGCCGGGATTGCCCATGAGATCCGCAATCCACTGGGCGCCATTAGTCATGCCGCGCAGTTACTGCAGGAATCCGAGGAACTGAACGGTGCGGACCGGCGTCTGACCCAGATTATTCAAGACCAATCTCAGCGCATGAATCGGGTAATCGAAAACGTCCTGCAATTGTCCCGTCGCCAGCAAACCGTGCCGCAACGGCTCGATTTGAAGCCGTGGCTGGAGCATTTCGTCGCCGAAACCCGCGAAGGCTCGAAAGAACATCAGCAGATTCACCTGCGCATCGGCTTGGGAGACTTCAAAACCCTGATGGATCCGGATCAGCTGACCCAGATTCTCGATAACCTGTTGCGCAATGCCTGGCGCCATAGCGCCCTCAAGCATGATCGGGCGCAGGCCTGGCTTGAGTTGTTTATCGACCCGGACAGCCAGTTGCCGACCCTGGAAGTCCTGGACGATGGCCCTGGCGTTGCACCGGACCAACGTACTCACTTGTTCGAACCGTTCTTCACCACCAGCAGCCAGGGTACTGGCCTGGGGCTTTATCTGTCCCGTGAGCTGTGCGAAAGCAATCAAGCCCGCCTAGACTTCAAATCACGCCAAGGCGGCGGCTGCTTTCGCATCACCTTTGCTCACGGACGGAAACAAAGTTGAACACGAGCCCACGGCAAAAAATCCTCATCGTCGACGACGAGCCGGATATCCGCGAACTCCTGGAAATCACCCTGGGACGGATGAAACTCGACACCTCCAGCGCACGCAACCTCGCAGAAGCGCAGGCGCTACTGGCACGGGATACGTTCGACCTGTGCCTGACCGACATGCGCCTGCCTGACGGCACCGGTCTGGCGCTGGTGCAGCACATCCAGCAGCGCTATGCGCAAGTGCCGGTGGCGATGATCACCGCCTACGGCAGCCTGGAGACAGCAATAAATGCCCTCAAGGCCGGCGCCTTCGACTTCCTGACCAAACCGGTCGACCTCACCCGCCTGCGCGAACTGGTCATCAGCGCCCTGAGCTTGCCAGCGCCAGGCGGCACCAGCAGCGGCATCGACCGTCGGCTGCTGGGCGACTCGCTGCCCATGCGCAACCTGCGCAAACAAATCGACAAACTGGCCCGCAGCCAAGCCCCGGTCTACATCAGTGGCGAATCCGGCAGCGGCAAGGAACTGGTCGCCCGACTTATCCACGACCAAGGCCCACGCGCCAGCCGACCGTTCGTCCCGGTGAACTGTGGGGCAATCCCGTCGGAATTGATGGAAAGCGAGTTTTTCGGCCATCGCAAAGGCAGTTTCAGCGGCGCCATCGAAGACAAGCCCGGGCTGTTCCAGGCAGCCCAGGGCGGTACTTTGTTCCTCGACGAAGTGGCTGACCTACCGCTGGCAATGCAGGTCAAACTGCTGCGGGCCATACAGGAGAAAGCCGTTCGCAGCATCGGTGGCCAGCAGGAAACCGTGGTCGATGTGCGCATCCTCTGCGCCACTCACAAAGACCTCGATGCCGAAGTCGCCGCCGAACGCTTTCGCCAGGACTTGTACTACCGCCTGAACGTGATCGAGCTGCGAGTACCGTCCTTGCGCGAACGCCGCGACGACATTGAGCTTCTGGCCAACAATATGCTCAAGCGACTGGCGGCCAGCACTGGCCAGCCCCCCGCAAAACTCCACCCACAAGCCCTCGAAGCGCTGAAAAACTATCGCTTTCCTGGAAACGTGCGGGAATTGGAGAACATGCTCGAACGGGCTCACACCTTGTGCGAGAACAAACAGATCGAAGCCAGCGACCTGCGCCTGGCAGAAGGCAACTGCAACCCGGACGGCGGCGTGCCAGACCTGACACAGATCGATAATCTGGAAGCCTATCTGGAAAACGTCGAACGCAAACTCATCCTCCAGGCCCTGGAAGAAACCCGCTGGAACCGCACGGCGGCGGCCCAGCGATTGAATCTGTCATTTCGGTCGATGCGTTACAGGCTGAAGAAATTGGGGCTGGATTGAACCGTTAACAGCTCTTCTGTCAGATTCGTCCGGCTGGCGCATACGGCGCAGGGTCGATAATCGGCGCCCGCCCCAGCATCACATCGGCAAACAACTGACATGACGCCGGCGCCAGCACCAGCCCGTTACGGTAATGCCCGCAGTTGAGCCAGAGCCCGTCATATCCCGGCACCCGACCGATATAGGGGATTCCTTCAGGCGACCCGGGCCGCAACCCCGCCCAATGCCCCACCACCTCGGCATCCGCCAATGCCGGAATCAATTCCACCGCCGATGCCTTCAGGCTTTCCAGCGCCGTGTCGGTTGGCGTCTTGTCGAAGCCCTCATGCTCCAGCGTACTGCCGATCAGGATGTGCCCGTCGCGCCGGGGAATGGCATAACGCCCCTTGGCCAGGACCATGCTCGGCAGGAAGTCCGCTGCGCACTTGTAGAGAATCATCTGTCCCTTGACCGGTTCGACCGGCAGTTCCAGGCCCAGCTTTTTCAGCAAGTCACCGCTCCAGGCCCCCGCTGTCAAAACCACCTCATCACCCCGAATGGCCCCCATCGAGGTCTGTACCCCGACCA
Source organism: Pseudomonas sp. GR 6-02 (assembly GCF_001655615.1). Taxonomy (GTDB): domain Bacteria; phylum Pseudomonadota; class Gammaproteobacteria; order Pseudomonadales; family Pseudomonadaceae; genus Aquipseudomonas. The sequence continues at coordinate 5,542,221 of NZ_CP011567.1, forward strand.
CCACAGAACCTTCCCGGATAAATTCGCTGACCTCGCATTGTTCATGGATCGTCACGTTCGGCAACGCCAGCAAGGCGGCCTTGAGGGACTTCACCAGCCGTGGATTACGCACATTGGCCACATCGGCCATGTAGATCGCCCGCGAAAAACCGGCGCCCAATACCGGCACTGCATCGTGGGCCGCAGAGATATCCACAGCCCGCAGCGGACGGTTCTCCCGTTTGGCCCAGGCGAGTGCTTCGGCCTCGTCATCCAGGTCCAGCCAATACAACCCGGTGGTGTGCACTTCAGGATCGACACCGGTGGCAGCGAACAAACGCTGGGCCAGTTGTGGATAAAAATCCTGGGACCAATGAGCCAGTGCAGTGACCGCCGGGCTGTAGCGCCATGGGTAGAGCGGCGAAACGATCCCGCCACCGGCCCAGGAAGACTCCTGACCGACGTTCGAGCGGTCCAGCAGCACCACACTCTGCACTTCGGACGCGAGATTGAACGCCGTCAGCAGGCCAATCACCCCGCCACCGACAATCACCACTTGCTGTTGACTGCTCATGTTCTGATCCAACCGTTCTATAGACAGAGGGCGCAAAAGGCGCCCGAAAAAGGAACTCAGCGCCCCCAGCAATCCTTGGTGGCCAGGCCGGACGCGGCATTGACCATACTCCTGACACCGGTATTGGTGAGAGTGAAATCACCGCACTTGTCGCTGGCCATGGTCGAACCGGCCTTGCGTGTTGCCGTCAGCAGGAAGGTCTGATCGGTCAGGGTCGGGGTGATGGTGTAGAAATCATTGCCGGCGCTGAGGCCGGTGGCATTGGTGTAGACATTATTCTTCGAATAGAAACGCTCGAGGATCTGCGCCTGCTCGGAAAGCAACCCGGCGACTTCAGTACGGCGGCCCTTTTTTATGTACTCGGTGAGGCTCGGATAGCCAATGGTGATGACGATCCCGATGATCGCAATCACGATCATGATTTCGATCAGGGTAAAACCTCGGTTGGATCTGCGCATGCCTCACTCTCACTTACTGTATTTGTCGCCACATGATGCGACGGCCGCTGCCGCCACCGGATTTTTCCACCAGAGTGGTCACGCCACCACCGGAGTCGTTCACAATCTTGCGGGTTGCGTCATTGACGACCGCGTTCAGGGTCGGGATACCACCGGCGAAGATCACCCCGCTGGAAATCGTGTCGTTGCCGTCGACCACCCCGTCGGCATTGGTGTCGAGTACCGCGTAATTGAGCATCTTACCGCTGAACGCATCGAGTTCGACCAGTTTGCCGCTACCGAAGCTGGCACAGGGGTCCACGGTATCCACGCTGAGCGTGGTAAAAACAATTCGCCCCGATACCAGACCGGCCTGATAGATCACCCGCTCCCCCGTCAGCACGTTGTTGTATACCAGGGGCAAGTACCAGCCTTTCTTGGCCGAGTAGGTCACCTCGTTCTGGCTGGTGGTGATGAATTGCCCGGTACTGCCCGAAAACACGCCGGTCACCGCCTGCGCCTGCAAACTGGAAACAGTGATTTGTCCTGCGCCCCCCTCGGCATCCCATACCGCGTAGAACGCCTGCAGATCCTTGTTGGTCTTGTCGGCAACCTCATTGAATTTGCCGGTGCCGAAAAACACCTCCTTGCCGCCCAACACGTGATCCGCCAGCAACGGTTGCGCGGTAATCGGCTGGGTCGCGCCACCTGCAGTGGTGAACAACGGCTTGCCGGAAAACGCCACGCCCCAGGTGTCAGGGGTGGTGCCACTCAAATCGAACTTCCACAACCGCCCTTTCAGATCGCCCCCGTAGGCAGCCTGCACCACATTCTGCGAGTTGACCCTGAGCTTCACCGACGACAGGCCGTTGGTGGTTTCGGTACTGTCGACCACGATTTTCTTGATCAGCGAGCCGTCGCGAATATCCACCACATACAACGCTGCCACCCCGGAGTTGCTGCCATAGCCGTTGGAGATAAACGCGGCCCAGCGACCATCGGCCAAGCGTGCCACTTCGGGGCGCGCATAGGCATAACCCAGATCATTGAAAACGTTCGCTGTATTGGCCGTGGCCGGCGCACTGACTTCCCACAGTGCTTTAGTTTCATTACCAGCCGATGCGTCGAACAATTGCAGCGCATAGAAGGTTTTGCCGCCCGCCCCCGTTCCGCCAATCGCCAGGGTTTTCCAGGCGCTGTTGAGCTGAGCATCGAACACGCCGACCTGGCCATCGACCAGAAACTTGTGGCTCACACCGTTGATGTAAGTGGGATCAGCGATGTCGTTCAGCGATGGCAGCACGCTGGAGGGCATGTAGGCATAACGCCTGACACCATTGGCCGAGTTGATGATGTTTACAAAACCGTCGTTGGCATTCACCACCAGGCTGGCATTCATGTTGGCGGCTTTGGTGGTCAGGTAAGTGCTGTAGCTGGTGTCTGCCACCAGGTCGGACGCGGTTTTGTCCGTGGGTGAGGCCAGCACGAGTGGCGAATTGATGATGTCACCGAGCAATACACTGCGAACTTTCAGCCCGGTTTTGTTGATGCCCTTGCTCCACTCCACCAGATCGTTGCCGTTGATGCCAGCAGGCAGCCCCTGGTTGAGGGCGGTCTGCTGCGCCGCAGAGAAATTGCTGTAAGCCAGGGTGACCGCGGCGTTGGTTTGCGTGTTCCAGGACTGGTAGATCGGCGCAGTGGCGCCGGGCACGATGGTGGTGTCGGTCGTCCACAGCACAGCGGCGGTGTTAACCGCGCCCGCCGACGTGAAGCCAAAGGACTTGATCGTACCCCGCCAGTCCTTGGGATCGTAACTGGTCTGGAAATAGCTCGAGTTGCTGGTCAGGGTCGTGCCGCTGGCCACGCCACTGCCACCTGAACCGGCCTTGGAAGTGATGTCGCTCAGGGCTGCAGACAATGCATTGTTAAGTCCCGCACTGTCGCTCGCCTGGTAATACTTGCCCTGCCCATAGGTCGCGGCATCCGCCAACATCTGGTTTGCAGCGGTGAAACCCACGGTATAGGTGTTCATGTTCTGCTTGGGAAAATCCAGGGCGTTCCAGCTTTTACCCGCGGCATCGGTTCCCGTGGAACGCATGTCGATATCGAAGGCGAACTTGGCAATGTCATCCAGGTACAGGGTGTCGCCCTCATCGTCGCCTGAGGGATCGGTACCATCGTTACTGCTGATCCCGTCCCAGTTCGGTAACTGGCTGCCACCCAGCGGATCATCGGTCGGAAAGGTTCGGTCATAGGTCGGCAGACCATCGGTGATCACCACCCCGTAGTTTTTCTGGCAACGGTACTGAATCGGACTGGTATAGGTGTCGGGCGTCGAGTTGTTGTACGGCGCCATGCCACGGAAATAACGAGTGATCTCGTAATAGGCTTCCGCCAGCGGCGTATTGGCTTGCGCGCTCAGCTCGTCGATCCCGGCGATCAGTGAGGTGTAATTGGTATCGGCCTGAGCCTGGGTCACAGTGCCACTGACCGCCGACAAATCGCTGATCGAGCGGGCGATGTAACCGCCGTCATTCTTATGGTTGCCGACCGCCAGGTTGAACGTCGACAGGCCGATGCGCAGCGAACGGTTATTGGCCACCAACGTCTTGGAAACGTTGCGCGCCACGTTCATCCGGTAATCGTTGGGGATCGAGCCGTCGGTGAAGTCCCGGTCAGTGTTGTTGGCCAGGCTGATCAGGTAGGACAAATAATTCGCCGTATACCGCGTGTCCTCGCTTCCCACCGGATCGGGAAGCTTCAGGCAAAGCGAATCCAGACCGAGAAGGCTGTTTTTATAAAAACCGTACCATCCGGCCTTCGAGCATGTTCCATGATTCAAACTCGACAAGGCGATATTGTTATCGGTCATGTCCAGGTCGCGGCCTTTGTTGCACGAACCATTGGAGAGGCAAATCGTCACCGGGGTGCGTGCGACCGTCGGGTCGAAGCCGGCCGCCCAGATAATGTTGTTCATACTCCCCGAGTCATCGAGCAGCAGCATCACATTGGCAGGCACGGCGGCGGCGCTCAACAGCGGAGAATCCGAGGGCGTGAAGGCGTAGGTCGGCGCTGCCAGGTAAAGGCTCAAGACCGCGCCGCAGAGCAGCTGCAGTAACCAATGGCGCCAGCCTGTGCGGGTCTCAGTACTTCGCATAAATACTCTCCACCACACTGCGCGAGCTGCCCGCGATGCCCACGGCGGTCACCCGATAAAGGGTTGCCGACGTGTTGCTCGGCACATTCACGGCAGTCAGGGTAGTGCCGATGTTCTGCACTCCATAAAAGCCGCTACCGGAGGCGATCCAGTTCACCCCCGAGGTGGAGTTGAACCCGGCGGCGGTGATGACCGACGCCTCGGCCGGCGGTGCGCACTGGCTGGTGCCACTGCAGACCGGCAACGAGTAGGAGTTCAGTTGCACCGCGCTTTCACCGACCCGCAACGCCGCTTCCGCGCCCTGGAACGACTGGTTGCGCAGGATCACGCTGCTGGTCATTTTCTCCTGCAACGTGGCGCTCTGCATCGACGAGAGACCGATCAATGTCAGCACCAGGAGAAACACCAGGCTGACCAACAGCGCCATGCCGCGCTGGGCGTGATATGTCATGGACGCACGACTCATCGGCCCTCCCCTCATTGCAACCGGTTGCGCAAGGCGGCAACTACGTTGAAGGTTTGATTGCGGACCCGGTTGTTCGGGTCGGTGAGGGTCAGCGTCAGCCGCACACTGCGGATTCGCGCCGGATCGGACGGATTACTGCTGTAACTGGAGGCGGCTGTATCCGTGGCCGAACTGGCGATGCCGAAGCTCACGCCAAAGGCACTGACGTTGTTTACCAGCACCGCCTGAGTCGGCGTGCCAGTGCCGGAGCCCATCAGCAGTTGGTTGTTGCTGAAGCTGTAGACCAGCCGCCGGATTGGAAACGCCAACTGCCCCGATGCCGGCGTGCGTAAACCGGTGTAGGCCGTCGCAGTATTTCGGCAGTCGGAAACCACCGTCCAGGTCGGCACTCCGCCACTGCCGCCGACATCTGCGGTGACCAGAGTCAATTTGAGGTTGGCATTGTCCCAACTGATCGGTGTGAGCAGGCTGGCATTGAAATCCCCCGCAGAGCTGGCGTCGGTAATCGTACCCAGGCAACCAAACATGCCGACCATGCGAATTTCCTGAATCATCTTGCTCAGGACGAACCGCGCATCTTCCTGCATGCCGGCAGCGGTGTTCTGGCTGACGTAGGTGTTTTTGGCGGCGATGAAAATCTGCGCCACACCCAGGACCACGATCAGGCTCAACGCCAGGGCGATCAGCAATTCGATCAGGCCGAAACCTCTGCTGGTTCTGTTCATGGTGTCGTCACCGGATCAACGGTGGCACGGCTGGTGAGGACAAAACTGCGGCGCGAATCGGCGATATTGGCGGCCCGGGAGTCGTCCCAGGTAATGGTGATGGTGTATACCCGCTGGTTGCGGACGATGCTGCCGGTGGCCGTGGCGCCGCCGAAATTGACGATATTGGTGGTGAAGTCGTAGAGGTCCTGATCCCGGGCCACGCTCAAGTTGCCCGAGGTCGGCGGCGTGACGGTGTAATCGGCGCCGGAATTGGCGCGAATGCGGTCCATCATGTCGTAGGCGATAAAACTCGCCTGGCTGGTCATCCGTGAGCTGTCGGTGTACTTCAGCGCATTGAGCTGAATCGCCGCCGCGCCCAACAGACCCACAGCCAGCACCAACAACGCGACCAATACCTCGATCAGCGTCATGCCCTCCTGTGCACGCTTGCTCCAACCCCTCATCCGCAACTTCCACCCAATAGAATTCGTCCGTTCAAACACACATTCAGCGTCCTGCTTTGCGCCCCCAGCACATAACTGATCACCACCGCCGTGGACGGCGCTGCCAAGCCGCCGAGATTGTTGAAATCAATCGCGGTCACTCCTGAGGTTAGCGTCAGAGTTGCTCCGCTGCTCATCGCTGGAACAACCCGCAATACATTGGCCGGATTGCCAGTACCGTCATAAACGCTCAACTCGCCGGTCCAGACACTGCCGCCGGCCGTCGGGCGAACCCGAGTGGTGAGGCCCCGATCAATCGCCTCAAGCCGTGCGTAATTGAGTGCCCGTTGCAAGTCGCCGACCTCGGTGTCGGCCTTGTTGCTTTGCACCGAGCGGGTGAACGCCGGAACGGCCAGTGTAATCAGGATCAGAAACACCGCGAGCGTGACCAGCAGCTCGATCAGCGTGAAACCTTTTGTACGATGATCCATCAGTGCCCTCCGTTGCCGTCGGCTATACCTGCTTCTACACGCTAGAACATTCGACCGACAGATGTACGGTTGTTTTGCCATTACTCGCGCAAGGATCGCGCGGGCCGCAGCACTCCATGGAGGGAGATGACATGCATCAGCAAGGTTTCAGCTTGATCGGACTGCTCATGGGACTGACGATTGTCGGGATTGTTCTGCACTTGGTCAGTCCGGCGTTCGCTGCACTGACGGAATCGAATCATCGGGAGCAGGCGGCCGAGTCGCTGATCAGTGGGATCCGCCAGGCCAGAACCCTGGCCATAACCCGCAACCAGAACGTGGTCATTCATGGCATCAACGGCGATTGGAGCCAGGGCTGGCGGATCATTCTGGACATCAGCGGCAAAGGGCCAGAGGACAGCAGCAATCCGCTACTGGTCGAGCGCGCAGGTGATGCGCGGACGCCGATTGTCGGCAATTGGTGGGTCAGGCGTTTCGTGCGGTTCAGCAGTCTGGGCCAACCGCTGATGCCCGGGCGGGCATTTCAGGCAGGGACGCTACATATTTGCTCGGCTCGCGAGCCGGTCAGCCAGCTCCAGGTGGTGCTGGCGGCGAGCGGTCGAGTGCGCCTGGCCAACCGTAAGGCTGAGCAGGCGCTGTGTCGAAAGGCGAAAAGTATTACAGCAGCGAACGCACGCGCAGCTCTTTAGGCATGGAGAAGGTGATGTTCTCCTCGCGACCGGCCAGTTCATCGGCCCCCGTGGCACCCCAGGCCTGCAATTGCTGGATCACGCCACGTACCAGCACTTCCGGAGCGGAGGCACCGGCCGTGATGCCAATACGCTCGACACCGTCGAACCAGCTCTTTTGCAAGTCTTCGGCACCGTCGATCAGATAGGCCGGGGTGGCCATGCGTTCGGCCAGTTCACGCAGACGATTGGAGTTGGAGCTGTTCGGGCTGCCAACCACCAGCACCACGTCGCATTCGTCCGCCAGTTGCTTGACGGCGTCCTGACGGTTTTGCGTGGCGTAACAGATATCGTCCTTGCGCGGACCGCCGATCGCCGGAAAACGCGCACGCAGGGCGTCGATCACGCGACTGGTGTCGTCCATGGACAGGGTGGTCTGGGTAACGAAAGCCAGCTTTTCAGGGTTGTTCACCTGCAATTCGGCGACATCTTTCTCGTCTTCGACCAGATAGATCGCGCCACCATTGCTGCCATCGTATTGTCCCATGGTGCCTTCGACTTCCGGATGACCGGCATGACCGATAAGGATGCATTCACGGCCGTCGCGGCTGTAACGCGCGACTTCGATGTGCACCTTGGTCACCAGCGGGCAGGTCGCGTCGAACACCTTCAGGCCACGACCTGTGGCTTCGGTACGCACGGCCTGGGAAACGCCGTGGGCGCTGAAGATCACGATCACGTCATCCGGCACCTGATCCAGTTCCTCGACGAAGATCGCCCCACGGGCACGCAGGTCTTCGACGACGAATTTGTTGTGGACCACTTCGTGGCGCACATAGATCGGCGGCCCGAAGACTTCCAGGGCGCGGTTGACGATTTCGATCGCCCGGTCCACGCCGGCGCAGAAGCCACGGGGGTTGGCGAGTTTGATTTGCATGCTGTGCCTCGTGTCTTGCGCGCAAGAAGTTAGATCATTGTAGGAGCAGAGCTTGCTCGCGAAAGCGGTGTGTCAGTCAACATTGATGCTGAATGTGATGACGCCTTCGCGAGCAAGCTCTGCTCCTACAGGTGACCGTATTCGGTCAGTTACAACGCTTTGACGTTGATGATCTCGACGTCAAAGGTCAAGGTCTTACCGGCGAGCGGGTGGTTGAAGTCGATGGTCACTTGCGCGTCATCGAATTCCTTCACCACGCCTGGCAGCTCGGTATTGGCCGCATCATTGAAGATCACCAGCAATCCTGGCGACAGTTCCATGTCCTGGAACTGCGAGCGCGGGATGATCTGCACGTTTTGCGGGTTAGGCTGGCCAAAGGCGTTTTCCGGCTCGATGGACAGGCTGCGCTTGTCGCCGGCCTTGAAGCCGAACAGCGCGGCCTCGAAGCCTGGCAACAGGTTGCCGTCGCCGACCTTGAAGGTCGCCGGGGCTTTGTCGAAAGTGCTGTCGACGGTGTCGCCGTTCTCCAGGCGCAATGCAAAGTGCAAGGTGACTTCCGTGTTCTGGCCGATACGTTGTTCAGCCAATACCTGTTCAGTCATGAACGGTTTCTCCGGTCTTCTTACTTTTGAACATATCCAGCGCGAGCATTACGGCACCGACAGAAATGGCGCTGTCAGCAAAGTTGAACGCCGGGAAATACCAGCGGTTCTGCCAGTGCACCAGAATGAAATCGATCACATGGCCCAAGGCAATGCGGTCGTACAGATTGCCCAGCGCGCCACCCAACACCAGGGCAAGCGCAATCGCCAGCCAGGTGTCGTTGCGCCCCAGGCGCTTGAGCCAGATCACCAGCACCGCACTGACCACCACCGCGATCAAGGCAAACAACCAGCGCTGCCAGCCGGAGCTGTCAGCCAGGAAGCTGAACGCCGCACCGGTGTTGTAGGCCAGAGTCCAGCTGAACAAATCGGGGATCACCACGATTTGCTGGTACATCTCGAGCTTGCCTTCGAAGTAGAACTTGCTGGCCTGGTCAATGACCAGAACCAGCAAACTCAACCAGAGCCAGCTCAGCCGTCCGAAACGGCCAGCCGCATTAGGCATAGTGACGAACCTCGCCCGCGCCGCTGATGTTGTCGACACAACGACCGCAGATTTCCGGATGTTCCGGGTTCACACCGACGTCTTCACGGCAGTGCCAGCAGCGGGCGCACTTGACGTGAGCCGACTTGACGATCTTGAGCTTCAGGCCGCTGACTTCGGTGACCACGGCATCGGCCGGTGCCTGCACCAATGGCGCAACACTGGCGGTCGAAGTGATCAGCACGAAACGCAGTTCGTTGCTCAGCTTGGCCAGGTCGGCGCTCAGCGCGTCTTCGGCGAACAGCGTCACTTCGGCTTGCAGGTTGCCACCGACGGCCTTGGCTGCACGCTGGATTTCCATTTCCTTGTTGACCGCAACCTTGACCGCCATGATCCGGTCCCAGTAAGCGCGATCCAGCTCGAAGCCTTCCGGCAGTTCGCTCAGGCCTTCGTACCAGGTGTTGAGCATCACAGACTCGTTACGCTCGCCCGGCAGGTACTGCCACAGCTCGTCGGCGGTGAACGCCAGGATCGGCGCGATCCAGCGCACCAGCGCTTCGGAGATGTGGAACAGCGCAGTCTGGCACGAACGACGGGCCTTGCTGTCGGCGCCAGTGGTGTACTGGCGGTCCTTGATGATGTCCAGGTAGAAACCGCCCAACTCCTGCACGCAGAAGTTGTGGATCTTGGAGTAAACGTTCCAGAAACGGTATTCGCCGTAGTGTTCCTGCAGCTCGCGTTGCAGCAACAGCGTGCGATCCACGGCCCAACGGTCCAGGGCGAGCATTTCTTCGGCCGGCAGGAGGTCGGTGGCCGGGTTGAAACCGGTCAGGTTGGAAAGCAGGAAACGCGCGGTGTTACGGATGCGCCGGTAGGCGTCCGCACTGCGTTGCAGGATCTGCTCGGAAACCGCCATCTCACCCGAGTAGTCGGTAGACGCTACCCACAGACGCATGATGTCGGCGCCCAGGGTGTCGTTGACCTTCTGCGGCGCGATCACGTTGCCCAGGGACTTGGACATTTTGCGACCGGATTCGTCGACGGTGAAACCGTGGGTCAGCAGCTCGCGGTACGGTGCGTGGTCGTCGATGGCGCAACCGGTCAGCAACGACGAGTGGAACCAGCCGCGGTGCTGGTCCGAGCCTTCCAGGTACAGGTCGGCGCGAGGGCCGGTCTCGTGGCCCATCGGGTGCGAACCGCGCAGGACGTGCCAGTGCGTGGTGCCCGAGTCGAACCAGACGTCCAGGGTGTCGCTGATCTTGTCGTACAGCGGCGCTTCGTCACCGAGCAACTCAGCGGCGTCCATCTTGAACCAGGCTTCGATGCCTTCGACTTCGACGCGCTGGGCGACGATTTCCATCAGTTCGACGGTGCGTGGGTGCAGTTCGCCGCTTTCCTTGTTCAGGAAGAACGGGATCGGCACGCCCCAGTTGCGCTGACGGGAGATGCACCAGTCCGGACGGTTGGCGATCATCGAGTGCAGGCGCGCCTGGCCCCAGGCCGGGACGAATTTGGTGTCTTCGATGGCTTTGATCGCGCGTTTGCGCAGGGTGTCGCCCGCTGCTGGCTCTTTGTCCATGCCGATGAACCACTGCGCGGTGGCGCGATAGATCAGCGGGGTCTTGTGACGCCAGCAATGCATGTAGCTGTGTTCGATGGTGGTGGTGTGCAGCAGCGCGCCGACTTCGGTCAGTTTATCGACGATGGCCGGATTGGCCTTCCAGATGAACTGGCCGCCGAAGAACTCCAGCGATGGCACATACACGCCATTGCTTTGCACCGGATTGATGATGTCATCGTTGACCATGCCGTACTTCTTGCAGGTCACGAAGTCGTCCACGCCGTAGGCTGGCGAGGAGTGAACCACGCCGGTGCCCGCGCCCAGCTCAACGTAGTCGGCCAGGTAAACCGGCGACAGGCGATCGTAGAACGGGTGACGGAAGTTGATCAGTTCCAGCGCTTTACCGGTGGTGGTGGCGATCACCGAACCTTCCAGGCTGTAGCGGGCCAGGCAGGACTCGACCAATTCTTCAGCCAGTACCAGCAGCTTGTCGCCGACGTCGACCAGGGCGTAGTTGAACTCCGGGTGAACGTTCAGCGCCTGGTTGGCCGGGATAGTCCACGGAGTGGTGGTCCAGATCACGATCGAAGCAGGTTTGCCCAACGACGGCAGACCGAACGCGGCAGCCAGCTTGGCTTCGTCGGCGATCGGGAAGGCCACGTCGATGGTCGCGGACTTTTTGTTCTCGTACTCGACTTCCGCTTCAGCCAGGGCCGAACCGCAGTCAAAGCACCAGTTCACAGGCTTCAGGCCCTTGAACACGAAGCCACCCTTGACGATTTCCGCCAGGGCGCGGATTTCACCGGCCTCGTTTTTGAAGTCCATGGTCTTGTACGGGTTGGCGAAGTCGCCCAACACGCCCAAACGGATGAATTCGGACTTCTGGCCTTCGATCTGCTCGGTGGCGTAGGCACGGCACAGTTCGCGGGTCTTGTCGGCGCCCAGGTTCTTGCCATGGGTCACTTCGACTTTGTGCTCGATCGGCAGGCCGTGGCAGTCCCAGCCCGGAACATAAGGTGCGTCGAAACCCGACAGGGTTTTCGAGCGGATGATCATGTCCTTGAGAATCTTGTTCAGCGCATGACCGATGTGAATCGTGCCGTTGGCGTACGGAGGACCGTCGTGCAGTACGAACTTCGGACGATCCTTGCCAATCTCGCGCAACTTACCGTACAGGCCAATGCTGTCCCAGCGCTGCAGAATCTGCGGTTCGCGCTGAGGCAGGCCGGCCTTCATTGGGAAGGCGGTGTCCGGAAGGTTTAGCGTGGCTTTATAGTCGGTCATTTAAGGCTCTTCATTAGCGATTGGCGCTAGGTGCGACAGGGCACGGGCGGCGGCGATATCCGCATTGATCGCCGTCTTAAGCGCCTCCAGAGAGGCGAAACGCTGCTCTTCACGCAGCTTGTGGTGGAAAACCACCGTCAAACGCCGGTCATACAGATCGCCGGCAAAATCTAAAAGGTGCACTTCGAGGTGAGCTTTGCCATCCCCTTCGACCGTTGGCCGCACACCAATATTGGCGACGCCTGGCCAGGTCTTGCCATCGATGTCGACGCTGACCAGGTAAACCCCGCTCAACGGCACACGACGACGCTTGAGTTGCACGTTGGCCGTGGGCGTACCCAACTGGCGCGCCAGCTTCTGGCCATGCAGGACCCGACCGGCAATCCGGTATGGGCGACCGAGCAGTTGCTCGGCCAAGGCGAAATCGGCAGCGGCCAGGGCATTGCGGACCTGAGTGCTGCTGACACGAATGCCGTCCAGCTCGACGGTCTGCGCCGCTTCGACGGTAAAGCCCTGAAGGACGCCGGCCTGTTGCAAGTAGTCGAAATCCCCCAACCGGTCGCAGCCAAATCGGAAATCGTCACCGACTTCCAGATGCTGCACCCCGAGGCCGTCCACCAGAATGGTATCGACGAACTCTCTGGCGCTGAGTTTGCTCAGGCGATGGTTGAAAGCCAGGCACAACACCCGGTCGACACCCTCTTCGGCCAGCAGCTGCAGTTTGTCCCGTAAGCGGGCCAGACGGGCCGGGGCGGTGTCCGGAGCGAAGAACTCCCGCGGCTGCGGCTCGAAAATCACCACGCAGCTGGGCACGCCCAACTCGAGCGCACGCTCTCGCAGCCGGACCAGGATAGCCTGGTGGCCACGGTGAACACCGTCAAAGTTGCCAATAGTGGCGACACAGCCCCGATGCTGGGGGCGCAGGTTGTGGAGACCTCGAACCAGCTGCATAACGCGCTTCTTGCTCATAAAGTGGTCGATTATAACCACACCCGGCGGCCGACGACAGGCAACACCGTAACCCAAAGTAATCGAGCCGACAAAACTGCCGGTTCGCCCATGATTATCGAGATAACGTCTTCAGCTCAAGGCCTTGCGATTGAAGTCGCGCAAACGGAAGCCCATCAACAGCAACATGCCGAAATACGCCACGACGCCTGCGATCACCAATGCACCCAGACGCAGCAGTCGCTCAAGCATAGGCCCCTGCCCCCAGGCCGGCATAAAGTGCATCGCACCCAGCAATACTGCAGACATCACCGCTACCGCCACCAGCAATTTGAGCCCGAACTTCGCCCAGCCCGGTTGCGGCTGATACATCTGCTGCTTGCGCAGTTGATAAAACAGCAAGCCGGCGTTGATGCAGGCACCCGCGCTGATGGCCAGGGCCAGGCCGGCGTGCGCCAGCGGACCGATCAGCACCAGGTTGAACAGCTGAGTGACGATCAGGGTGAAAATCGCGATTTTCACCGGCGTGCGGATGTTTTGTTGCGCATAGAAGCCCGGCGCCAGCACTTTGATCACGATAATCCCCAGCAAGCCGACGGAATAAGCGATCAACGCGCGCTGAGTCATGGCCGCATCGAAAGCACTGAAATGGCCATACTGGAACAGCGAAACCGTCAGCGGTTCAGACAGAATCCCCAACGCCAGGGCGCACGGCAACACCAGCATGAAGCACAGGCGCAGCCCCCAATCGAGGATTCGCGAGTATTCGTGGCGATCCTGGCTGGCATAGGTCTTGGCCAGCGTCGGCAACAAAATCGTGCCCAGCGCCACACCCAGCACGCCGGATGGCAATTCCATCAAGCGGTCGGCGTAATACATCCAGGACACGGAGCCGGCCACCAGAAACGAGGCAAATATAGTATTGATGATCAGCGAAATCTGACTCACCGAAACGCCGATGATCGCGGGCAGCATCTGTTTCATGACCCGCCAGACACCGCTATCGCGCAGATTCAAACGCGGCAGTACCAGCATGCCGATCTTTTTCAGGTGCGGCAGTTGATAGAGCAGCTGCGCCAGCCCACCCACCAGAACGGCCCAGCCCAGCGCCATCACCGGCGGATCGAAATACGGCGTCAGGAATACTGCAAAGATGATCATGCTGACATTGAGCAGGGTCGGCACGAAAGCTGGCACCGAGAAGCGGTTCCAGGTGTTGAGGATCGCCCCGGCCAGCGATGACAGGGAGATCAGCAATATATAAGGGAAAGTGACCCGCAGCAGATCGGTTGTCAGCCGGAATTTTTCAGGAGAATCGACGAAACCCGGTGCCGTGGCCCAGATAACCCAGGGGGCGGCGAGCATGCCCAACGCAGTGACCAGCGCCAGTACCAGTGTCAGCAGGCCTGAGACGTAGGCAATGAAGGTTCGCGCCGCCTCCTCGCCCTTTTGGCTTTTGTATTCGGCAAGAATCGGCACAAATGCCTGGGAAAATGCCCCTTCGGCGAAGATCCGCCGCAGCAGATTGGGCAGCTTGAAGGCGATAAAGAAGGCATCAGTCGCCATTCCGGCACCAAATGCACGGGCGATTAGAGTGTCACGAACAAACCCCAACACCCGGGAAAGCATCGTGATAGAGCTGACAGCGGCCAACGATTTGAGCAGATTCATTGAAAGAGTTTGTGCCTGTCGATAAACAGCAGGCGAACAACGCGCCCACTTATGCGATACTCCGCGCCGCAACAGCACAGAGCCAAAGCTCGCGAGTTTACAGGTCGCGCGCCGGAAAGAAATATCCAGCGCACCGTCCCCTTGAAAACGTAGCGAGCGAAGGCAAGACAAGGCGAAAGCAGGCGAGAAAGCGGAGTTGACTTTAGTCAATGAGCATTCGAGTCTGCTTTCAACGCTGTATTGCCGAGCGCAGTAGTTTTCATGGGGCCGGAACCGGCCACTTAGCGGAACGTCTCTTCCGCCCTTGACAAGACATCAACTCATCGGCATGATTCGCGGCCTATTTTGTTTGCTATTTCCTAAAAAGTCTTTCGAGGAGCTCGACGGTGGCCAACACACCTTCCGCCAAAAAACGTGCAAAACAGGCTGAGAAGCGTCGCAGCCACAACGCCAGCCTGCGTTCCATGGTTCGTACCTACATCAAGAATGTAGTTAAAGCCATCGACGCAAAAGACGCTGCTAAAGCTCAAGCTGCTTACGTTCTGGCCGTGCCAGTTATCGACCGTATGGCCGATAAAGGCATCATCCACAAGAACAAAGCTGCTCGCCATAAGAGCCGTCTGAATGGCCACGTCAAGGCCCTGAACGTTGCCGCTGCTGCCTAAGCGACGCGCTCGTTAAAAAACCGACCTCAGGGTCGGTTTTTTATTGCCTGCGATTTATTAAATACAATGCAAAAAAAATGTGGGAGCAAGCAGACTCACCCCCACACCTGGACCTTCGTTATCTTACTGAGCGTGCGTCCACGGCAGAATCGGAATTGCCGTCACTGCATTCTGCGGACTGCCCTCGATCAAGCGATCGCTGTAGACCAGATACACCAGGGTATTGCGCTTCTTGTCGAGGAATCGCACTACCTGCATAGTCTTGAATACCAGCGAGGTGCGCTCCTTGAATACCTCCTCGCCATCCTTGAGCTCACCCTTGAAGCTGATCGGCCCGACCTGGCGACATGCAATAGACGCCTCGGCGCGATCCTCGGCCAATCCCAGACCACCTTTCACGCCACCCGTCTTGGCACGCGACAGGTAACAGGTCACGCCCTCCACTTTCGGATCATCAAACGCCTCGACAACAATACGGTCGTTCGGGCCAACGAATTTGAACACCGTCGACACCTGGCCAATTTCCTCGGCCGAGGCCAGCAACGGCATCGCCAACAACAAGCCCAATAATCCTTTTGCCACACGCATTCAGGTATTCCTTCAGACCAGAATCAGGTTATCCCGGTGAACCAGCTCCGGCTCCGCCATGTAACCCAACAGACCGATAATCGCCTCAGACGACTGACCGATGATTTTTTGTGCTTCCAGAGCACTGTAGTTAGCCAGGCCACGAGCGATTTCACGACCGTCCGGCGCCACACAGACCACCATTTCGCCGCGACGGAAGCTGCCCTGGACCAGCTTTACACCTACCGGCAGTAAACTTTTGTTGCCCTGAGACAGCGCGGTCACCGCCCCCGCGTCCAGCACCAGCGTGCCGCGAGTCTGCAGATGCCCGGCCAGCCACTGTTTGCGGGCCGCCAGCATGCCGCGCTCAGGCGACAGCAAAGTGCCGATGCGCTCGCCAGCCTTGAGGCGATCCAGCACTCGCTCAATACGCCCACCAACGATGATGGTGTGCGCACCAGAGCGCGCCGCCAGACGCGCAGCGCGCAGCTTGGTCTGCATGCCGCCACGCCCCAGCGCACCACCAGTACCACCGGCTACCGCATCGAGCGCCGGATCGTCGGCCCGCGCCTCATAAATCAGCTTGGCGTCGGGATTGTTGCGTGGATCAGCATCGAACATGCCATCGCGATCGGTGAGGATCACCAGCAAATCGGCTTCGACCAGATTCGCCACCAGCGCCGCCAACGTGTCGTTGTCGCCGAAACGGATTTCGTCAGTGACCACGGTGTCGTTTTCGTTGATCACCGGGATCACCTTCAACTCGACCAGCGCACGCAGGGTGCTACGAGCATTCAGGTAGCGCTTGCGGTCGGACAAATCGTCGTGAGTCAGGAGAATCTGTGCGGTATGCCGACCATGTTCGGCGAAGCTCGACTCCCAGGCCTGCACCAACCCCATCTGACCGATGGCGGCAGCCGCCTGCAACTCGTGCATCGCACTGGGTCGCGAGGTCCAGCCCAGACGGCTCATGCCCGCCGCCACTGCCCCGGAGGACACCAGCACCAGTTCAACGCCCGCCTCATGCAGGGCAACCATCTGCTCGACCCAGACACCCATTGCTGCGCGATCCAGGCCTTTGCCGTCCGCCGTCAGCAAAGCGCTGCCGATCTTCACGACCCAACGCTGCGCACCTGTCACCTTGCTCCGCATCATCTTCAACCTTAGCTTGAGGGCAGCGCGACCTGGCACTGCCCGTGACGTTATTCGTGGTTCTTCGTGACCAACAGTCGATTTCCAGATACTAAAACGCCGCTCCAGTGAGCGGCGCTTAAGTTTATCGCAACGAATCAGTCACGCACGTAAATGATTTCCGGACCGTCTTCGTCATCCACATCTTCTTCGTCCCAATCGTCGTCACCGATGTCATGGACCGACTTCACGCCGCTGCGGCGCAGAGCACGCTGATCGTCCAGCGCCTGCAACTGGGCGCGCGCTTCATCTTCGATGCGCTGATCGAGCTCAGCCAGCTCTTCCTTGTAGGCCGGGTCGTTAGCCAGGCGATCGGCGCGATCTTCCAGGTAACGCATGATGTCGTGGCACAGACGCTCGGTGCCTTGCTTGGCGATCGCCGAGATCACATAGACCGGACCAGTCCACTCCAGACGATCAACGATCTCCTTGACGCGAGCATCGTGCTCTTCCTCAAGGATCTGGTCACACTTGTTCAGCACCAGCCAGCGATCACGCTCGGCCAGGGACGGGCTGAACTTGGTCAGCTCGCTGACGATCACTTCAGCGGCATCCGGCGCACTGGTGTCATCCAGCGGCGCCATGTCGACGAGGTGCAGCAGCAGACGCGTACGCGACAAGTGCTTGAGGAAGCGAATCCCCAGGCCCGCGCCGTCGGAAGCACCTTCGATCAAGCCCGGAATATCCGCGACCACGAAGCTCTTCCAGCGATCGACACTGACCACACCCAGGTTCGGCACCAATGTGGTGAACGGGTAGTCGGCGACTTTCGGCTTGGCGGCCGACACCGAGCGAATGAAGGTACTTTTGCCGGCGTTCGGCAAACCGAGCAGACCGACGTCCGCCAACACCTTCATTTCCAGTTTCAGGTCGCGCTGCTCACCCGGCTTGCCCGGCGTAGTCTGGCGCGGCGCACGGTTGGTACTGGATTTGAAACGAGTGTTACCCAGACCGTGCCAGCCGCCCTGAACCACCATCAGCTTCTGGCCGGCCTTGGTCAGGTCGCCAATGACTTCCTGGGTGGCAGAGTCGATCACTGTGGTACCTACCGGCACCCGCAGGATCAGATCCTCACCTTTTTTGCCGGTGCAGTCGGTACTACCACCGTTGGAACCGCGCTCGGCATCGAAGTGGCGGGTGTAACGGTAGTCGACCAGGGTGTTCAGGTTTTCGTCGGCCATCATGTAGATGGAACCACCATCACCACCATCGCCGCCGTTCGGGCCGCCGTTTTCGATGAATTTTTCTCGACGGAAACTCATGCAACCGTTGCCACCGTCGCCGGCCTTTACTCGAATCGATACTTCATCAACAAACTTCATAACAAAACGCCTCTCGCCATACGGACGAGCCGAAAAACAACCAAGACATAAGACTCTTGCAAAAATGAGCGCAGCGACCTCAATCA
This sequence comes from Pseudomonas sp. GR 6-02, assembly GCF_001655615.1. Taxonomy (GTDB): domain Bacteria; phylum Pseudomonadota; class Gammaproteobacteria; order Pseudomonadales; family Pseudomonadaceae; genus Aquipseudomonas. Next base: position 5,560,461 of record NZ_CP011567.1, read on the forward strand.
ACGACCGCCAATACAGCGCTGGAGCCCATCACAAACAGCTTTGCAAGAGACTCACCCCACAAACGAAAAAGCCCCGTCGCAAGACAGGGCTTTTCCAGCGATCGCGCAATTAAGCTGCGACGACGCTCACGTAACGACGACCGAAGGCGCCTTTTACTTCAAACTTGATCACGCCTTCGATTTTCGCGAAGAGGGTGTGATCTTTACCCATACCAACGCCGTAGCCAGCGTGGAATTGGGTGCCGCGCTGACGCACGATGATGTTACCGGCCTTGATGACCTGGCCGCCATACATCTTCACGCCAAGGCGTTTGGCTTCTGAGTCGCGACCGTTACGGGTACTACCACCAGCTTTTTTGTGTGCCATGAGTTCAATTCTCCTAGTGAGGAATTAGGCTGATTAAGCCTGAATACCGGTGATTTTGATCTCGGTGTACCACTGGCGGTGGCCCATACGCTTCATGTGGTGCTTACGGCGACGGAACTTGATGATGCGGACTTTATCGTGACGACCTTGGGAGATCACTTCAGCCACAACGGTAGCGCCAGGAACAACTGGAGCGCCGATATTCACGTCGTCGCCATTGGCAACCAACAGAACGCGATCAAAAGTTACGGATTCGCCGGTAGCGATTTCCAGTTTTTCGATCTTCAGGTATTCACCTGGAGCAACTTTGTACTGCTTGCCACCAGTAACGATTACTGCATAAGACATGGTATTTCTCCGATAATCCTGCTCACCCAGCTCTTTATAAGAAGAGGTATTGGCTGGCATGGCTGCATAAGGCTGGAAGGCCTGTTTGCAATTGCGTAAGGCAGGTGCTGCCCAGGAAGTTCAGGGTGCGCGATTGTACGCAAGCTACTCTGGCGTTGCAAGTGGCCGTCCATCGCGCCTTGACAGGCCCGGACGTGGGTCCTAGCATGCCGCGCAACCCTTCTGGAGCAACTGTCGCTGATGCAACCCCAAGCTTTCTACCGCGCGGTGGCGGACGATTTTAGCGCCGTCGACGGCATCATCAAGAAGCAGCTGACTTCCCGAGTGCCGCTGGTATCGAAAATCGGCGACTACATTACCTCGGCTGGCGGCAAACGCCTGCGTCCCTTGCTCGTGCTGCTGTGCGGCAAGGCACTGGGCCGCGAAGGCGATGACCTGCGCCTGCTGGCCGCGACCATCGAGTTTCTGCACACCGCCACCCTGCTGCACGACGACGTCGTCGACATGTCCGGCATGCGCCGTGGCCGTTCGACCGCCAATGCCATGTGGGGCAACGCGCCGAGCGTGCTGGTGGGCGACTTCCTGTATTCGCGTTCTTTCGAAATGATGGTCGAACTGGGCTCCATGCCGGTAATGAAGATCCTTTCGCAAGCCACGCGCATCATCGCTGAAGGCGAGGTGCTACAGCTGTCGAAGGTCCGCGACGCCAGCACCACCGAAGAAACCTACATGGAAGTCATTCGCGGCAAAACCGCGATGCTCTTCGAGGCTTCGACCCACAGCGCCGCAGCCCTGGCCGGCGCCTCGCTGGAACAGAGCGAAGCGCTACGCACCTTCGGCGATCACCTGGGCGTGGCCTTCCAACTGGTCGATGACCTGCTGGACTACCGTGGCGATGCCGAGACTCTGGGCAAGAACGTCGGTGACGATCTGGCCGAGGGCAAGCCGACGCTGCCGCTGATCTACACCATGCGCGAAGGCACTCCGGAGCAGGCCGCACTGGTTCGTCAGGCGATCCAGAAAGGTGGCATCGAAGACCTGGAAAGCATTCGCGAAGCGGTCGAAGCTTCCGGCTCGCTGGATTACACCGCGCAACTGGCCCGCGACTACGTGGCCCGTGCGATCAAGTGCCTCGGCGCCCTGCCCGCCAGCGAATACCGGGATGCGCTGGTGGAATTGAGTGAGTTTGCGGTCGCTCGCACGCACTGATATTCACAGCAAAATCAAAAGATCGCAGCCTTCGGCAGCTCCACATGGGTACACCAAGGAGCTGCCGAAGGCTGCGATCTTTTGCTGTTCGCTCCCTCCTGCGATAAATCCCTATATAATGTGCGCTTTTTAGCCATCCTGAATCCAAGGAGCTTTAGTGAGCACGTTGCCACCCTGCCCGAAATGCAATTCCGAATACACCTACGAAGACGGCGCACAGCTGATCTGCCCGGAGTGCGCCCATGAGTGGTCCGCCACTGGCGAAGCCGAAGTAGCGTCCGACGATACCGTGAAAAAGGACTCGGTCGGCAATGTGCTGCAGGACGGCGATACCATCACCGTGATCAAGGACCTCAAGGTCAAAGGCACTTCCCTGGTGGTCAAGGTCGGCACCAAGGTCAAGAACATCCGCCTGTGCGATGGCGACCACGACATCGACTGCAAGATCGACGGCATCGGCCCGATGAAACTCAAATCCGAGTTCGTCAGAAAAGTCTGAGCCCGCTGTATTCCATCCCGCGCCCTGCGTGGGATGGTGCTTTGCCCTTCCCACCTCACCCAGCACTCCTCGCAATAGCCAAACGCCAGCCCGTTTTGACCTTACGCAATCCTTACCCGATAAAAAACGCAAACCGCCAATAGGCCCTTGCTATTTAATGAATAGGAATTATTCTCATTGAACCCAATCAATGGAGATGAGACCCATGACTTATTTGATCGATGCCTGGCTGGACCGCCCACATCCCTACCTCAGAATCCTGCATCGGGAAACCGGGGAAGTCTGTGCGGTGCTTGAAGAAGAAGCCTTGAACGAGCTGCAGGATCAGGGTGATCTGGACGTCAACGGCCTGAGTTCCAGCGAGCCGGTGGTGCTCAAGGAACTGGTGCGCAATCTGTTTCTGTTTTGCTATGCCCGGGCGTTGCGCCCGAGTCATGATCTGAATACCAAGTTCGAGGTATGAAGATCATTTGTAAAAATGCCGGAGCTGGCCCTGCAGGAGCGGGCCAGCTCCAACACCGGGATTACAGAACGTCGAGCAGTTCGACGTCGAATACCAGTACGCTGTGCGGCGGAATGCTGCCTACGCCTTGAGCGCCGTAAGCCAGTTCGCTCGGCACGTACAGACGCCATTTGCTGCCCGCGTTCATCAGTTGCAGGGCTTCGGTCCAGCCAGCGATAACGCCGCCTACCGGGAATTCTGCAGGCTGGCCGCGCTCGTAGGAGCTGTCGAACACAGTGCCGTCGATCAGAGTGCCGTGGTAGTGAGTGCGCACTTGATCTTCACGGGTTGGCTTGGCGCCTTCACCTTGAGCCAGCACTTCAAATTGCAGGCCCGAAGCCAGAGTAGTGATGCCTTCACGCTTGGCGTTTTCAGCCAGGAAAGCCAGACCTTCGCCAGCAGCAGCTTCAGCCTTGGCAGCCGCTTCAGCTTGCATGATCTCGCGGATCACTTTGAAGCTGGCTGACATTTCTTCCTGACCCACACGGCTTGGCTTGCCGGCGAACGCGTCGGTCAGACCCGCCAGGATTGCGTCCAGGCTCACGCCCGGTGGCGGATTGTCACGCAGCTGGTCGCCCAACTGACGGCCAATGCCGTAGCTGACGCGGGTTTCATCGGTGGACAGATTTACTTCGGACATGACACTGCTCCGCTGTGCGGACGGCCCTGGAACTTGCCGTGCGTGCACAGCGCATCCCGGAGCGCCCGGAATCAAAAGGGCGAGCAGACTAGCACAGATGCCGCCACGTTGATGAGCGGCGTCAGCCCTGTTACGCAGAACGGAAGGTGCTCGGTAATTTCGGACTTTCCTCGGCGCTGGTACCGCACATTTCATCATGGGCCGAGGTACATACAACGTTGAATGGCTTGGGACAGTCGTGAAGCACTTCACGCGCATGCTCGACCGACCGCAGCTGCAATGTCTCGCCATGAGCATCGAGCACTGGATGCGCCGCACCATGCATCCGAGCCTCCAGCACGTAGAACACGCCTTCCATCGAGATCAGGTTCAACTCATCGATCTTTCCGGCGATGGCAAACGCATTCAACTCTTGCAGGTTCATGAGCGCACCTCACGCAGTGGAGAGCCAGGGTTCTTACAGGGATATGCCTCGACGCGCCAAAGTACAAGCCACAAACGACACCGCCCGTCTGTTTCGCAACAGACGGGCGGTGCGGTGGACCGAGTAAGGGCGGATCAGTGCTTGGTCAGCTTGTCCAGATAACCCATGGCAAACGCCGACACCACGAAGGTCATGTGGATGATCACGTACCACTGCAAATGCTCCGGATCGACGTTCTTGGCGTCCATGAAAATCCGCAGCAAGTGGATCGACGAAATTGCCACGATGGAAGCCGCGACCTTCATCTTCAACGAAGACGAATCCATGGTGCCCAACCAGTTGAGCTTCTCCTTGCTGTCGTCGATATCCAGTTCGGAAACGAAGTTCTCGTAACCGGAGATCATCACCATCACCAGCAAGCCGCCTACCAGCGCCATGTCGATCAGCGACAACAACACCAGAATCAGATCCGACTCGGCCATCGAGAACACGTTAGGGATGACGTGGATGACTTCCTGGAAGAATTTCAGTGCCAACGCCAGCAAGCCCAGCGACAAACCGAAATAGATCGGCGCCAGCAACCAGCGGGAGGCGTACATTGTATTTTCGATAAAGCGTTCCATTGAATCTCACACAAGGGGCTGGAAATGGCGGCGAGTATAACAGCCGCCTGTTACACCCAGAAACCGCCGGAAAATCCGCAACCTGCGTGTGTGTGACAAAGTTTTTCTGCTAGTGTCCAGATCAATGACAGGTCAGCGACATCGGACAGGAAAACTGGAAATGGATGTGCGATTGCCCTTAACGAGTGCAGGACTTTGCCTCGCATTGCTGCTCGGTGGTTGTTCACCCAGCGATGAGAAACGCCAAGTCAGCCTCGAAGAAAAGACCGCGCAGTTCGAAAAGTCTCTGGAGGCGATCAAGGATCCGAAACTCAAGGACGTCGTGACCGAACTCGGCGGTTCACTGCTGCTGCTCGAGCGTGCGCAACTCAAGCTCGACAGTAAACCGGTGGTCACCGAATACGGCGAAGATGCCCTCGCCGTATTCAAGCACTACCCCACGCCCCAGGCGCTGGTCGACACTTACATCAACGGGCTGTTCGTGCTGCACAAGGAGTCCAGCTCGGATTACCTGACCGATCTGCAACCAGTATTCCCCCTCCACTTCAACGCCCCTGGCGCATTCCTTTTCCCTCATGACCTGGAATGGCAATCGGTGACCCTCAGCAACAAGCGCGTCATCGCGTTTCAGCCGGAATGGTCGGAAACCGATCCCGGCATTCAGCTGAGCCCGTCGAGCTCCAACCTGACCAACCCCGATGACTTGACGGTGACCTACCCCTTCATCGAAGGCCTGGGTGTGGACAAAAAGCACCTGCCACAACCAGTGAGCCTGCAAGGCAAGGTGGAGGTCATCGCCCCACGCCGAATCTACAGCTTCGACCTGACAAAAAAGGACGTCGGCCAGACGCGCACCAATGACAACCTCAGTGTCACGCTGCTGAAGCTTGAAAAAAACCATGCCGAAATCGAATTCAGTAACAGCGCCCCACCGGCCCCCGAGGTTCGCGATACACCGCCCAACTCGCTGATCGTTCAGGCCAGGGACAGCACCGGGCAATTCCTCTCGCGCTCGGGCGCGATCAATGAAACCGCCACGCAAATTGCGTTCTATCAAAAACAACTGGCGCAAATGCAACAGCAGAAAGCCTGGAGCGAAGCGTTCGAAAAACAGCTCGAGGACGACCAGCGTGCCTTTGAAAAACAACAAACCCGACAGTATGCCAAGGTGTACTTCAATGGACCGATCGACACGCTCGAAGTCAGCCTGCTGGATTTCTCGGCGGTCACGGTGACCCGCAAGAACCTGGACCTGCCAGTACGCCGCTTCGACCCGCACACGACGGAAAAAACCATCCAGCCACTGACCTTGCCCGTGGTGGTATACGACGACCAGGCTGCGACCTGGCTCAAGGGTGCGACGCTGGACGAGAACCAACTGAAAAAAAGCATCAGTATCAGCCAGTCGATCGATGACCCGAGCGCCGCGCGCATCGATTTCGATCACCCCAGAAGTTTCAATGATGAACTGCTCGGCACCTCGTTCAATCCCGGCGAAAGTCCCGTGACGTTCTTTACCCAAGACAGCAATGGCCGGCGCGATGGGCCGATCGAGCTGCCACCGGAGGCGTATCAGGTCGACCCGCTACGCGGCAGCATCACCTACGATCTGAATCTGTTTGCAGAAACTCCGGCCTACGCGGTCGGCTCCATGCCGCTGTTCCTGGCGACTGTCGACAAGCAAACCTACGACGCCCACCAACTGCCCAAGGGCCTGGCGCTCAAAGGGAATGAGTTGGTGGTTGATCTGAAGCTGTTCCCCGACCAGGACTGGCGCTTTTTCGCCAAGGACGACAGTGGCAACTATCTGAAGGAGATTCTTTCGGTCAGTCACGACGCGAACGCGCAAGGTCCGGGGTTATTCGCAGTGCATTACTTCTACGGCCAGCCCACACGTCTGGAAACTTATCAGCGAACCAACCTCACCACCGTGCAATACGGTTTCGAGGTCAAACTCGACAAGACCGAGCCAGGTAACCTGGATCAATAGCCTGGATCAGCCTTCAGGTCGAAACCCGGGACCGGCAAGGTTGTGGAAACGGCCACCGTTGATCTCTCGCAACTGGGCTTGCAGGTGCAGGCACCAGATTTGCGGGTCATCGGCCAGCTCGTAGCCATGCAGGGTCAGACTTTCGACGATGGTGTCGAGGATCGATTCAGCCACGACCGGCCCACGGAACGGGCCTTGAGCCTTGATGGCTGAAGGTTGCTCGCCGGCCATTCCGGCGGCAAAAAGCAAGGTCCACATGCCCGTATCTCCCGCCAGCGGGCGGATAGCACATTCGATACGGGTCACAAGGCCCAGGCATTGACGGGTGAGGCAGAGGTTGCGCGACATGGCGGCGACCCTCGGTAGATCCGGTATTCAGCCTCCACGGGAAGGCTGTCTCGATCCAGTGATAACTGTCGATATCCTTGAGCAGAGAATAGAAGAAAAGTTCAGCTCGCACGCGGCCCGCAGCCAGAAGGCGCCGAGTGGTCGCCGTGCAAATATTGACGCCAGAGATGTGACGAGGGGGCTTGCTCCGTTGGGCTGCGAAGCGGCCCCGAAATTTATCAGACAGACCTCATCGCCGATTTGACGACTGCTACGCAGCCGAACGGGGCGGTGCGGCGGTCCGACAAGCTCCCTCGCCACAGGGAGCCTCCTCAGTTTCGAGATTGACTCAGGCCGGTTTGACTTCCAGCAAGGCTTCCTGCGCCAACTCTTTTTCGGCCTCCTTGAGGTCTTCGTCGCTGACCATTTCCGCGATCACCCGCAAGCGTTCCACCACCCGCGCGTTGACGCTGCCCTCGGGAAAGTCGCCATTCTCATCCGGCGTACCGGCCGGCTCGCCGACCAGCAGGCTCAGGGCTTCGTCGGCCTGGCGCACCGCGTAGACATGGAACTGCCCCGCGCGCACCGCCGCCAGCACCTTCTCGTCAAGCATCAGCGTGGCGACGTTGGCCTGAGGAATGATCGCTCCCTGCTCGCCCGTCAGGCCGCGAGCCTCGCAGAGCCGGAAGAAGCCTTCGATCTTCTCGTTGACCCCGCCTACCGCCTGCACTTCACCGAACTGGTTGATCGAACCGGTAATCGCAAAGCACTGCTTGAGTGGAGTTTTCGACAAGGCCGAGATCAGCGTGCAGGCCTCGCCCAACGATGCGCTGTCGCCGTCGACGTAACCGTAGGACTGCTCCAGGGCGATGCTTGCGGAAATCGCCAACGGGAATTCCTGGGCATAGCGGCTGCCCAGGTACCCGGTGAGGATCATCACGCCTTTGGAGTGAATCGGCTGGCCGAGGTTGACCTCGCGCTCGATGTCGACGATGCCGCTGCCGCCCGGATACACCGTGGCGGAAATCCGCGCCGGTATCCCGAAGGCCGAATCGCCGACTTCCAGTACCGTCAGCCCGTTGCACTTGCCGACCGCCGCGCCATCGGTGTCGATCAGAATGATCCCGGCCAGCATGTCATCGAGAATCCGCGCCGAAACTCGTCCGGTACGGGTAGCCTTGGCCTTGAGCGCACGCTCGATGTGCCCGGCGTCAGTCATCTCGTCACCCGCCAGGTCACGAATGAAATCCGCCTCGCTGACCAGTTGGAACAGATCGCCGATCCGTGCCGACAAACGTCCCTGGTGCTCGGCCAGACGTGCGCTGTAAGTCGCCAGACGCGCCACCGCATCCGCGGTCAGCGGCGCCATGCCTTCTTCCGAGGTACGGGTTTTGAGCAACTGGGCGAACTGCTCCAGGCTTTCGTCGACCATCGGAATGTCTTCGTCGAAATCCACCAGGACGCGGAACATCTCCTGGAAGTCCGGATCGAGGTCTTGCAGCGTGTAGTAGAGCTGCCGGGCGCCGATGATCACGACTTTGACCTGCAACGGAATGTGTTGCGGCGTCAGCGTCACGGTGGCCAGACGGCCCAGCTCACCCAGCGGGGATTCCATTTTCAGCTTGCGCGATTGCAAGGCACGCTTGAGCGCATCCCACACGAATGGCTCGCTGAGCATTTTTTCCGCTTCGAGGATCAGGAAACCGCCGTTGGCCCGGTGCAATGCACCCGGTCGCAACTGCCGATAGGTGGTGTAGAGCGCGCCCTGATCGGTGCTGTATTCGATGCGGCCGAACAGGTTGTCGTAGGTCGGGTGCGGCTCGAACACCACCGGCGCACCGCCGCTGTGCGGATGCCCGACCACCAGGCTCGGGGCGTATTGCTCTTCAAGCAATTTGCGGGCGATGGCGTCGGTCTTGCTGTCATCCACCAGTTGCTCGACCACCGTTTTGAGCAGGTACACCTGCATCGCTTGCAAGTAACCGCAAACCCCTGCGTTTTCCGCATACTTTTCCGACAGCGGCGCCAGCAAGGGCTGCAAGGCCAGGGTGATGGTTTCTTCGTTGAGCTGGCGCAGCTGATTGCTCGACTCGCGCTTCCATTGCGGCAGGCTGGCGAGCTCTTCGTTCAACCGCTCTTCGAGCCCGGAAATGTCATCGTGAAAGCGCTCGCGCTCGGCTTCCGGCAACTGGGCGAATTCCGCCTCATCCAGGGCCTTGCCTTCGCTCATCGGGGTGAAGGCAATGTTGCTGCTGTCGCGGTAGAGCGCGACGTCTTTCTCCAGCGCCAGACGCTCGATCACATCCAGCGCACGGTCATAACGCTGGTTGAACGCACGGTCGATGGCGCTTTTCTTCTGCTGGTAGGACGGGTGCTCGAATACTGCCGGAAAGGTCGCCAGCAGGTTGTCGATCAAGCCGTTGATGTCACCGATAAAAGCCCCGGCGGTGCCCGACGGCAATTCCAGGGCGCGAGGCTCGCGAGGCTCATCGAAATTATTGACGTAGACCCAGTCGGCCGGGGTCTGCAGGCGTTTGCCTTCGGCCTTGAGGTAGCGTTTGACGAACGAAAACCGGCCGGTGCCGGGCTCGCCCATGACGAACACGTTGTAACCGGGGCGCGGCATGGCCACACCGAACTGCAAGGCTTCGACCGCACGTTCCTGGCCAAGCACACCGCGGAAGGGCTCCAGATCATTGGTGGTAGAGAAGCTGAACTGTTCAGCGGAAAACGGACGGGTCAGCGCTTCAGGCGCTAGACGCAAGCTGGCAGCAACAGGATCAGGCATCGGGCTTCCTTACATCAGGCGGGGCAGATAACGGCATTCTGGCGCTGCCCGTACCCACTGGCAAGGCGCACCTCAAGCCAAAGCTTAGACAAGCCCCCATCCACGGGCCGCGCGGGTCAAAATCAAGGTTTTCAGGGAATGTTTCGCAAAAAATCACGGAACCCCTGGAACCTGCCTAAACTCCAAACTGCGCGGCTGGAACGAATAACCGGCCCACTGGCACCATTAGGGGCCAGCACCCTGTCCATTGGTATGCACACAAAGAGAACATAGCTATGAAACGGATTCTTCTTGGTACTCTCTTCACCGTTGTATCCATCAACGCCATGGCTCAGGCGCCAGGCGGTCCGGACTGCGGTTGGGGCAACATGCTGTTCGAAGGTCAGCGTGGCACCCCGGCACACTTCCTGGCATCCACCACCAACGGCACCTCCGGTAATGCAACTTTCGGCATGACCTCCGGCACCAACGGTTGCTCGACCAATGCGGCGCTGACCTATGGCGGCAAATCCTGGATTGCCATGAATGGCATGATGAACGAGCTGTCCGAAGACATGGCTAAAGGTCAGGGCGAAGCGCTGACCACTTACGCCGTGGTACTGGGCGTGGCGCCGGAAGACCGTGCGCACTTCGCCGCCGTGACTCATCAACACTTCCAGCAAATTTTCAGCAAGGCTGACGTGACCGCTGAAGACGTGCATACCAATACCCTGGCCGTATTGAAGAACGATCCTCGTCTGGCCAAGTACGCCACTCAAGCTTAAGCTCGACCCGTCCCGCTCTCTTTGGGGAGCGGGTTTTATTTTTTTGACCCCGGCCCTTTTGGCCTGCCCCTTTGGGTCTTTGTTTCTTTCGACTTAAGTTGCTCACTATGCTCAAACGCCTTGCCTGGCTGGCGCTCTGTGTCTGCGCCCCGCTGTCCGCCGCGCCCCACATCGACAATCAACGTTTGCAGCAACTGGCCAACGACCCCTTCTGGATTTCCCTGGGTCATTACGAAACCGCCAAGCTCGGTGGCTGGCGCAGCTATGTCAGCGACAAGAAATTCTTTCTCGCCCCCGACGGCAACGAACACCCCGACCGCGAACTGGCGGCGACCGTACAGGCACTGTATGCGCCGGCCAGTGCCGGCGAGCAACATGCGCAATGCGTCTATCCGGCCCGTACTCGCTGGCTCAAGGCGCAACTTGACCTGACGGATCTGCCGTCGCTGGACTGTGCTGAATTCAAGCAATGGTTCAAGGACGTTTCACCCCACAGTGCGGTGATGATTTTCCCGGCCGCCTACCTGAACAGCCCGTCATCGATGTTCGGCCATACCTTGCTGCGCATCGATCAGGCCGATGTGCAGCGCGACAAGACCTCGCTGCTCAGTTACGCGATCAACTTCGGCGCCTATATCGAAGGGTCGGACAACAGCATTTTGTACGCGTGGAAAGGCCTGATGGGTGGTTATCCCGGGCTGTTTGCACTGGTGCCCTATCAGGAAAAACTCTCGGAATACCGTAGCCTCGAAAACCGCGACCTGTGGGAATACCGCCTGAACCTGACCCAGCAGGAAACCGAGCGCATGGTCGAGCATGTCTGGGAGCTCAAGCAGATCCAGTTCGACTACTTCTTCTTCGATGAAAACTGCTCCTATCGCCTGCTAGAGCTGCTGCAGGTGGCGCGGCCGGGCCTGAAGCTGACCGATCAGTTCCCGTTGACCGCCATTCCCACCGACACCGTCAAAGCGGTGAAACAGGCCGGGCTGGTGGAGTCGATCGAATATCGCCCGTCCCGCGAGCGTGAACTGCTGAGCCGCGCGCAGCCGTTGACCGATGAAGAGCAGCAGTGGGTGCTGAAAATCAGCGCCGATCAGAAGCAATTGCAGGAACCGGCGTTCAAGGCGCAACCGCGCGAGCGTCAGGCGTTGATCATCGACGCGGCCTATCGTCTGGAGCGTTATCGCGCCAACGGCCAGGAACGTGACCCGCAACGGGCTCAGCGCAGTTTCGAATTACTGCGCGCGATCAATCAGAACCCGCCTCCTGAACTGGACATTGCGCGACCTGGCTTGCCCGAGGATGGCCACGAGTCCCGCACCTGGCAGGCCGGCATCGGCACCCGGGGTGACCAAGCCTTCGGCGAATATGGCCTGCGCATGGCCTACCACGACCTCAACGACAACGCCGAAAGCTTCCCCCTTGGCGCACAGATCGAAATCCTGCAGATGAAGCTGCGCCAATACGAAGGCAATCACTGGCAGTTGCAGCAACTGGACCTGGCGACCATCCGCTCCCTGACCCCGCGCAACGCGCTGTTGCAGCCGCTGTCGTGGCAAGTCACCGGCGGCCTGGAGCGTGTGCCGGGCAAGCACGATGACGAAACCCTGGTCAGTCATGTCAACGGTGGTGGTGGCGGGACCTGGCAACTGAGCGACGACATGCTCGGGTTCGCCTTGGGCACCGTGCGCGTGGAGCACAACAACGATTTCGCGGGCTTCATTGCCCCGGCAGCGGGCTTCAACAGCGGTTTGCTGTGGAAAAACCCGCTGGGGAATTTCAGCCTGGAAGCCAAGGGCGATTACTTCACCAACGGCGAAGTGCGCCGGAGCATGAGCCTGAATCAGCAGTGGGAGTTGTCGCGCAACCTCGGGCTGCGCCTGAGTGCCCAACGCGAATTCAGCCACCTGGCATCACCTGAAAACGAAGTGATGCTTGAAGTGAAGTGGTATCACTATTGATCTTTTGACCCTTCTTTCACTCCCATCCGACAAATCCGCTTCTAGACTTCCCCTATAGGCCGTTGAACGGCCCTGGAGTCCGAGATGTGGCGTTGCGTGGGTGTGTTGGGGTTGTTGCTATTGATTACAGGGTGCCAGTCGACTCACGAGGATCTGATCGCCAAAGGGTATCCGCCGGCGTTCGCCGATGGCTTCGATGACGGTTGCAGCAGTGGCCGGCAAGCCGCCGGGGCAATCACCGGTGAATTTCGCAAAAATGTCCCACGCTACCTCAAGGACAAGCAATACGCAGAAGGCTGGACCGATGGCTTGCGTCAATGCCAGGCCATGCGGGAAAGCGAGGATCGCAACGAGTACAGGGAACGCCATTGGGATGAGCGCGAAAGGGCCTGGCAACGAGAGAAAGACCGGGACGCCGCGCGAGCCTATCGCTCGCAATAAGTCGTTTACAGACATTCGTCGAAACTTAAAGCACGCGACCATGGCCCAAACCCTATAACGGGAGAACAACATGAGTCGCGCCTTCGTCAATGAAGATAACGCTGCCGCGCAAGCCGACCTGCCAGTCGAACGACAGGTCAGCGCGCAGCCCAATTACGTCACACCCGCCGGGCTCGCGCAGCTTCAGGCGAAAGTCGCCGTGCTGCAAAGCCTGCTCGACGAGGAAAGCGCCAAAGGTGACCTGGCCGACAAGCAGCGCCAGGCCGACCTCGATCGCGACTGGCGCTACTTCAAGCAGCGCCTGCAAAGCGCACAGGTGGTCGCACAAGCCTCCTCGACCGACAAAGTGCAGATTGGCAATTGGGTGACCTTTGCCGACGAGCACGATCATGAACAGCGCGTGCAATTGGTCGGAGAAGACCAGGCGGATGCCGCCCATGGACTGATCAATTGGAGTTCACCGCTGGGACGGGCATTACTGGGTGCGCACGTAGGCGATGAAGTGTCGTGGAAGCGGCCGGTGGGGGATATGGTGATTGAGGTGCTGGCTATAGAGATCGGGTGAGTCCGATGGCGCCTTCGCTGTAGGAGCGAGGCTTGCTCGCGAAGGCCACACCGCGGTGCCACTGAAAACCCATAAAAAAACGGAGCCCCCGAACGAAGGCTCCGTTTTTTTATGCAGCCAACCTGAAATCAGGCCAGTTTCTTGTGCCGTACCCGGTGTGGCTGGGAGGCCGCTTCGCCGAGGCGCTTCTTGCGATCGGCTTCGTACTCGGTGTAGTTGCCTTCGAAGAACACCGCTTGCGAGTCGTCTTCGTACGCCAGGATGTGAGTCGCGACGCGGTCAAGGAACCACCGATCGTGAGAGATCACAATGGCGGCGCCCGGGAAGTCCAGCAAGGCTTCTTCCAGGGAACGCAGGGTTTCAACGTCGAGGTCGTTGGACGGTTCGTCGAGCAGCAGGACGTTGCCGCCCTCTTTCAGGGTCAGGGCCAGGTGCAAGCGACCACGCTCACCACCGGACAGGTCCTTGACGAACTTCTGCTGATCGCCACCCTTGAAGTTGAAACGACCGACGTAGGTACGCGACGGGATCTCGTAGTTGCCGATGCGAATCTGGTCGGAACCGTCGGAGATCTGCTGGAACACAGTCTTACTGCCATCCAGGTCTTCACGGCTCTGGTCGACGCACGCCAGTTGCACGGTTTCGCCGACTTCGATGCTGCCCGAGTCCGGCGTTTCCTTGCCCATCAGCATGCGGAACAGGGTCGATTTACCGGCACCGTTACCGCCGATCACGCCAACGATGGCGCCTTTAGGCATGGAGAACGACAGATTGTCGATCAACACGCGATCGCCGTAGCCCTTGGTGACGTTCTTGAACTCGATGACCTTGTCGCCCAGGCGTGGACCGGCCGGGATGTAGATCTCGTTGGTTTCGCTGCGCTTCTGGAATTCCTGCGATTGCATTTCTTCGAAGCGTTGCAGACGAGCCTTGGACTTGGACTGGCGGGCCTTGGCGCCTTTACGCACCCACTCCAGCTCTTCCTTCATGGCCTTTTCGTGAGCCGATTGCTGCTTGGATTCGGCAGCCAGACGATCGGACTTGGCTTCGAGCCAACCCGAATAGTTGCCCTCGTACGGGATACCGGCGCCGCGGTCGAGTTCGAGGATCCAGCCGGCAACGTTGTCCAGGAAGTAACGGTCGTGCGTGATCGCAACCACGGTGCCCGGGAAATCGTGCAGGAAGTGCTCCAGCCAGGCGACGGAGTCGGCGTCCAGGTGGTTGGTTGGTTCGTCGAGCAGCAGCATGTCCGGGGCGGACAGCAGCAGGCGGCACAGGGCCACACGACGCTTTTCACCACCGGAAAGATGTTCAACCCTGGCATCCCAGGCCGGCAGACGCAGCGCATCGGCAGCGACTTCCAGTTGGCGATCCAGGTTGTGGCCATCGCTGGCCTGCAGGATGGCTTCAAGTTTGGCTTGCTCTGCAGCCAGCTTGTCGAAGTCGGCATCCGGATCGGCGTAGGCCGCGTAGACCTCGTCCAGTCGCGCCTGGGCGTCCTTGATCACGCTGACCGCTTCCTCGACCACTTCACGCACGGTCTTGGTCGGGTCCAGGATCGGTTCTTGCGGCAGGTAGCCGATGTTCAGGTCCGGCATCGGACGGGCTTCACCGTCGAACTCGGTGTCGACGCCTGCCATGATTTTCAGCAGCGTGGACTTACCCGAACCGTTGAGACCGAGGACGCCGATTTTGGCGCCGGGGAAGAACGACAGCGAAATGTTTTTCAGGATTTCCCGCTTCGGCGGAACAACTTTGCCCAGCCGATGCATGGTGAAGACGTATTGAGCCATGGAGAACCTAGGGTCAGTGACTGATGAATGATTGGAGCGCAGGCGATGCCCGGCCAGGCCATGCGCGTCGTTCGTTTGATGGGTATCAAGGCGTGCGCGCTGAAAAAAACCTGAGTCTAGGAGCTGGAACGCTCCCGCGTAACCGGCAAAGCTACCTCATTGACAGAAGGCAGTCCAGCCGAGCGGGGCTGGCACTTCGCCACAACTCAAGGCATGCTAGCCGCCCTTCGGGCGTCCGGCTTATAGTGCACGCCGCGCCAGTCCAGCCAAACCGCAGGATTACAGTTTGTCCAATGTCACTCCGCCACCGTCCGCGAGCGTGCTCAACCCTGGGCTCGGCTCGCCCCTGCGCGGAAGCTTGAAGGGCGCGCTGGCGACTCTCGTGCTGTTGCTGCTCGCACTGCTGTTCTGGCAGTTGCTGGATCAACTGCGCGAAACCCAGAAAAACCAGCGCCAGTACACCATCAACTACACCGCCGACCTGGCTTCGCAAGTCAGCCTCAACATGGCGCTCAACGCCCAGATCGCCCTTAATCTGCTACCGATCGTCGAACAACCGCAAAGCGCCGACGAACAGCAGACATTGCTGCGCAAACTGCAACAGTCGCTGCCCGACCTGCGCAGCCTGGCGCTGCTCAGCCCCTCCGGGAAAGTCCTGAGTGACAGCGCCGTCGACAGCCAGGACGCCAACTACCTGAGCGAACTGGTCCAGCGCAGTCGCGCCCAGGCCCACTATTTCAGCAATGCCGATGACGGCTCGGTGGTGCACCTGCTCCTGCACCAGGCCAGCGGCAGTACTCGCGGCTACTGGGCCCTGCGCCTGACACCGACATTTTTTTCTTCATTGACCAAACAGGGCGACGCCGGCCTTCGCCCCCTGTGGCTGGTGGAAAACCGCATCAATCATCAGATCATCAGTCGCGATGACGCCCTGCCTTCAGCCAAACCCGCGGCGCTGACACCCGACGAACTGACCAACAGCGTATTGATCGTCCCCCTGAGCAGCAGCGACTGGCAACTGCGCGGGCTGTTCGACCGGCAACGGGTGATCGAACAACTGCTGCCGGCATTCATCGGCAAATGCCTGCTGGGCCTGGCCTTCTCACTGTTACCGTTCATCGCTTTGCTGAACATTCGTCGCCGCCAACGCCAACTGCATGAAGGCCGCCGACGCTATCAGGACATCTTCGAAGGCACCGGTGTTGCCCTGTGCGTGCTGGACCTGTCCGGGCTCAAAAGCTTTTTCGACAAGGCGCAACTCACCAGCAGCGAGCAGCTGAGAACCTGGCTCGGGATACCGGAGCAACGCCAGCAACTGTTGCAGGAACTGCGCATCACCGAGGTCAACCAGGTCGCCCTGCAACTGCTCAACGTCAATTCCTGCGATCAGGCCTGGAAACTACTGATCAACGGCTGCCCACTGGACTGCACGGCCATCGGCAATCAAGTGCTCGAAGCGGTGCTCCACCAGCAGAAACAGCTTGAGCTGGAAATCAAGCTTCAGGACGCCAATGGCCGCGACCAGCACTTGTGGCTCGTGCTGCGCCTGCCGGAAGATCAGCCCGACCATAGAGCGGTGATCCTGAGCATCAGCGACATCACCAGCCGCAAACTCATTGAGCTTTCGCTGCTGGAGCGCGAAGGATTCTGGTCCGATGTGGTGCGCACCGTGCCGGATCACCTGTATGTGCAAGACGTGATCAGCCAGCGGATGATCTTCAGCAACCATCACCTGGGGCAGACGCTGGGTTACAACCGCACCGAGCTGCACCAGATGGGCGAGTACTTCTGGGAAATCCTCTTGCACCCGGAAGATGCCGACTACTACCACCGCTCTCGCCAATCTCAGCGTCAGGCGGGTTACACCCAATTGCTGCAGTGCCAGCTGCGCTTCCGTCATCGCGATGGCAAATGGCGGCGTTTCGATATTCGCGAACAGGCCCTGGCGCGGGACAAGCACGATCAGGTCACGCGCATCATCGGTGTGGCCAAGGACATCACCGAGCAGATCGAAGCCAGTGAATCCCTGCGCGACAGCGAGCAGCGCTACCGGATGCTCGCCGAAAGTATCAGCGACGTGATTTTCTCCACTGACAGCAAGATGGCGCTCAACTACGTCAGCCCTTCGGTGCAAGCGGTGCTGGGCTTCGACGCCGACTGGATATTCCAGAACGGCTGGCAATCGACCATCGCCAACCCGCAACAACTGAGCGGCATCTACAGCCTGATGGACCGGGTCAGCAAAGCGCTGGATAAACCCGATCAACTGACACTGCTGCGCAGTCAGGTGCAGACCCAACTGTTTTTGTTCGACTGCCTGCGGGCCGACGGACGCAAGATCCCTATCGAGTTGCGTCTGGTTTTGGTCTGGGACGAACACGGCGCCTTCGAAGGTGTGCTCGGGGTCGGTCGCGACATCAGCCAGCAACGCCGGGCCGAGAAAGACCTGCGCATGGCGGCCACGGTATTCGAGCACTCCACCTCGGCGATTCTGATCACTGACCCGGCCGGCTATATCGTCCAGGCCAACGAGGCCTTCAGTCGCGTCAGCGGCTATGCGGTGTCCCAGGTGCTCGATCAGTTGCCGAACATGCTCACCGTCGACGAGCAGCAGGAAACTCATCTGCGCTACGTGCTCAAGCAATTGCATCAGCACAGCACCTGGGAAGGCGAAGTCTGGCTCAAGCGTCGCAACGGCGAGCACTATCCGGCCTGGGTCGGGATTACGGCGGTGCTCGACGACGAAGGCGATCTGGCCAGTTATGTGTGTTTCTTCAGCGACATCAGCGAACGCAAGGCCAGTGAGCAACGGATTCACCGCCTCGCCTATTACGACGCCCTGACCCACCTGCCCAACCGCACGCTGTTCCAGGATCGCCTGCACACTGCGCTGCAATCGGCCGAACGGCAGAAGTCCTGGGTGGTGCTGATGTTCCTCGACCTGGACCGCTTCAAGCCGATCAACGACTCCCTGGGTCATGCCGCCGGCGACCGCATGCTCAAGGAAATGGCCACGCGCCTGCTCGGCTGCGTCGACGATGACGACACCGTGGCGCGCATGGGCGGTGATGAGTTCACATTGCTGCTGCAACCCCGGGTCAACCGCGAGATCGCGCTGAACCGAGCCATTCACGTGGCCGAACAGATCCTCGCCAGCCTGGTGAAGCCGTTCGTGCTCGAAGGCCGCGAGTTCTTCGTCACCGCCAGTATCGGCATCGCCCTGAGTCCTCAGGACGGTAGCGAACTCAGTCAGCTGATGAAGAACGCCGACACCGCGATGTACCACGCCAAGGAACGCGGCAAGAACAACTTCCAGTTCTATCAGGCCGACATGAACGCCAGCGCCCTGGAGCGTCTGGAGCTGGAAAGCGACTTGCGCCACGCTCTGGAACAAAACGAATTCGTGCTGTACTACCAGCCGCAATTCAGCGGCGACGGCAAACGCCTGACCGGCGCCGAAGCCCTGCTGCGCTGGCGCCATCCGCGCCGCGGCCTGGTGCCGCCAGGGGACTTCATTCCGGTGCTCGAAGAGCTCGGGCTGGTGGTGGATGTCGGCGACTGGGTGATCGGTGAGGCCTGTCGTCAACTCAAGACCTGGCACCAGGCCAAGGTGCGGGTGCCGAAGGTCTCGGTGAATATTTCGGCCCGGCAGTTCTCCGACGGGCAGCTCGGCACGCGGATCGCCACCATCCTCAGGGAAACCGGCCTGCCGCCGGCGTGCCTGGAGCTGGAGCTGACCGAAAGTATCCTGATGCGTGAAGTCAGCGAGGCGATGCAGATCCTCGCCGGACTGAAAAACCTCGGCCTGAGCATTGCGGTCGACGACTTCGGCACCGGTTATTCATCGCTCAACTACCTCAAGCAATTCCCGATCGATGTGCTGAAAATCGACCGCACCTTCGTTGATGGCCTGCCGTCGGGCGAGCAGGATGCGCAGATTGCCCGGGCGATCATCGCCATGGCCCACAGCCTCAATCTGGCGGTAATCGCCGAGGGCGTGGAAACCCACGAACAGCTCGACTTCCTGCGCGAGCATGGCTGCGATGAGGTTCAGGGCTACCTGTTCGGCCGCCCGATGCCGGCCGGCCGGTTCGAAGCGCAGTTCAGCAATGATGCGTTGTTCATGTTCGACTGAGTTTCAGAGTGCTGCGGACGGCCCCATCGCGGGCAAGCCCGCTCCCACAGTTTTTTGGGTGAACCCAAGATTTTTGACCACTGAAGATCCCTGTGGGAGCGGGTTTGCCCGCGATGAGGCCCGCACGATCACCGCTGATCCCGTCATGAAGCCCACTTGTCTGCGACATGATGTCCTTTCATATGCCATCTAAAAGCGGTTGGGTTAGAATGCCTCCCTTTTCTGCCCCGATCCTTGAGGACCGCCATGTTCAGCCGTGATTTGACTATTGCCAAGTTCGACGCCGATCTTTTTGCCGCCATGGAGCAAGAAGCTCAGCGCCAGGAAGAACACATTGAGCTGATCGCTTCGGAAAACTACACCAGCCCTGCGGTGATGGAAGCTCAAGGCTCGGTACTGACCAACAAGTACGCCGAAGGCTACCCGGGCAAGCGCTACTACGGTGGTTGCGAGTTCGTCGATATCGTCGAACAACTGGCCATCGACCGCGCCAAAGAGCTGTTCGGCGCCGATTACGCCAACGTTCAGCCGCACGCCGGTTCGCAAGCCAACAGCGCCGTTTACCTGGCTCTGCTGCAAGCGGGCGACACCATTCTGGGCATGAGCCTGGCTCACGGTGGTCACCTGACCCACGGTGCCAGCGTTTCTTCCTCCGGCAAGCTGTACAACGCCGTTCAGTACGGCATCGATGCCAATGGCCTGATCGACTACGACGAAGTCGAGCGTCTGGCCGTTGAGCACAAGCCGAAAATGATCGTGGCCGGTTTCTCTGCCTACTCGCAGGTTCTGGACTTCCCACGCTTCCGCGCTATCGCTGACAAGGTTGGTGCTTACCTGTTCGTCGACATGGCCCACGTGGCCGGTCTGGTCGCCGCTGGCGTCTACCCGAACCCGGTGCCTTTCGCTGACGTGGTGACCACCACCACCCACAAAACCCTGCGCGGTCCACGTGGCGGCCTGATCCTGGCTCGCGCCAACGCCGACATCGAGAAGAAGCTGAACTCCGCAGTATTCCCGGGCGCCCAGGGCGGCCCGCTGGAGCACGTGATCGCTGCCAAGGCGATCTGCTTCAAGGAAGCGCTGCAGCCTGAGTTCAAGGCCTACCAGCAACAAGTGGTGAAAAACGCCCAGGCCATGGCCGGCGTGTTCATCGAGCGCGGTTTCGACGTGGTGTCGGGCGGTACTCAGAACCACCTGTTCCTGCTGTCGCTGATCAAGCAGGAAATCTCCGGTAAAGACGCCGACGCTGCACTGGGCAAAGCGTTCATCACCGTGAACAAGAACTCGGTACCGAACGATCCACGCTCCCCGTTCGTCACCTCCGGCCTGCGTTTCGGTACCCCGGCTGTGACCACTCGCGGCTTCAAGGAAGCAGAGTGCAAAGAGCTGGCCGGCTGGATCTGCGACATCCTGGCTGACCTGAACAACGAAGCGGTGATCGACGCCGTTCGTGAGAAGGTCAAGGCCATCTGCAAGAAACTGCCGGTGTACGGCGCTTAATTGCCCCGCTAAACCGCAGCAATGAAAAAACCGGCCAGTGATGGCCGGTTTTTTTTCGTCCGCCATAAAGATCAATTGGGGTCGGCACCACTGGTCAGACCGGTCATGCCAATTTTGCTGAGTCCCCTTGTAATCCTGAAAAAATCCAGCGTAGACTGCGCCTGCACTGGACATACCGGTAAGACCACAATAATTAAGTCCTGAATCTGATGCGCTTGGCGCACGGCAGCCAGGACACCGACCAGGATTCCTCCCATGCTCAGATGGTGCTCGCGTTCAATCTTCCTTCAAGTGGTTCTCGGACTGGTGCTCGGCATCGTCTGCGGGCTGACCTTTCCCGAATACTCCGCCCAACTCAAACCCCTTGGCGACGGCTTCATCAAACTGATCAAGATGCTTATTGGCCTGATCGTGTTTTGCGTGGTGGTTAGCGGCATCAGCGGTGCCGGTGACCTGAAGAAGGTCGGACGCATCGGCCTCAAATCGGTCATCTACTTCGAAATACTGACCACCATCGCCCTGGTGATCGGCCTGGTGTTCGCCTTCACAACCGGCATCGGCAGCGGCGCGAACATTCATCTGGAGCAGCTCTCCGCCGCCGACATGGGCGACATCGCCCAGCGCGGTCAGCACATGCACACCACCACGCAGTTCCTGATGGACCTGATTCCGACCTCGGTGATCGGCGCCTTCGCCGACAACAACATCCTGCAAGTCCTGCTGTTTTCGGTGCTGTTCGGCAGCGCGCTGAATCTGGTGGGTGAAGCGGCGTCGGGTATTTCCCGGCTGATCAACGAGCTGAGCCATGTGATCTTCCGCATCATGGGCATGATCGTGCGCCTGGCGCCGATCGGCGTCTTCGGCGCCATCGCCTTCACCACCAGCAAATATGGCCTGGACTCGCTGCAACACCTGGGCAGTCTGGTCGGCCTGTTTTACCTGACCTGCGCGGCATTCGTGGCGCTGATTCTCGGCCTGGTGATGCGCCTCTCGGGCCTGCGGATGTGGCCACTGCTCAAGTACCTGCGTGAAGAACTGCTGATCGTCATGGGCACCGCCTCTTCCGACGCCGTGCTGCCACAAATCATGCGCAAGCTTGAGCATCTGGGCATCGGCAGCTCCACGGTCGGCCTGGTGATTCCGACCGGGTACTCATTCAACCTTGACGGTTTTTCGATCTACCTGACCCTGGCCATCGTGTTCATCGCCAATGCCACCGGCACGCCGCTGGCCATGACTGACCTGCTGACGATTCTGCTGGTGTCGCTGATCACCTCCAAAGGTGCCCACGGGATTCCCGGCTCGGCGCTGGTGATTCTCGCCGCCACCCTGACGGCGATCCCGGCAATTCCGGTGGTGGGCCTGGTGCTGGTGCTGGCGGTGGACTGGTTCATGGGCATCGGCCGGGCGCTGACCAATCTGATTGGTAACTGCGTCGCCACGGTGGCCATTGCTCGCTGGGAAAAGGACATCGATATCCAACGGGCAAACAAAGTGCTGTCCGGCCAGGTGGGTTATACCTTCCAGCCGAGAAAACCGGTTGTCCCGGCACATCAGCAGGAATTTTAAACAGCGTGTGCCTGCCCACGGGCAGGCACATTTATCGCGATTTGGAGCGAACAGTGATTACCTCGTCAACCGTCGTAAATTCAGTGGTAGAAAAACTACGGGCCGCGCTGGCTCGCGGTCAGTGGCGTTCCGGCGACATGCTGCCGGGCCAGCGTGAACTGGCCGAACAACTGGGCATCAGCCGCCCAAGCCTGCGCGAAGCGGTGATCGTGCTGGAAACCCTCGGCCTGGTGCGCTCGATGCCGGGCAAAGGCGTGGTGGTGCTGGAGGCCAATCTCAGCGACAGCCAAAGACACGACAGCGCAGTCGCCGGGGCCAGCCTGGAAGACGTGCTGCAACTGCGCTACACCCTCGAACCGTTCATCGTCGGCCTGGTGGCGCAGTCCATCAGCAGCAAGGAAGTCGGGCAACTGCGCCTGACCCTGATGGACATGCGCGAAGCCCTGGAAGCCAATGACAGCGAGGCCGGTGTGAACGCCTACATCGCGTTCCACGAAGAGTTGTTCACCCTGACCTCGAACCCGATTTTCCAGAGCGTGGTGCAGCAGACCAGCAATGCCCTCAAGCAAAGCGCCGACGTGCTGCGCAATTCTCCGGAGCACTTGGCTGAGCGCCTTGAAGAAAGCGAAGCCATGGTACGAGCGATACGCAGCAAAAACAGCGCCCAGGCCAGCGCCGAAATGCGTCGGCACATCCTTCGGGAAGGTCAACGGATGGGCATCGAATTGAATATCCCGGACGACCACCTCGGCAGTTGACCCCCTCTTCGAACTGGAGACAGGCCATGAACAGCTTCGCCTCACCACAAACGCTTGTTGCCCTGCCCTTTCGTCCGCCGGTGGATGATCTTTATTCGCGAATCTTCGACGCCATTCTCGAACAGCGCATCAATGCGGCCAGTCGCTTTACCGAAGAAAGCCTGGCGCAGATGTTCGGTGCCAGGCGCAGTGACATTCGTGGAGTACTGACGCAGCTGTCCCATCAGCAGATCATCATCCTGCGGACCAATCATCGCCCCCGGGTCGCCGATCCCGATGCCGAACAGACCCGTCAGACGCTTCATGCTCGCCGTCTGACCGAAGTCACGCTAGTGAAACTTGCCTGCCAGCAACCTCGTGCGCAAAACCTGAAGCGCCTGCGAGCCTTGATCGAAAGCGAACGCCAATGCAAGGAGCGTGGTCCAGCGATCCGGTTATCGGGGGAGTTTCACTTACAACTGGCCGAAATGGCGGGAAATGCGCCGCTGGCGCATTTTCTTGGCAGTCTGGTGCCGCTGACTTCATTGGCGATTGCGCAGTATGACGCTCAGACCGGTGATTATTGCGGATGGCAGGAGCACATGGGGATTGTCGATGCGGTAGAACGTGGGAATGTGGTGATGGCCGAAATGTTGATGCACCGGCATCTGGATCATCTTGAGGAGGTACTGCTGCACTCCGGATCAGTACTCAGCCAGAATCGTGTTGCCGGGTAGATTGCCATCGCGAGCAGGCTCGATCCCACACTGGAAATGCATCCCCTTGTGGGAGCGACGGTGCGACGATTCGACCTGCTTGCGACGACGACATCGGGCCCGCTGAAAATGTCGGGGCTTACTGCGCCGCAACCCGCGCAAACCCCTCGCGAATCTTCTCCTCCGGCAACTCATCGGCAATGAACACGATCACGCTTTCGCGCGTGTCATCGTCCGCCCACTCGGTATCCCAATCGAAGCCGTACAGTTTCAGCACGCCCTGGAACACCATGCGCCGCGGCTCACCAAGAATGTTCAAAACGCCTTTGTAGCGCAGCAATTGCTTGCCATGGTCTTCCAGCAGTTCGTTCATGAACTCGCTGAGCTTGTCGATATCCAGCGGTTTGTCGGTACGCAGCACCAGGCTGGAAATGCGATCGATGGAGGGCGCCTTGCTCACCGGGCGCAAACTCACGCCACCACCGAGGTCGGCATTGAGGTTGAAGCCACGCACATCGAGCAATTCGGCCAGATCAATCTTGCCGTGGTCGACCACACGAATCGGCGCGCGACGGTTGATCCGGGTCAGGCGCTCGCTGAGGGCGGTGAAGGTCGGCTCATCCACCAGATCGCGTTTGCTCACCAGCAAGCGGTCGGCAAAACCGATCTGCGCCTGGGCAATGGTCTGGGTCAGGTGCAGTTCGGCATGAGCCGCGTCCACCAGGGTGATGATGCCGTCGAGGATGTAGCGCTCGCGCAGCTCTTCATCGATAAAAAAGGTTTGCGCCACCGGGGCCGGGTCGGCCAGACCAGTGCATTCGATCACCAGGCGGTCAAAGGCGATTTCGCCACTGTCCAGGCGCTCCAGTAGCAGATACAGCGCTTTGGTCAAATCGGTGTGGATGGTGCAGCAGACGCAGCCGTTGGACAGCGTCATCACTTGCACTGGCTCGTCGCCCAACAGTTGGGTGTCGATGCCGGCGTCACTGAACTCGTTTTCGATCACGGCGATTTTCAGGCCGTGCTCGGCTTTGAGCAGGTGGCGCAACAAGGTGGTTTTGCCAGCGCCGAGAAAGCCGCTGAGGATCGTGACAGGGATTGGCGCTAACAAAATAAGATCTCCCGGACGCAAAAAAACTGTAGGAGCCAGGTTTGCCGGCGAAAGCATCTTGAAGATCGCCTTCGCCGACAAGCCCTGCTCCTACAGTGATGTGTTACCTAAACCGCGTACATCAACAGCACTTCGGTCCACCCTTGCCGCCGTAGCGAGCCTCTTGGCGCTCCCGAAAGAACGCCTCGTAACTCATCACCGGTTTGTCCGGGTGTTTGGTTTGCATATGCTCGACGTAGTTGTCGTAGTCGGGCATCCCGACCATCAGGCGCGCGGCCTGACCGAGGTATTTACCGAGGCGGCTCAGGTCATTGAACATGGTGCAATCCTCAGGTTACGCATCCGGCAGAGCCTGGAATGGCGATTCTTTATCCGTGCGTTCTTTGGTGCCCCAGGCGGCAATACCGACCTTGAGCGCATAGAACAGGATGCTGAACACCACGAACAGGAACAGCGCGGTCAGCGTTGCGTTGGTGTAGGCGTTGTAGATCACGTGCTGCATCTGCTCGATGCTCTTGGCCGGAGCGAGGATCTGACCGCTGGCCAGGGCATCACTGTACTTCTTGGCCAGCGACAGGAAGCCGATCGCCGGGTTGGCGTCGAACAGCTTGATGAAGCCTGCAGTGGTGGTGCAGATCAGCAACCAAACGGCTGGCAGCATGGTGACCCAGATATAGCGTTGGCGTTTCATTTTGATCAGCACAACGGTTGCCAGCATCAGCGCGATACCGGCCAGCATCTGGTTGGAGATACCGAACAATGGCCACAAGGTGTTGATGCCACCCAGCGGATCGATCACGCCTTGGTACAGCAGGTAGCCCCACATCGCCACGCAACCGGCGGTGGCGATCAGGTTGGCGGTCCAGGACTCGGTGCGTCTCAGCGCCGGTACGAATGAGCCGAGCAAATCCTGCAGCATGAAACGCCCGGCACGGGTGCCGGCGTCGACCGCGGTGAGGATGAACAGTGCTTCGAACAGGATCGCGAAGTGGTACCAGAACGCCATGGTGTTTTCGCCCGGCAGCACGCTGTGCAAGATCTGCGCGATACCGACCGCCAGGGTCGGCGCACCGCCGGCACGGGCCAGGACGGTGGTTTCACCGATGTCCTTGGCTACCGCTTGCAACGCTTCCGGCGTGATGGCAAAGCCCCAGTTGCTGACCGCTGTCGCTACCGCCACCACATCACCGCCGACAACCGCGGCCGGGCTGTTCATGGCGAAATAGACGCCCGGCTCGATCACCGAAGCGGCCACCATCGCCATGATCGCCACGAAGGATTCCATCAGCATGCCGCCGTAACCGATGTAGCGAGCGTTGACTTCGTTATCCAGCAGCTTCGGCGTGGTGCCGGAAGCAATCAGCGCATGGAAACCCGACACTGCGCCACAGGCAATGGTGATGAACAGGAACGGGAACAGCCCGCCCTTCCACACCGGCCCGGTGCCGTCAATGAACTGGGTCAATGCCGGCATTTTCAGCACGGGCATGGTGATCAGAATGCCGATCGCCAGGGCGACGATGGTGCCGATCTTGAGGAACGTGGACAGGTAATCGCGAGGCGCCAGAATCAGCCACACCGGCAACACGGCCGCGACAAAACCGTAGCCGATCAGCATCCAGGTGATCTGGACCCCGGTAAAGCTGAACGCCTTGGCCCACACCGGGTCAGCGGCGATCTGCCCGCCCAGCCAGATCGAACCCAGCAGCAACGCCACGCCGATCACCGAGATTTCACCGATACGGCCCGGGCGGATGTAGCGCATGTAGACGCCCATGAACATCGCGATCGGGATGGTCGCCATCACCGTGAAAATGCCCCACGGGCTCTCGGCCAGGGCCTTGACCACGATCAGCGCCAGCACCGCGAGGATGATGATCATGATCAGGAAGCAGCCGAACAGCGCGATGGTCCCGGGGATGCGGCCCATTTCTTCACGGACCATGTCGCCCAGGGAGCGACCGTTGCGGCGGGTGGACATGAACAGGACCATGAAGTCCTGAACCGCACCGGCCAGCACCACGCCGGCAATCAGCCACAGCGTACCGGGCAGGTAGCCCATCTGCGCCGCCAACACCGGACCGACCAGCGGCCCCGCGCCGGCGATGGCCGCGAAGTGGTGGCCGAAAAGAATGTGTTTGTTGGTCGGCACATAGTCCAGACCGTCATTGTTGATTACGGCAGGTGTAGCCCGACGCGAATCGAGTTGCATCACATTGTTAGCGATGAACAGGCTGTAGTAGCGGTATGCGACAAGATAGATAGCGACGGCTGCGACAACGATCCACAAGGCGTTGATCGCCTCGCCTCGACGCAATGCCACTACGCCCAGGGCGCACGCTCCTACGACTGCCAGCAGCAGCCAGGGTAAGTGGCGTAGCGGGCTATTATTATTTTTCATTTTATGATTCCAGCCAGAGTGGACAAGAAAGACAGCCATCTCGAGTTTAGCGCTACTGGCGGCAAAGACCATAGTTCGACATCAGTCTAGAGCCATCACTGTGCTGGCAGCCTCCGGCAATGCAGGTCTATAGTCAGCGAACCTTTACGAGGATTGCGCCATGAGCGAACAACCTGCCGATCGCCGCCGCTTCAGACGTATTGCGTTCGATGCCCGAACCGAGCTGAGCCAAGGGGAATTCACCTGGCCGGTGCGGCTGATTGACCTGTCGCTCAAGGGACTGCTGGTCGAGAAGCCCGAGCCATGGCTGGGTAATCGGGAATGGCATTTCCTGGTCGACATTCATCTCAACGATGACCTCGCCATCAAGATGGATGTGCAACTGACCCACGATGACCATGGCCAGCTCGGGT
Source organism: Pseudomonas sp. GR 6-02 (assembly GCF_001655615.1). Taxonomy (GTDB): domain Bacteria; phylum Pseudomonadota; class Gammaproteobacteria; order Pseudomonadales; family Pseudomonadaceae; genus Aquipseudomonas. Next base: position 5,588,284 of record NZ_CP011567.1, read on the forward strand.
TCGTCTGCAAACACATCAGCCTGGAATCCATCGAGCGCCTGCGACGGTTGATTGAGTTCAACCTGGGCGATCCCCGGGAACTAGAGCGCGAATTGGGTGCCCTGATCGAAGCCTGAAGGCCTCCTCCTCCCTTCAAGTACCAGCATACAAGCGAGCCTGCTCGCTCCCACAGGGTTTGTGTCCCGTTTACGGTTTATTCGAACAGTGCGTCGAGGGCCTGTTCCAGGCGCGTCACGGCGATAATCTGCAACCCCGGCGGCGGCTCTTTCGGCGCGTTGCCCTTGGGCACGATGGCGCGTTTGAAGCCGTGCTTGGCCGCCTCTTTCAAGCGCTCCTGGCCACTCGGTACCGGGCGTACTTCACCCGACAACCCGACTTCGCCAAACACCAGCAGATCGTGCGGCAGCGGCCGGTTGCGCAAACTGGACATGACCGCCGCCATCAGCGCCAGATCAGAAGCGGTTTCCAGGACCTTCACACCACCGACCACGTTGAGGAACACGTCCTGATCGTGGGTCGGGATGCCGCCGTGGCGGTGCAAAACCGCCAACAACATGGCCAGGCGATTCTGATCCAGACCGAGCGTCACCCGGCGCGGGTTGGCCAGGTGGCTGTCATCTACCAGCGCCTGGACTTCCACCAGCATCGGCCGGGTGCCTTCCCACGTGGCCATGACCACACTGCCCGGGACTTCTTCCTGAGCGCGTGTCAGGAAAATCGCCGAAGGGTTGGAGACTTCTTTCAGTCCTTTGTCGGTCATGCCGAACACGCCCAGTTCATTCACCGCGCCGAACCGGTTTTTCACCGCCCGCAGCAAACGCAGGCGCCCATCGGATTCGCCTTCGAAATACAGAACGGTGTCGACCATGTGCTCCAGCACTCGGGGGCCGGCCAGCGCACCTTCTTTAGTGACATGGCCCACGAGGAAAATCGCCGTGCCGCTTTGCTTGGCGTAACGCACCAGCAATGCCGCACTTTCGCGCACCTGGGAGACGCCCCCCGGTGCCGACTGCAGTTGCTCGGTGAAGATCGTCTGAATCGAGTCGATCACCATCACCTTGGGCTTTTCCTGCCGGGCGGTGGCAATGATGGTTTCAATACAGGTTTCAGTCATCACCCGCAGTTGATCCTGAGGCAAGCCCAGCCGCCGGGCACGCATGGCCACTTGTTGCTGGGACTCTTCGCCGGTGACATACAGCGCCGGCATGCTCTTGGCGAGGTTGCACAAGGTTTGCAACAGAATCGTCGACTTGCCGATGCCGGGGTCACCACCGATCAACACCACCGAGCCATCCACCAGGCCGCCACCCAAAACTCGATCGAGCTCACTGGACGCCGTGGAAAAACGCGGAATTTCTTCGACGCTGACTTCGGCCAGGGTCTTGATCTGTGCCTGCTGGCCGGTCCAACCGGTGCGACCGCTGGGGGCCGCGGCGGCGCCACTCTCCACCATGGTTTCGGTCAGCGTGTTCCAGGCTCCGCATTCGCCGCACTGGCCGGCCCACTTGGGGAAGGTTGAGCCACACTCGGTGCAGCCGTACATGCGCTTGGCCTTGGCCATCTGAACTCCCGGCAAAAACCGCGATGATAGCTCAGCTGACGCGGATCAGCGCGGCGCCGCCGTGCGGATTTCACCGCTGGCCAGACGCGCGGCACTGTTGCCCAACGGATCCTCGGCGTTCAGGTCCGCCCCTTTGGCCTTGAGTGCGTCGAGCAACTCGACGCGCTTGAACAACCCGGCATACATTGCGGCAGTCTGCCCGGCGCCGTTGCGTTGGTCGGGGCTGCAATTGGCGGCCAGCAGGGTTCGAGCGATCTGCACTTCGCCTTTGAAAATCGCGCCCATCAGCGCGGTATTGCCGCGTTGGTCCTGAGCGCAGGCGTCCGCCCCGGCCGCCAACAAGCGCTCCACGGCAGCCCCCTGACCGTGATAGGCGGCCAGTATCAACGCGGTGTAACCCTTGCTGTCGCGGGTGTCGAGGGAATAGCCGGCCTCGATGAAAGTCTCGAGCATCGGCACATCCCCCCTTCGGGCGGCATCGAAATAGTAATCCTGTAATTGCGCTTTCAGCGCCTCGGGGTCCTTCGAGACTTGCGCGTCAGGACCGGCGAATACACCGAACGACACGCACGCCAGAAACACAGACAGATAAACACGCATGGCGGGACTCCTTGGTCAGACGGGACCTCGTACGAGGCCCCGCTTCAGGCAGATAGATCAGTCGACCAGTTTGGCCGCCAACGCCTTGACCCGGGCCAGATCACCCTTGGCCACTTTGGTTACGCCTGTCCCGTATTCCGGGTCGGCCTTGTACAGGAAGGACAGAATGATGTGCTTGCTCTCGTCATCGGTGGTGGCCAGGGAGCCGCCGAAGCTGTCGATCAGGTCCTGACGTTCCTTCTGGTTGAACGAGCGATACAGATCACCGGCCTGCTTGAAGTTCTGCTCACGTTGAATCTTCGCCTGCTGCGTGCTGCCCGACAGGGTCGACTGGCTGTAACGCGCAGTTTGCGGTTCCTCACGGGGCAGCAGACGGCTCGGCTGGTAATTCACCCCCGTGCTGCTGGCGCCGATGTTCATCGCACCATCCTGATTACCGTTGTTCACGGCGACTTTCGGTGCGTTGATCGGCAACTGCAGTGCATTGGCCCCCAGGCGATACAGTTGGGTATCGGCATACGAGAACACTCGCCCCTGCAATAAGCGATCTTCCGAAGGCTCGATACCCGGAACCAAGTTGGCCGGTGCCATCGCCACTTGTTCGGTTTCCTGGAATACATTCGCCGGATTACGGTTCAATACCATCTGTCCAACTTTTCGCTCAGGAACACCGGGCCAGATCTTGGTGGCGTCCAATGGATCGAAATCAAACTTGGACAAATCTTGAGGATTTAGAACCTGGACGTACAAGTCCCACTTCGGAAAGTCCCCCTTGTTAATATGAGCAACCAAGTCGTTGGTCATATGACTGTAATCTTGACCTTGAACATTGGCGACTTCTTTAGGAGTGAGATTTTTTATTCCCTGCAAACTTTTCCAGTGAAACTTTACATAGTGAACCTCACCCTGGGCGTTAACCAACTTGTAGGCATGCACACTGTTGCCGTCCATCTCCCGATAACTGGCCGGGGTGCCGGAGTTGGAATACAACTCGGTCAAGGTGCGAGTGGCTTCCGGAACATGAGAGAAGAAATCGAAACGACGGGAGTCATCGTCAAGATTGGTGCGCGGGTCCGGCTTGAAGGCATGGACCATGTCCGGAAACTTGATGGCGTCCCGAATGAAGAAGGTCGGGAAATTGTTGCCGACCAGGTCCCAGTTACCGTCGGCGGTGTAGAACTTGGTGGCGAACCCCCGCGGGTCACGCAGGGTTTCCGGGGAGTGGTTGCCATGGACCACTGCGGAGAAACGCACAAATACCGGTGTGCTCTGGCCGCCGGCGAATACCTTGGCCTTGGTCAAGTCACTGAGGTCGTCAGTCACGGTGAACGTGCCATGGGCGCCAGTGCCACGGGCATGCACCACACGCTCAGGAATGCGTTCACGGTCGAAACGCTGGAGCTTCTGAATCAACTGTACGTCTTGCAACAGCACCGGCCCGGTCGCGCCGGCGGTTTGCGAATTCTGGTTATCGCCGACAGCGGCACCATTATCACGGGTCAACGTCGCAGCGTTGATGGAGAAGGACAGCAGGCTGACGCTCAGAACGCCGAAGGTACGACGGAGGGGAAAAGCCCCGAGGCCAAGGGGAGTTGTCATGGAAGTTTCCTCTGGTTTTATTAAGCGCATCCTGGTGCGCACCACAGAGGCTAGTGACCCAAAGGCCAAAACATAAATAGAAATCCCGTACCGGGCCGATAGCGAAAAGGTTCTGGAAAGCCCGGTCTAGAGCGGGTAGACGCGCGCGAAGAGTGGATTTTTGTAAACTAATAACCGGAAGTTGTGTCGATAGACACGGGCATTGTAAGAAGGCGTTTCAAGCAAGGGGCGCTTTGCTGATTTACACTGCGTTCACCAACCTCATCTGTAACAAGGAAATAACCTATGGGCGTGATAAGTGAGTTCAAGGCCTTCGCGGTCAAAGGTAATGTGGTCGACATGGCCGTCGGTATCATCATCGGCGCTGCCTTCGGCAAAATCGTTACGTCATTTGTCGGCGACGTGGTGATGCCGCCAATCGGCTTGCTGATCGGTGGGGTGGACTTCAGTGATCTGGCCATCACGCTCAAGGCCGCTAACGGTAATGTCCCGGCAGTGGTGCTGGCGTATGGCAAGTTCATCCAGAGCATGATCGACTTCATCATTGTCGCCTTCGCGATCTTCATGGGCGTCAAGGCCATCAACCGCCTGAAGCGCGAAGAGGCCGTTGCGCCAACCCTGCCGCCGGTTCCGACCAAGGAAGAAGAATTGCTGAGCGAGATCCGCGATCTGCTCAAGGCTCAGAACAATCGGCCCTGATCGCTGATTGCCCAGAGAAACGGCGCCTTCGGGGCGCCGTTCGTTTACCAGTAGGTTTCCACCGCCACTTGGCCAGGTCGGCGACTGAGGCTCAAGTGCATGTCCCGTTGTTTCAGCAGCTTGCGCGTCTCATCGATCATCTGTGGGTTACCGCAGAGCATCACCCGCGAATGCTCGGCTGTCAGCGCTACACCGGCCGTCTGTTCCAGTTCGCCATTCTCGATGAGGCTGGTGATCCGCCCGTTCAAGGCACCCGGATGCTGTTCGCGGGTGACGGTGGGAATGAATTGCAGTTTGTGCGCGTACTCGGCCAGGTAGTCACGCTGCGCTAGCTCCGCAATCAATGCCTGGTACGCCAGCTCCCGCGCTTCGCGCACGCTGTAGACCAGGATGATTCGTTCGAATTTCTCCCAAACTTCGAAGTCCTGCAGGATCGACAGAAACGGCGCCACGCCCGTGCCTGTGGATAACAACCAGAGATCACGGCCATCGACGAAGCGATCCAGCGTCAGATAACCGAAGGCCTGACGGTCGACCAGCAGCGTATCGCCAGCTTCCAGCCGACTCAGCTCACTGGTGAATTCCCCTCCCGGCACAACAATAGAGAAGAACTCAAGGAACTCGTCATAGGGCGAAGAGACCATGGAATAAGCCCGCCATACCGTGCTGCCGTCTGTCTTGGTGACACCCAGCCGGGCGAACTGCCCCGCTCGGAAACGAAAGCCCGCATCCCTGGTGGTACGCAGGGTGAACAGGTTCGGAGTCAACGGCTGGACCTCAAGCAAGGTCTGACGAGTGAATTTTTCAACACTGGCAGTCATGGGCCGCTCCGATCAACAGATGACACCAGTGTCCCCCAAAGCAGACGACGTAAACACCGATGGTTTGTAGTGTTATTCGTGCAGAGACTTGGGCAGTGCAATAAAGAACTAGTACCGGAGTGTTGATTTTGTATAACCCTAAAACAACGCTAAGAACTAGTTATGCAGCTACAGGATTTTTCAAGAGCAAAATAGTTCAGCATGCTTGTAAGAATTCTCCTACACTCTGGGACGTGCCGGATCTTGGATCCAATCGGCACCCCCCAAGAAATTCCGCATGGAGTTACCAAATGAAAGTGTGGAAGGAGTCACAGCTAACACAGCTTTCTTGCGCTCAAAAAATAGAGACCGCGTACGAGATATCGCTTAACCTCGTTAAAAATATGGGCTTTAATTTTTGTGCATTTTCAATAACATCCCCAACAACAGGGACACACCGCCATAAGATAATCCTGAATAATTACCCTAGCGAATGGAACACGAAATATCAAAACGAGCATTACGATACGGTTGATCCAATACTAGCCCACTGCTGCGGCTCCGAAGTACCGATTCTCTGGCAAGAAGAGTGCTATTCAAAAACACCACGGCTGTGGCAAGCGCAAAAAAACCAGGGGTTGCACTACGGTTGGTCCCAATCCGTTCATGATAAGAACGGGCTTTGCAGCATCCTGAGCGTGGCCAGAACCCATTGCCCGATTACCGCATATGAACTGTACAAAAATCTGGGCTACGCGATGTTTATCAACCGTCACCTGCACGGGATTATCGCGAAAGACCTGCCGGCCTCCTCGCTGAAGCCGCCCACAACGAGTTTGTCATGCAGAGAAATCGAGGTGCTGAAATACTCAGCCGTGGGCAAGACGGCCTGCGAGATCGCAATCATCCTCTGCGTGAGCGAAAGCACTGTGCGTTTCCATATAAAGAACGCCATCCACAAACTTGGCGTCAATAACAAGATCGCGGCGGTGATCAGGGCAGCGAAAGCTGGCGTCATCTGAAACTGTTCGAATCAGGTAATCCCTGCAAGTAATCCAGACCAAAAAAACGTACCATCTGCGCTCCATCCCGAGTGATGTCGTGTGAAGCGTCCACGACGCAGTCCGCTCGGATGGCTCCGCCCGCTACAACGTCCGGCGGCCACTCGTTGATTATCTCCGCTGACTACCCAGAGCCCTCCGCCTCATGCCTCTGCTCGAAACTTCTTTCGCCCAACTCGACCTGATCCGCCAGCCAGAACAGCAGAACGAACCGCTGCAAGCGTTTGATGCCGCAGACGAATACCTGCTCAATCATCTGGCCGGGCAACAACCGACGGCAGATACTCGCGTACTGGTGCTCAACGACAGCTTCGGCGCATTGGCCGTTAGCCTTGCGGGCAAGGTCCGAGTGACCAGCAGCGGCGATTCATTTCTGGCCTTTCAGGGGCTCGAAAAAAACCTCATGCGCAATGGCCAGGCGTTTGATGCGGTGCCGAGCGTACCAGCCAGCGAAGCGTTCGTCGGGCCGTTTGACCGAGTATTGATCCGGGTACCGAAAACCCTGGCCTTGCTGGAAGAGCAACTGATCCGGCTACAGGGTCAATTGGCTCCCGGTGCTCAAGTGATTGCCGCGGCGATGGTCAAGCACCTGCCACGTGCCGCGGGCGATCTGCTGGAGCGCTACATCGGCCCGGTGCAAGCCTCGCTGGCCGTGAAGAAGGCTCGGCTGCTGATCGCCACGCCCGAAGCCAAAGCCCCCGCTGTCTCTCCATACCCGACGCGCTATCGACTCGACACGCCTGCAATCGAACTGCTCAATCACGCCAACGTGTTCTGTCGCGAAGGGCTGGATATAGGCACACGAGCCTTTCTGCCGCACTTGCCGAACAACCTCGGCACAGCGCGGGTCGCCGATCTGGGGTGTGGCAACGGCGTGCTGGCGATCGCCAGCGCCCTGCAAAACCCCGAGGCCCATTACACATTGGTGGACGAGTCATTCATGGCCGTGCAATCGGCCGCTGAAAACTGGCGCGCGGCGCTGGGTGACCGTGACGTGATCGTGCGTGCCGGCGATGGGTTGGCGGGGCAGGAACCCCAATCCCTCGACGTGGTGCTGTGCAATCCGCCATTCCACCAACAACAAGTGGTCGGCGATTTCCTGGCCTGGCGGATGTTCCAGCAGGCGCGCGAAGCGCTGGTGGTGGGCGGCGCGCTGTACATCGTCGGCAACCGTCATCTGGGCTATCACAGCAAGCTTGCGCGGCTGTTCCGCGGCGTCGAACAAGTGGCCGCTACTCCCAAGTTCGTGATTCTCAAGGCACGCAAATAAAAGCAGGCAAAAAAAACCCTCCGTCGCAGGAGGGTTAAAAATCCGTGCCGCAAGGCAACGGGATGGGAATTTCAGTGGGTGCTCAGGCCCGCGGCATTCATGAACATGCGCATCAGCGTGGCCACGATGAACAGTGCCCCAACGCTGCCGGTCCAGATCAACGCCAGCCAGCCGAGTCGTTGCCAAAGCGGCTTTTTCTCTGCGGCTTCGATTTCCTGCAAATCAGGTTTGCCAGCCATCATCGCGTTCTCCTCTGCAACGGCGCAGGTATCAACCTTGCGCCGTATTCGTATGGGCTAGTGGTAACCGTCTTCATGGGTGACCTTGCCGCGGAACACGTAGTAGCTCCAGAAGGTGTAACCCAGGATGAACGGGATGATGAACAGCGTGCCCACCAGCATGAAGCCCTGGCTCTGCGGCGGTGCGGCAGCGTCCCAGATCGAGATCGACGGCGGCACGATGTTCGGCCACAGGCTGATACCCAGACCGCTGTAGCCGAGGAAGATCAGCACCAGGGTCAACAGGAATGGCGTGTAATGCGCATTGCGAGCCACCGCGCGAATCAGACCGTACAGGGTTACCAGCACCAGAATCGGCACCGGCAGGAACCAGAACAGATTAGGCAGGGTGAACCAGCGTGCGGCGATCTCGGCGTGGGCCAACGGCGTCCAGACGCTGACGATGCCAATCACCGCCAGCAACACGAAGGCCAATGGTCGCGCCAGGTCATGCATCTGCTCCTGCAGCTTGCCTTCGGTCTTCATGATCAGCCAGGTGCAACCGAGCAGCGCATAAGCCACTACCAGCGCCGCGCCACAGAACATCGTGAACGGCGTCAGCCAGTCGAGTGAACCACCGGCAAACTGACGATTGACCACCGGCAGCCCATCGATGAACGCACCCAATGCCACGCCCTGGAAGAAGGTCGCGGCGATCGAACCACCGATGAATGCCTTGTCCCACAAGTGGCGCTTGGCGTCCTTGGCCTTGAAGCGAAACTCAAAGGCCACGCCACGGAAAATCAGCCCGATCAGCATGAAAATCAGCGGCAGGTACAACGCCGAGAGCACCACCGAATAGGCCAGCGGGAAGGCGCCGAACAATGCCGCGCCGCCCAATACCAACCAGGTTTCGTTGCCGTCCCAGACCGGGGCGACGGTGTTCATCATCACGTCACGGTCGGTCTTGCCCTTGATGAACGGAAAAAGAATCCCGATCCCCAGGTCGAAGCCGTCCATGACCACGTACATCATGATGCCGAAGATGATGATCACGGCCCAGATCAGCGGAAGATCAATACCCATGATTCAAATCTCCTTGGTCAGGCTGTGGTTGTGATCGCCGTCACCGTTGTCGTCGGCGGCGGACAGCGGACGGGCCGGCGTGCGCTTCTGGCCAGGACCGCCTTCGTTGGTTTCCTTGCCTTCGTCGATCTTCGGCCCTTTGCGCACCAGGCGCATCATGTAGCCAAGACCGGCACCAAACAGCGCGAAATACACCACGACGAACATGATCAAGGTGATGCTCATCTGCACGAAGCTGTGCCCGGAGGACGCATCCGCCGTGCGCATCAAGCCGTAGACCACCCACGGCTGACGGCCGATTTCAGTGGTGAACCAGCCAGCGAGAATCGCGATCAGGCCGGATGGGCCCATCCACAGTGCCAGATACAGGAACGGACGCGAGGTATACAGCGTGTCGCGCTTGCGCAGCCACAGGCTCCACAAACCGGTGAAGATCATCAGGAAACCCAGGCCGACCATGACCCGGAACGACCAGAACACGATGGTCGAATTCGGCCGGTCTTCAGGCGGGAACTCCTTGAGCGCCGGCACCTGTTTGTCCAGGGTGTGGGTCAGGATCAAGCTGCCCAGGTACGGAATCTCGACCGCGAATTTGGTCTTTTCGGCTTTCATGTCCGGCCAGCCGAACAGGATCAACGGGGTCGGCTCATCGCCGACATTTTCCCAGTGACCTTCAATCGCAGCGATTTTCGCCGGCTGGTGCTCGAGGGTATTGAGGCCGTGGAAGTCACCGATGACGGCTTGAATCGGCGCCACGATCAGTGCCATCCACATGGCCATCGAGAGCATGGTGCGGATGGCCGGGTTGTCCTTGCCGCGCAGCAAATGCCAGGCCGCCGACGAACCGACGAAGAAGGCGGTAGCGACGAACGCCGCCGTGGCCATGTGCATCAGGCGGTAAGGGAACGACGGGTTGAAAATGATCGCCAGCCAGTCCACTGGAATGACTTGGCCGTTGACGATTTCGTAGCCCTGCGGGGTCTGCATCCAGCTGTTGGAGGCGAGAATCCAGAAGGTCGAGATCAGGGTACCGATGGCGACCATGACGGTGGCGAAGAAGTGCAGCTTGCGCCCGACCCTGTTCCAGCCGAACAGCATGACGCCGAGGAAGCCGGCTTCGAGGAAGAACGCAGTGAGTACCTCGTAGGTCAGCAACGGCCCGGTCACGGAACCGGCGAAATCCGAGAAGCGGCTCCAGTTGGTGCCGAACTGATAGGCCATGACCAGGCCGGACACCACGCCCATGCCGAAGTTGACGGCAAAGATCTTCGACCAGAAATGGTACAGATCGCGGTAGGTGTCGTTGTGCGTCTTCAGCCACAGGCCTTCGAGTACCGCCAGGTAACTCGCCAGGCCAATGGTGATGGCCGGGAACAGGATGTGGAACGAAATGGTGAACGCGAACTGAATCCGGGCGAGATCAAGTGCCTCCAAACCGAACATAAGTCTTCCTCTGTCAGGTAATACTGGCTGAAGGCTTGCGGCCTACACCCACTGCCCCCACGGTTATGGAGTGTGGCGAATTTGAACTCGTTCTTTTTCTACCATCATCACAACGTAGGGAATCTGGCCATCTGGCCTCCGGATCATTTCCACGAAGGGTCTTGATCTGGATCAAGCAACGTTGAAAGAGTAGTCGCATTTTTACCGATGGACGGTGTGGTCTATTGCCGCGTGACAGGTTGCCTCACGGGTTTGGTCATGCGTTGCAATGCATTCCCTGTGGCGAGGGAGCTTGCTCCCGCTCGGCTGCGCAGCAGTCGTAAAATCGGGTAACGCGATGTGCCTGTGGTGTGGGGTAGCAGGTTCGGGGCTGCTTCGCATCCCAGCGGGAGCAAGCTCCTTCGCCACAGGGAATTTGTATGTTCTGAGAGATCGGTGTCTAGCTAACTAAATTTTCCGTGCTCGCAACTCCTGGTTACAGGTTGGTGATAATCTCGCCCTTCCCCTCACCCAGACTTGCCTTCAGATGCCCAGCCAAGCGCCCCTGCTGTTACGTCATCACCGCCCTTTTATTGCGTTCTGGCTGGCTCGGGTATTTACCGCCAGCGGTTTTCAAATGCTGACCGTGGCCATCGGCTGGAATCTGTATCAACTGACCGGCAACGTGCTCGATCTGGGTCTGGTGGGTCTGGTGGAATTTGCCCCGCGGGTGTTGTTCATGCTGCACACCGGGCATGTGGCGGATCGCTATGACCGGCGCAAGGTCGCGGCGATCTGTCAGTCCGTGCAAGCGCTGATCGCCCTGTCGCTGGCCATCGGCAGCGCGACGGACCAAGTCACCCGGGAGATGATCTTCATCCTCGCATTCCTGCTCGGCGCCGCCCGCTCCTTCGAGATGCCGACCACCCAGGCCTTGCTGCCGAGCATCGTCCCCAGTGCCTTATTCCCGCGCGCGGTTGCTGCCGCGCAATCTGCGCAGCAATCGGCCACCATCGTTGCCCCGGCGCTGGGCGGTTTGCTTTACGCCTTCGGCAGCGTCTGGGTGTATGGCCCGACGGTGATCCTCTACCTCATCGCCTGTGCGCTGATGCTTAACCTACCGGCTCGGCAGACACCGTTGAACAAGGGCAAGGCAACCCTGGATTCGCTGCTCGCAGGCATCCGCTTCATTCGCAGCCGTCCGGATATTCTCGGGGCGATTTCCCTGGATCTGTTTGCCGTCTTGCTGGGTGGCGCGACTGCGCTGCTGCCGGTGTTCGCCAAAGATATTCTGCTGACCGGCCCTTGGGGTCTGGGCCTGCTGCGTTCGGCCCCGGCGGTGGGCGCACTGCTGATGTCGCTGTTTCTGGCGCGATTTGCCGTGGAACGCAACGTCGGACGGGTGATGTTTACCGCCGTGGGTGTATTCGGCGTGGCGACCATCGCTTTCGGCCTGTCGACTTCGTTCTGGTTCTCTCTCGCTGTGTTGGTGGTTTTAGGCGCGGCAGACATGATCAGCATGGTGATCCGCGCCTCGTTCGTGCAGCTGGAAACCCCGGACGAGATGCGCGGCCGGGTCAGTGCCGTGAATGGCTTGTTCATCGGTGCTTCGAATCAGCTCGGCGAATTCGAGTCTGGCTTGACGGCCCACTGGTTCGGCACCGTACCGGCCGTGGTGATGGGCGGCATCGGCACACTGATAGTGACCGGGGCCTGGGTCAGACTGTTCCCGACCCTGGCCAACCGCGACCGCATGCATATGCCAGTGGAAGAGGTCAGGGCCTGAAGCAGTCTTCTACACCAGCAATTCCCCCGCCACCGCCGACCGCGTGGCTTTGCCGCAGAGTTGCTCCACCAGCGTCAGCGCAAACTCCAGTGCGGCGCCCGAACCCTGGGCGGTGATGCAGTTGCCATCGACCACCACCGGTTGATCGACGAAGTTGCAGCCCGACAATTGATGGCTGACGGAAGGCAGGCACGTCATGCGCCGCTGACGCAGCACGCCAAAAGTCTGCAGCGCCAGCGCCGGCGCTTCGGCAATGCCGGCGAACAAGCGCCCGGCGGCGACCTGGTCCTTGATCAATTGTTGCAGGGGTTGGTGGGCCGCCAAATGCTGCGCCCCCACGGCGCCGCCGGGCAAAACGATCAAGTCGAAGGGTTGGGCCAGCAAATCGATCAGCATCGCATCGGCGGTCAGGCGGGTGCCGCGCGCGCAGGTCAGCATGCGCCGCGACTCGATACTGGCCACCACCACTTCAACCTTGGCGCGGCGCAGAACATCGATCAGGGTCACGGTTTGCAGATCGTCGATGCCCTCGGCGAGGGTAATCAGGGCTCTAAAGGTCATGGGCGCGGTCCAGAGAATGATCTTTAAAGCGTAGTCAGCTTTCCTGCCCCTTGTTCGAGCCGGGCCGTTACTTGATGTAAAGCTGCGTCGACATCGTGTTGCCCGGCGCGTTGATGGAGGTGTTGCTGAATGTGAAGATGCCGTCCTGCTTGCCTGCCAGGTTGAAGATGTACAGATAGCCGACAGTTTTTTTCCCGGCTGAGCACTCGGTCAGGTTGCCGGTATCAAAAGCACAGACAGGGGTCCGGGTGCCATCCACTTCGAAACCGTCCAGGGCAACATGGGCTTCGCGACCGTAACCGACTTCCAGCACGTACACCTTGATGTTCGGCCCCTGGTGATCGCAACGGGTCTGCTCCTGCTTGTCCGCAATATCTTCAAAGCCACAGTTGGGCGACTCGACCTTGAGCACCTTGACCTGACTCAGTGGTGGAGCCGACGCTGCCGAGGCGGTTTGGGCACCCAGGAACAACGCGATCAACATCGTGAATACGGCAACCACGCGCGTGCTCATGTACTTCATATTCCGCCCTTCCCTGCCCTAAAAAAACAGCGCGCAGTATGGCGCAGTTCCCTTTTTGGCAAAACATCGACGACGATCGCAGCCATAAGCAGCCATGGCTCCACGCTGCTGGTATGATGCGCGGCTTTTTCCGACCCACAGAAAATTCCCAGGCGCCTACGGCGGTCTGTGCTTTGCTGTTGAGGTCGATACATTCACGGCGCCGGGCGCGCCACGGGGAGCAGACATGCTGGAAAGGCTGTTTCAACTCAAGGCACACAACACCAACGTGCGGACCGAGATTCTGGCGGGCGTCACGACCTTTTTGGCCATGGCCTACATTCTGTTCGTCAACCCGAGCATCCTCGGCGAGACCGGCATGGACAAAGGCGCGGTGTTTGTCGCCACCTGTCTGGCAGCCGCCATCGGCTCGACGACCATGGGCCTGATCGCCAACTACCCGATCGCCCTGGCACCGGGCATGGGCCTGAACGCCTTCTTCACCTACACCGTGGTCCTGCACATGGGCCACACCTGGCAAGTGGCGCTGGGTGCGGTGTTCCTCTCGGCGGTGATGTTTTTCCTGCTGTCGATCTTCCGCATCCGTGAATGGATCATCAACAGCATCCCGTTGGCGCTACGTTCGGCGATTGCCGCCGGCATCGGCCTGTTCCTGGCACTGATCGCCCTGCACAACGCCGGCATCGTCGTCAGCAACCCGGCGACCATGGTCGGCCTCGGCGACCTGAAGCAACCGGCGCCGATCCTCGCAACCCTGGGCTTTGCCCTGATCGTTGCCCTGGAGGCCCTGAAAGTGCGCGGTGCGGTGCTGATCGGCATTCTGTCGGTGACCATCGTTTCCATCCTGCTGGGCTTCAGCCCGTTCGGCGGCGTGATGTCGATGCCACCGTCGCTGGCACCGACCTTCCTGCAACTGGACATCAAAGGCGCACTGGACATCGGTCTGGTCAGCGTGATCTTCGCGTTCCTCTTTGTCGATCTGTTCGACAACTCCGGCACCCTGATCGGCGTCGCCAAGCGCGCCGGCCTGATGGGCAAGGACGGCCACATGCCGAAAATGGGTCGTGCCCTGATCGCCGACAGCACCGCGGCCATGGCCGGCTCGTTGCTGGGCACCTCGACTACCACCAGCTATATCGAATCCGCAGCCGGCGTGAGTGCCGGTGGCCGCACCGGCCTGACCGCCGTCGTGGTGGCGATTCTGTTCCTGCTGGCGCTGTTCTTCGCACCACTGGCCGCCAGCGTACCGGCCTTCGCCACCGCACCTGCCTTGCTGTTCGTCGCCGTATTGATGACCTCGGGGCTGGCGGAAATAGACTGGGACGACATCACCGTTGCCGCGCCAGTGGTAGTCACCGCGCTGGCTATGCCATTCACTTACTCCATCGCCAACGGCATCGCGTTCGGATTCATTTCCTGGACCGCCATCAAGTTGCTGTCCGGCCGTGGCCGTGAGCTGAACTCGGCGTTGGTGGTTTTGTCGATTCTGTTCGTGATCAAGTTAGGTTGGTTCAACGCATGACTTTTGATTCCCAGGCCTACGCCGTTCAGCTCGAAGAAAAGGTCACGCGCCTGCGTGATCTGCTGGCCCCGTTCGGTGCGCCCGAGCCTGCGGTGTTCGATTCGCCGCTGAAAAACTTCCGCCTGCGTGCCGAATTCCGCCTGTGGCGTGAAGCCGGCGAGCGCCACTACGCAATGTTTTCCCAGGAAGACAAACGCACGCCGATCCTGATCGAAGAGTTCCCGATCGCAAGCCTGCGCATCAACCAGTTGATGCCGCAGCTCAAGGCGGCGTGGCAAGCGAGTGCAGCCCTGAGCCACAAACTGTTCCAAGTGGAGTTCCTGACCACGCTGGCCGGCGATGCGATGATCACCCTGTGCTACCACCGCCCGCTGGACGAGCACTGGCACGCGGCGGCGTCGAAGCTGGCAGCCGACCTGAACGTCAGCATCATCGGTCGCTCCAAGGGCAAACGCGAAGTGATCGGTCACGATTACGTGGTCGAGCAACTTGAAGTCGGCGGCCGCACCTTCAGCTATCGCCAGCCGGAAGGCGCGTTCACCCAACCCAACGGCACGGTGAACCAGAAGATGCTCAACTGGGCGTATGACGCCCTTGGCGATCGTTCCGACGACTTGCTGGAGCTGTATTGCGGCAACGGCAACTTCACTTTGCCGCTCGCTACGCGCGTGCGCAAAGTGCTGGCCACCGAAATCAGCAAGACCTCGGTCAACGCAGCGCTCAGCAACCTGAGCGAAAACGCGGTGGATAACGTCACGCTGGTGCGTTTGTCTGCCGAAGAATTGACCGAAGCCCTGAACGAAGTTCGCCCGTTCCGTCGCCTGCACGGCATCGACCTCAAGAGCTACGAGTTCGGTAGCGTGTTCGTCGATCCGCCCCGCGCCGGCATGGACCCGGATACTTGCGAACTGACCCGGCGCTTCGACAACATCCTCTACATTTCCTGCAACCCGGAAACCCTCGCGGCCAACATCGCCCAACTGAACGACACTCACCGCATTACTCAATGCGCGATGTTCGACCAGTTCCCGTGGACCCATCACATGGAATCCGGAGTGTTGTTGACCCGTCGTTGATTGCTTCCCCCTACAAATCAGCCGTCCCTGGGACGGCTTTTTTGTGGGCGATCAAAGAGCCGTATCGACCTTGCGTGGGCGACCGCCCTTCTTGCCGTTGGCCCGAGCTGCCTCGGCTTTGGCGGTGCTGCTCTGACGGCCATTGCGCGAGGCGACCACCGAGGCCGCCATATCCATCAGCGGCTTGCTCGCCGAAATCAAACCGGCGATGGACACCTGCAGGTCCTTGCCTTCATGGCAAAGCGCGGCTCCGGCGAAACCGATTTTCAAACCGGCGAAATCCTCGGTCTCAAAACCATCGAACTCTGGATAGTTTTTCACTGGCAACAACACACCGCTGCCATCCTCGAAACCGACGGCGAGACATGGATCGAGAAAGATCACCGTCGTTGCATTCAATCCACTGCGACGGCGTAACTCGCCACTCTCGATCGCTTCGTCCAAAACGCCTTCGGTCACAGGGTGATCTACCTGCATTTTTGCACTTATCGTTTTCATAATTCGATCTCCACGCCCTCCGGTGCTCCCATCAGCGTCAATAAGGTCTTGTTTCCTTCAGGCTCATAGCGAGCCGAACCAATCATGTAAGTCGTGCTGGCAACCCTCTTCATCACGACCACTTCATTGCCCTGCCAATCCCATAACTGATTGTCGAGGCAGGCCGTCTGCAATTTGCTCCACCAGATGCCACGGGCTCGCCGCAAATGGGCAGGTTGCCTGAGCGCCTGGCGTAACCCCTCCAGCATGGCCAGAGGAGGTCTATGCGAATGAGGAATGACATCCCAGAGATCTACGCCGTTGTGCCAGAAGCTGAACCGAAAGCGTGCGCTCCATGTGCCTCCATCGACGTGAACGTGTGGTGGGCAATGCTCGTCACGCAACATGACTACCAGTGACAATCCCTTGTAGCGGCATACATTCATGCTAACCCATCCGTTAGGTTATAGAATCCGAAGATTCGCCATTCCTTGAAAAACCCGATAACTGGCGCTAACCGTTCGATCAGCTGACCACGTTTGAGCCTAGCGTTTCAGGTCGACCGTCCCCTGCCAATCAGGGCAAAAAAGAGTAAGCAATCCTTTCACTGCCAATATCTGGCCGGTGATGAACTCAACGGCGCTGGTGGTTGAAACGAATCCTGTATTTGTACGCCTGCATTTGATAAATACCACCTCAGGCATCCCATTTGATTCTTGGTGTAATCAATCATGCAGCGACATTTCGACGATCTTCAGCTCGGCAGCATCGAACTGTTTTGCCTGGCCGCCGAAGCGGGCAGCTTTACCGCCGCGGCCCTGGTGGCGGGTGTGACCCCGGCTGCGGTCAGCCGCTCGGTGTCGCGGATGGAAGAACGTCTGGGTGTGCGGCTGTTCGCGCGTACCACCCGCAGCGTCAAGCTGACCGATAGTGGCCGGCGCTATTTTGAGGAGTGTCGCCTGGCCCTTGCGCAACTGGTCGAGGCTCAGCGCGAAGTCATGGGTCAACAGCAGGAACCCTCCGGCACCTTGCGTATCAGCATTCCCACCACCTATGCCCACCACCGCATCCTGCCGCTGCTGCCGGCGTTCCGGGCGCGTTTTCCCGCCGTGAAAGTCGAGGTGCACATCAGCAATCGCAACATCGATTTCGTCGGCGAAGGCTATGACATGGCCATCCGTGTGCGGGCGATTCCCGACTCCGGACTGATTGCCCGGCCACTGGAAGACGCCGCGCTGGTGATGATCGCCAGCCCTGACTATCTGAAGCGTGCCGGCATGCCACAAACCCTGGACGACCTGGCGCACCACGAATGCATCCAGTTCGAGCTACCCAGCAGCGGGCGGCGGATTGCCTGGCTGTTCAACGATAACGGCGTGCCGCTGGAGATTTTGGCCGAAGGTAATTACTGCTGTTCCGATGATGTATTGGGCGGCGTGACGCTGGCGAAACACGGCGCCGGGCTGTTTCAAACCTATCGCTTCATCGTCGAAAACGAACTGGCGGATGGCTCGCTGGTGGAAGTGCTCAAGCCCTATGGCGGGCGCTCCCGCCCCTTCACTTTGCTGTATCCGCAAAGCCGCCATGTGCCGTTGCGGCTCAGGGCGTTTATCGATTTTCTGGTTGAGCGTCTTCCGCGCTGAATGTTCGATCACCGCACAGATAATCCAGGGCCGGCGCCTCTTCAATTGACCTTATTAACCAGTTAGTACAATTTATCTCCACAGGCTGAGACCCTCGGCCAATGCCAACAATAATAAGTGGAGAGACCCGATGTCCCCTATCGTTCTGGTGCTCAACGGCCCGAACCTGAACCTGCTCGGCACCCGTGAACCGGCGACTTATGGCCACGAAACCCTGGCGGATATTTCAGCGCTGTGCGGTCGCGCCGCCGAAGAGTTCGGCCTGAAGGTGGAGTTTCGCCAGACCAACCATGAAGGCGAACTGCTCGACTGGATTCATGCCGCCCGTGGCCGCTGCGCCGGGATCGTCATCAATCCGGCTGCCTGGACCCACACCTCGGTCGCCATTCGCGATGCGCTGGTCGCCAGCGAACTGCCCGTGATCGAAGTGCACCTGTCCAACGTCCATGCCCGCGAACCCTTCCGGCATCACTCCTTTGTCTCGTCCATCGCCACGGCGGTGATGTGCGGTTTCGGCAGCCACGGCTATCGTTTGGCGCTGGAGCATTTCAGCCAACGTTTGAAAGGTTAAGCGTGATGACACAGAACACCGTGGTATTGGCCGGGCTGATCGGCGCCGGCATTCAGGCTTCCCGCACTCCGGCGCTGCACGAGCACGAAGGCGATGCGCAGGGTCTGCGCTACCTGTATCGACTGATCGATCTGGATCAGCTGAAACTCGACAGCGGCGCCCTGCCCGACCTGCTGATGGCCGCCGAGCGGATGAATTTCACCGGGCTGAACATCACCTTCCCGTGCAAGCAGACAATCATCCCGTTGCTCGACGAATTGTCGCCGGAAGCCCGCGGCATTGGCGCGGTGAACACGGTGGTGTTGAAGGACGGGAAACGCATCGGCCACAACACCGATTGCCTGGGCTTCGCCGAAGGGTTTCGTCGCGGCCTGCAGGACGTTGCCCGTGAACGAGTGGTGCAAATGGGCGCCGGTGGCGCAGGCGCAGCGGTGGCCCACGCGTTATTGAGCGAAGGCGTACAACTGCTGAGCATTTTCGATGTGGATCACAGCCGGGCTCAGTCTTTGGCGGACAACCTCAATCAGCATTTCGGTTTTGGCCGCGCCGTGGCCGGTCATGACTTGCCGGGGACGCTGGGTCAGGCTGATGGACTGGCGAATACCACGCCCATGGGCATGAAAAAGCTGCCTGGCATGCCGGTGCCGGTAGAACTACTTCGGCCGCAGTTGTGGGTGGCGGAGATCGTTTACTTCCCGCTGGAAACCGAACTGCTACGCAATGCTCGCGCGCTGGGTTGCCGAACCCTGGACGGCGGCAACATGGCGGTGTTTCAGGCGGTGAAGGCGTTTGAATTATTCAGCGGCGTGGTGCCGGATGCCCAGCGGATGCTGGAGCATTTTCAGAGCATGAATGGTTGAAAAGCTTCGCAGGCAAGCATCGTCCGTAGGAGCGAGGCTTGCCTGCGAAGGCGTCAGGCCTGCAGATACCGCAACACCGACTCGCAGATCATCTCCCGATGACGCTGCTTGATACTTTCGTCCGGCAAGTCGATCTGAAAGATCTCACCAAAGGTATGACGGTTCGACACGCGATAGAAGCAAAACGAACTGATCAGCAGGTGCACATCCAGCGGATCGAGGCCGGCGCGGAATACACCCTCTGCGGCCCCGCGACGCAAAATCTCGCCCAGTGAATCGAGGATGGTGTTGTTCATCGCCTTGATCGCATCGGAGCGCTTCACATACTCAGCGTTGTGAATGTTCTCGATGCAGACGATACGCACGAAATCAACGTTGCGATCATGGTGGTCGAAGGTGAATTCCACCAACCGCCGAATCGCCTCCACCGGCGCCAGCTCGGCCAGGTGCAAGCGACTTTCGGTGCTGCGGATATCTCCGTAGAGTTTTTCCAGCACCTCGACGTAGAGCTGTTCCTTACTGCCGAAGTAGTAATAGATCATGCGTTTGGAGGTGTGGATGCGCTCGGCGATCGCATCGACGCGCGCACCGGAAAGCCCCTGCTGGACGAACTCGACAATGGCCTCTTGAAGGATGTTCTCGCGGGTTTTTTCCGGGTTGTTCTTGCGACTCTTGCGAGGCTCGGCAATTGGCTTTTCGGGCGCTACGGAGAGTTTTGAAATTATTGTCATTGCGGGCTCACGGCCATCACTGCACAAGTAGGCGATTATGGGCCGCTGCGCACAGTGAAGGAAGCCACGCGGCAGCGGTTTTGTACCCGTGTTTACGATTTTCCTACAACTTTGTCTGACGTACGCCACCACTTCGGGATTTGGCCATGGCCGCCAGTCGCACGGCTACGTTGGCCGCGCCGTACCCCGCATAGCCGTTTTTGCGCTGGATGATTTCAAAGAAAAACCGCCCTTCGAACGGCTCGGTGTACACGTGAAACAGCTCGCCACCCTGGGCATCACGGTCGTAGAGCACGTTGAAATACGCTAGCTCGCTGAGGAATTCGTCGTCGAAATCGAAGCGTGCGGCGAGGTCATCGTAGTAGTTGAGCGGGATATCCAGCAGCGGCACGCCCGCCTCCTTGGCACGGCTGACTTCGGCAAAGATGTCATCACAATCGAAAGCGATGTGATGCACGCCGGAACCGCGATAACTCGACAGTGCGTGTGAGATCGCGGTGTTGCGATTCTCGGAAATGTTCAGCGGCAGGCGGATCGAACTGCAACGGCTGCGCAAGGCACGGCTCTTCACCAGACCATACGGGTCGGGCAGCACCACTTCATCGTCGGCTTCGAAATCCAGCAGGCTTTTATAGAACAACACCCAGCTGTCGAGGCTGTCGGCGGGCAGTGCCATGGCCATGTGGTCGATGCGCTTGAGGCCACCGCTGGCCACGGCCGCCGGTTGCAGATTGAAGTCGGTGCCATAGACGTCGGCGTCCTGGTCCACCAGGTAAATCAGACTGCCGTCCGGCGCACGCACGGCGGCGAGTTCCAGCTCATTGGGGCCTACCAGCCCGCGATACGGCTGGCCTTTGTAAGCCACGGCTCGGGCCAACGCACTGGCGCTGTCCTTGACCCGCACGGCGGTGGCGCACAGCGATGGCCCATGGGCCTCGAAAAAACTGTGGGCGAAGGAATAAGGTTCGGAGTTGAGGATCAGGTTGATATCGCCCTGACGCAACAGGCTGACGCTCTTGGAACGGTGTTGCCCAGCCTTGACGAAACCCAGCCGCTCCAGCCAATGGGACAACTTCGCGCCGAGGCTTTCGTCCACGGCGAACTCAAGAAACTCGATGCCGTTGTATTCGCTGGCGCCTGGGGTATCGAACAGAATGTCGCGATTGGCCACAGGCGTGGCTTCCTGCTCCAGACGCTCGCGGGTTTTCTCTTCCAGGTACAGCAACGAACGCAAGCCGTCGGCGGCGTTGGCCCGGGGTGGCGCGGCGCGGAAACCGTCGTTGAAGATCTCCAGCGACAGCGGGCCGGTATAGCCGCTCTTGATGATCGGCGCGAGGAACCCCGGCAGATCGAACTCGCCCTGGCCGGGGAAACAACGGAAATGCCGGCTCCACTCCAGCACGTCCATGGCCAGGATCGGTGCATCGGCCATTTGCACGAAGAAGATCTTGTCACCGGGAATCTCGGCGATCGCCGTCGGGTCGCCCTTGAGCGACAGCGTATGGAAACTGTCCAGCAACACGCCGAGGTTCGGATGATCGGCCTGGCGAACGATGTTCCACACCTGTTGATACGTGTTCACGTGGCGGCCCCAGGCCAGCGCTTCGTAACCGATCCGCAAACCACGAGCGCCGGCCCGTTCGGCGAGCAGGCGCAAGTCGTCGACCAGGATCTGCTCATCGCCGATGGAGTCGGCCGAGGCGTTGCTGCACACCAGCACCAGGTCGGTGCCCAGCTCTTGCATCAAATCGAACTTGCGCTCGGCCCGCTCCAGATTGCGCGGCAGGCGATCGCGGCGGCAACCTTCGAAATCCCGAAAGGGTTGGAACAGTGTGATCGCTATCCCGAGATCAGCGCACATCTGCCTGATTTCCCGAGGGCTGCCGTCGTAGTAGAGAAGGTCGTTCTCGAAAATTTCCACCCCGTCAAAACCGGCGGCGGCGATGGCTTCTAGTTTTTCCGGCAGGGTACCGCTCAAGGAAACGGTGGCAATGGAACGCTGCATGTGTCGACTCCCGGTGGTGGGGACATTCTTGTTGGGCAAATTATTGGCTTGACGAATCCGCACAGCAATTCAAAGTGTACTACCCGGTTAGTTTTGCGGGCGATTATCGAACACAATGGCGGTTGGCGAATTGACGATTTTTCGTCCACTGCGCACCATCGACACCACATTGAGTCCGGTCACGACCCCATGGACTCGGTTACCAAAGACCCTGAACACCACATAAAAATTTCAAAAAACGGGTACACGCTCATGCGCTCATTCAACGCCTTGTTTGCTTGCTCCACCGATCTCACGCCAGACCTGGTGTCCATCCGAACCTTGCGCCCACTCGGCCGAACTGCGCCGCTCGCTGAATAAAACGTTGTCGTCGCCTGACGAAAACACCTCAGCCGATCAATCTCACCCGCGCCCGTCGCCATCGATTGATCACGCGCCCTTGAAGTCCCGACAAGCCTCGCTTGTCAGTCATTGAACGGATGGCACACACATGTTTCCTTCTCAAAGCTCTCGCGTGGCTTCGGCCCAAAGCGTCGCCACTGGCGGCATCGGCGACAAAATCCGCGGCGCCATGGCCGTCGGAAAAACCCGCTGGGGAATGCTGGCGCTGGTATTTTTCGCCACCACCCTGAACTACATCGACCGCGCCGCCCTGGGCGTCATGCAGCCGATCCTGGCCAAGGAACTGAGCTGGACGGCGATGGACTACGCCAACATCAACTTCTGGTTCCAGGTCGGCTACGCCGTCGGTTTCGTGCTGCAAGGCCGGTTGATCGACCGGGTCGGCGTGAAGCGCGTGTTCTTCTTCGCGGTACTGCTCTGGAGCCTGGCCACCGGCGCTCATGGCCTGGCCACTTCGGCGGCGGGCTTCATGGTCTGCCGGTTCATTCTCGGCCTGACTGAAGCCGCCAACTACCCGGCCTGCGTGAAAACCACCCGGTTGTGGTTCCCTGCTGGCGAGCGCGCCGTGGCCACCGGTATTTTCAACGCCGGGACCAACGTCGGTGCGATGTTCACACCGATGCTGCTGCCACTGATTCTTCACGCTTGGGGCTGGCAAGCCGCGTTCCTGTGCATGGCGGCGCTGGGCGGAATCTGGTTGCTGTTCTGGGGCCTGAAGTACTTCAACCCGGAAGATCACCCGAGCGTTAAACAATCGGAACTGGACTACATCCAGAAGGAAGTCGAACCGGAACAATCCCGCGTACCGTTCTCGCGAATCCTGCGCATGCGTGGCACCTGGGCCTTCGCCCTCGCCTACTCGATCACCGCGCCGGTGTTCTGGTTCTACCTGTACTGGCTGCCGCCGTTCCTCAATCAGCAATACAACCTGGGGATCAACGTGACCCAGATGGGTATTCCGCTGATCATTATCTACCTCACGGCTGACTTCGGCAGCGTCGGCGGCGGGATCCTGTCTTCGTTCCTGATCGGTCGCGGGATCAACCCGATCAAGGCCCGACTGATGTCCATGTTCCTGTTCGCCTGCTGCATCATCGGCGTGGTCATGGCCGCCGGTTCGAGCAGCCTGTGGCTCGCGGTGTTCGCCATCTCCCTGGCCATCGGCGCGCACCAGGCCTGGACCGCGAACATCTGGAGCCTGGTGATGGACTACACGCCTAAACACATGATGAGTACGGTGTTCGGCTTCGGCGGCATGTGCGCGGCGATCGGCGGGATGTTCATGACCCAGTTGGTCGGCCACATTCTGACCATCACCAACAACAACTACACCGTGTTGTTCACCATCATTCCGGCGATGTACTTCATCGCGCTGACCTGGATGTACTTCATGGCACCGCGCAAGATTCCGACCGTAAAAGATTGATACACCACAAACGCAGGCCTGATCCCGGGCCTGCGTTTTTTTATGGCCGCGATTTATCCATTTCACCCTTTTTTTCTCACAGCCACAGAGGCACACCATGTCGCCAGGTAACTTGAGCATCGCCAAACGTGCCGTGATCAGCTTCGGCGTCATCGCCCTGCTGGTCCTGTTGCAGGGGCTGTTCGCCCTTAAACAGGTCGCGCAGGTTCGCGCCACCGGCCAGCACACTGAAAACGTCTCCCTGCCCAGCATTCGCCACCTGGGTGAAATCCGCGACTACATCCTGAGTATTCGCGTGCTCAGCCTGCGCATGGCGCTCAACCGTGATCCAAAGGTGCTCGATGCCACCGTCACACGCCTGCACCAAGTGCAGGGTTGGCTTGCAGAGACGCTGGAAAAATTCACTCCGCTGGTCGGTGATTACAACCGGGGGCCGTACGAAAAGTTCGTCGCCACCGTCACCAGCTACCGCCAGGCGCTGGCGCAATACGAAGCGCTGTCGCGGGAGAACCGCAGCGAAGAAATGACCGCGTTGCTCAATGGAAAAATCCAGGACTACTCGACCCAGACCGGTGACCAGTTCGCCGAATTGATGGCGCTTTCCGCCAACGAAGTCAGCCTGTCAGCCAACCAGGCTGACTCGCTCTACAACCAGGTAAAAATCACCGTGATCGGTGCGCTGATAGCGGTCGCACTCCTGACCCTGTGCCTGGCCTGGCTGTTGATTCGCAGCATCGTCCTGCCGATCCGTCAGGCGGTCGACGTGGCCGAGCAAGTGGCCGCCGGTGACCTGAGTCAACCGATCCGCAGCCACGGCGCCGATGAAACCGCACGCTTGCTCAAGGCCCTGTCAGCCATGCAGACCAGCCTGCGGGAAACCCTGCAACTGATCAGCGGCACGTCGACTCAATTGGCGGCCGCCGCCCTGCAGATGAATCAGAGCACTCAACAGGACTCCAGTCGGCTGCAACAGCAACACAATGAAATCGAGCAGGCCGCCACGGCCGTCAACGAAATGACCGTCGCGGTGGAAGAAGTGGCACGCAACGCGGTGTCGACTTCCGACAGCACCAGACAGTCCACACAGCAAGCCAATCAGGGCCAGGCACGGGTGATTGAAACACTGGATTCGATTCAGGCGATGAGCAGCAATGCGGGCATCGCACTGCAACAGGTTCAGACCCTGGCCGAGCAGTCCCGGGAAATCGGCAAGGTGCTGGACGTGATCCGCGCCATCGCCGAACAGACCAACCTGCTCGCGCTCAATGCCGCCATCGAGGCTGCGCGAGCCGGGGAAGCCGGACGTGGTTTCGCGGTGGTGGCCGATGAAGTTCGGGCGCTGGCGCATCGCACTCAGCAATCAACCCGGGAGATCGAACAGATCATTGGCCGGGTTCAGGGCGATACCAACGGTGTGGTGATGTCGATGCACGACAACAGTCAGCGTGTTGCTGATACCTTGTCGATTGCTGAACAGGCCGGGCTGGCGCTGGCAGAAATCACCCGGGCGATGGAGCAGATCCATGAACGTAACCTGGTGATCGCCAGCGCCTCGGAAGAACAGGCGCAGGTGGCCCGTGAGGTGGATCGTAATCTGCTGAACATCCGCGACCTGTCGCTGGAAAGCGCCGACGCCGCAACCCGGACCAGCGCCACCAGCCAGGAGTTGTCGCGACTGGCGGCGGGCCTGCAAAACCTGGTGGTGCGTTTCAAATTTTGACCGGGTTCAGCGGCGGCTTTGTTGCCACGCCGCCGCCAACCCGCTGCAGCAAATCACCGCGATCCCGACCACCGTGGTCAGGGTCGGCGTGTGAGAAAACAGCAACCAGCCGAGCAAACCGGCAAAGACAATCTGGCAATAGCCGAACGGTGCCAGCAGCGCGGGGGCGGCATGGCGGAACGCCTGGGTCAGAAACAGGTGCGCCGTCATCCCGCAGGCGCCCAGTGCAACCATCATCAATCCATGCCCAAGGCTTGGCACTTTCCAGAAAAACGGCACCAACGCACTCATCACCAGGGTGTTGCACAGGCCGGCGAAGAAGTTACTGGTGGTCGGGCTGTCGATTTCACTGAGCTTGCGGGTGAGCAATTGATAGAAGCAGAAAAACAGCGCCGAGCAGAGTGGCAGCAAGACTGCTGGCGTGAACAGATCCCCGCCGGGATGGACGATGATCAATACGCCGACAAATCCGCAAATCACCGCGATCCATTGGCCACGGGTGACCCGCTCACGCAGCAGTGGCACCGACAACGCGGTGACCAGAACCGGAGCGAGAAAGTTGACCGCCGTGGCTTCGGCCAATGGGATGTACTGCAAACCGGTGGTGAAGAACAAACTGGTGCCCAACAGGCACAACGCCCTGAACAACTGCAGCAACGGCCGTTTGGTGCGCAGGACTCGCAACCCCGATTGCGGCAGGAAAATCCCGGCCATCAGCAAGGTGTGAACCACATAACGGGCCCAGACCACCATGACGATCGGATAAAACCCCGATAGATACTTCGACAAGGCGTCGTGACTGGAAAACAGAAAGGTCGCGACAACGATCAGCAGAATCCCTTTGAAGGGTTGGTTTACACCGGAGAGCGGGGTGCTGATGGTCATGCAAAGCCTCTGTAATCAAATCAGAATGTGGCGAGGGAGCTTGCTCCCGCTGGACTGCGCAGCAGTCCCCAAATCAGCAAAGGTGTTCCGTCACTGCATATAACAGGTCGTTGACGACCGCTTCGCTGCCGAACGGGACGGTGCGGCGGTCCGACAAGCTCCCTTGCCACAGGTTCAAAGGCGCGCCAACAATTCCCGAGTCTTATCCAACGCCATCTGCGCCCGCTGCAACCCGCTCACGCCCTGCTCCAGCAACTTCACGGTGGGAATCTCCAGGCTTAACGGGATATCGGCCGGCAAACACTGCAACAACCCCGCCAGATCACAATCACCATCGCCCGGAAAACGCCGCTCGTTACGCGCCTGACGCAAAATCTCCGCCATGTCCGTTGGCCGTGGCCCCGCGACATCGCATAACTGCGTGTACCGTAACCGTGACGGGGCAACTTTGGCCAGATCTTCCAACCGCGAACCCGATCGGTCGAAATGGAACGCGTCCACCAACACCGCGCCGTTTTCACGGTCAGCGTTTTCGACGACGCGCACCGCTTGTTCGAGATTGCGTGCATCGGTCCATGGCATGAACTCCAGATGCGGATGCAGCCCGTAAGGTGCCGCCAGATCACACAGCCGGGCGAAGTTCTCGGTGAGTCGTTGTTCGTCGGGATCGTTACCGGCCACCAGCAATTCACTGGCACCCAATTGCGCCCCGACCGCCAGAATCTTCTCGAAGTCGGCGACGACGGTTTGCGGTTTAAGACGCAGGATTTCAACATCCAGCACACGAATGCCGGTGTCGTGCAGCCGCGCCAGCGTCTCACGCCGTAAACCGACATCGGCTACCAGCGCAAAGTGATGTTCTTCGGCTGTCGCCGGTTCAAGGCGTAGTCCGACATGGCTGTATCCTGCCCGTGCTGCGACTTCGACCATCTCCGGCGGAGACAACTCCAGCACCGTCAGGCTGGCCAGGGAAAAGATTCGCTCACTCATGCTCATCCCTCGATTGACATCGGGGTGCAGGCACGACCGGTTTCGGCGGCCTCGCGAATCGCCTCAACCAGCGCCAGGGTGCGCGCAGCATCGGCCGCGCTCACCAAGGGTTCGACTTCCCGACGCGCCACGCGCACGAAGTGCTGCAACTGCAAACGCAATGCTTCATCGACGCTGAAGCGTTCCTGTTCCGCCAGCAACGGTTGATGCCATCCGCCATCGACGTCGGCGTAGTGCCAGCGCTTGAGCTGCGGAATGCTCAATGCACCGCCCGTCCCGGCCAGCAAGTAACAGGGCTGATCGGCCTGGCGCGGATAGGCCGGATTCTCCCCGGAACCCAGCTCCCAACTCCAGGGCGCCGCCACCGCGTCGGAACCGGTCAGGCTGCCCAGTGCGCCGTTGTCGAATTGCAGCAGCACCGCCGCGCAATCTTCGTTGGCAAATCCGCGCACCGCATTGCTGGTGATTGCCTGCACCTGGCGCACTTCGCCGCACAGATGCCGCAGCAGGTCGAGGTCGTGAATCAGGTTGGTCAACAACATCCCCGCACCGGGCTCGCGGCGCCACGACGTTT
The DNA here is from genome assembly GCF_001655615.1 of Pseudomonas sp. GR 6-02. Classification (GTDB taxonomy): domain Bacteria; phylum Pseudomonadota; class Gammaproteobacteria; order Pseudomonadales; family Pseudomonadaceae; genus Aquipseudomonas. The sequence continues at coordinate 5,616,352 of NZ_CP011567.1, forward strand.
CGAAATAGCTGTCGGGTTTGCGCAACTGCCAGAGCGCCGTCACCGTCGTCAGCTGCCCCAAAGCGCCACCCTGCACCAGTTCATGGGCGCGGACGATCAACGGATTATGCCGGCGATGGTGGCCGACCAGCACGGGAACTCCGGTGGCTTTTGACGCGGCCACCAGTTCGCGCGCTTCATCCAGGTGCACACCCACCGGTTTTTCCAGTAGCACCGGCACGCCGGCGGCGAGGCAATCGAGCGCCGTGCTGACGTGGAGCGTGTTCGGGTTGGCGACGATCACCGCGTCTGGCTTCGCCTGCTCCAGCATCTGACGGTGATCCGCGAAATACCCCACGCCCCATTCGCCCGCGAGGCCTGCCGCTTGTGGCCCGGGATCGGCTACCGCACACAACGTCGCTTGCGTCAGGGTTTGCAGATGCCGGTAATGCTGCTGGCCCATGTTGCCGGCACCGATCAGGGCGATGCGAAGGGGCGAAGTCATGCTGCGGTCCTCTTGTGATTATTGTCGGAGGGATGAATTCCAATAATTTAGAACCTGGTTCCAGATTCTTACAGGAGTAACGGCAACTTGTGTTCGAACAACGCACAGATTCGCATAGCCCACATATGGGTTTGTGCGGGCAGAATTAGACGAACAACTCCGAAGCCAGGCTTGCGGCAGACAGCTCTTCAGTGAACTTCAACAACAGCGGCGCCAGTTCATGCAACCGTGCCCCCGGCATCCGCGCGCTTGGCCCGGCAATGCTCAGCACACCGATCACTCGACCATCGCTTGGGTGACGCACCACCGCCGCTATCGCCGAGGTGCCCACGGCCGAACTCTCTTCGACCCAGGCATAGCCCTGCTCTCGCGCCAGACGCAGGCGTTCCAGTAACTCAATGTTGGAGCGCGGCGCGTTAGGCCCCAGGTCTTTCGGCCGTTCGCTCCCCTGACGCTCCACCAGCGACAACGCTTCGGCATCGCTCATGCACGCCAGCCATGCATGGCCCGAAGCGGTATAGAACAAGGGCGCATCACGGCCCATGTCCGGGTCGTAACGCAGGCCCGAGCGAGCGCCCTGAGACTTGGCGATCCAGACCTGGCGCTCGCCTTCAATAACGCCAAGGCGCACCAGCTCGCCGGTTTCCTCGGCCAGGCGATCGAGCACCGGCTGCACGATATCGGCGCCGCTGCTCGACAGGTAACGGAAACCCATCGCCACCAGTTTGGTCGACAGGTGATAGCGCAGGTTCTCCGGATTCTGTCGCACGTAACCCAGCCGAATCAGCTCGGTGAGCAGACGGTGGGTCGCGCTTTTGGGGATGTCCAGTTGCTCCGCCAACGTCTGCATCGGCAGGCCGCGAGGGTCACTGGTGAGGCTTTCCAGCACGCTGAAAACACGTTCGATCTGACTGCCGGCCATGGGGGGTTCCACTCGAAATTTTGCCGATTCTAGAAGACAAACCACGTAATGCGAAATCTGGAACCCGCTGTCCGATAACCGCCCTCTTTACGCAGTGAATGGTTGCCGGGATCAATCAAGCCTTTATATTTTCTGGAATCAAATTCCAAAAACAACCTGGAGCTTTTAAACGATGCCTGCCGACTCTCCCCTCCTTGCGGACATCGAATGCGATGTGCTGATCGTCGGCTCCGGTGCGGCCGGATTGTCCGCAGCTGTAACCGCAGCCTGGCATGGCTTGAAAGTGATCGTGGTCGAGAAAGACCCGGTGTTCGGCGGCGCCACGGCGTGGTCCGGCGGATGGGCCTGGGTGCCGTGCAATCCTCTGGCGCGTCGTGCCGGCATCGTTGAAGACGTCGAGCAACCGCGCACTTACCTGAAGCACGAATTGGGTGAGCGTTACGATCCGGCGATGATCGACGCGTTCCTTGAGGCTGGCCCGCGAATGGTCGCGTTCTTCGAGCAACACACTGCCCTGCAATTCGCCGATGGCAACGCCATCGCCGACATTCATGGCGACACGCCGGGCGCCGGCACCGGCGGACGGTCGGTGATCGCTGCGCCTTATGACGGACGAAAAGTCGGCAAGCTACTGAAGCGCCTTCGTAAAACCATGCGGGAAACTTCGTTCATGGGCATGCCGATCATGGCGGGGGCGGACCTGAGCGCATTTCTCAACCTGACGCGCTCTTTGCCCGCTGCATGGCACGTGACCCGGCGCTTCACCCGGCACTTGTTCGACCTCGTTGTTCATGGTCGGGCGATGCAACTGGTCAACGGCGTGGCGCTGGTTGCGCGGTTGGCAAAGTCCGCCGAAGACCTGGGCGTCTTGCTCTGGGAATCGGCACCGGTGACCGAGTTGCTTCGCGAAGGCGATCAGGTGCAAGGCGCGATCGTCAGTACCGCCAAAGGCAAAATCCGCATCCATGCACGCAAGGCCGTGGTGCTCGCGACCGGAGGTTTCGCCAATGATATCGAGCGGCGCAAGGCGCTGTTCCCCCGCACACCGACCGGCAACGAACACCTGGCGCTGCCGCCTCTCGGCGTCGCCGGTGATGGTTTGCGATTGGGCGAAAGCGCCGGTGCGCGGGTCAACACCGACATGGCATCGCCCGTGGCCTGGGCGCCGGTTTCGCAAGTGCCGCACAGTGACGGCAGCATCGGCCACTTCCCGCACATCATCGAACGCGGCAAACCGGGGATCATCGGTGTGCTGAGCAACGGCCGGCGCTTCGTCAACGAAGCCGACGGCTACTACGACTACGTGACGGCCATGGTCGCCGCCGCACCGCTGGGCGAAGAAGTCGCCTCCTGGCTGATCTGCACTCATGGTTTTCAACGGCGTTATGGCCTGGGAATTTCTCGGCCGTTTCCGGTGCCGCTGTCATCCTTTATCCGCAGCGGTTATCTGAAAACCGGCAACACTGTCGAGGAATTGGCCCTGGCCTGCGGCATCGACCCAAACGGATTGCGCAGCACGGTGGATGAATACAACCGGTGTGCGCGCAACGGCGAAGATCCGTTGTTCGGTCGTGGCTCGACGCCCTACAACCGCAAACAGGGCGATGCGTTGCAGCAACCCAACCCGTGCGTCGCGCCGATTGAACAAGGCCCGTTCTACGCCGTGAAGGTCCAGCCTGGCTGCTTTGGCACCTTCGCCGGGCTCAAGATCAATGAACATGCCCAGGTTCTTGGCGAGTCGGGGCAGGCCATCGCCGGGTTGTATGCAGCGGGCGGCGACATGGCCAGCATCATGGGCGGGCATTATCCCGCCGGCGGTATCAATCTCGGCCCGGCGCTGACCTTCGGCTACATCGCTGCCCGGCATATCGCCGATATAGAGTGAGTTTGATCAGTGATTCTCGAGACAAGCATTCGCCCACTCGGTAAAAACCTGTCGCCCTGAAGGAATTCGCTGGGCTATCCGTGTTCAATACAAGTCTGAAATGTTCCGTGCGCAGTAAAAGACAGACGACCGGACTGGCGCCGCTCTCACTGACCAGCAACACTCATCACCATATTCAAACGAGGACTCACCCCCATGCTATGGAAAAAAGGCCGACGCAGCGACAACGTGGTCGATGCCCGTGGCGATGATGTCGGCGGTGGGGGTGGCGGGATGCGCTTCGGCGGGGGCAAGGGCCTGAGCCTGACGGCGATCCTGTTGATCGTCGGGATCGGCTGGATCACCGGCCAGGACCCGATGCAGATCCTCGGTCAATTGACCGGACAAATGAGCGAGCAATCGGCTCCGGCCACCACCCACACCCGCAAGGCACCGCCGGCCAATGATGAAAACGCCGAATTCGTGCGCTCGATCCTCGGCGACACCGAAGACACCTGGGGCCAGATTTTCCAGCAGGCCGGTCGGCAATATAAAGACCCGACCCTGGTGCTGTTCAGCAATCAGGTGAACTCGGCGTGCGGATTGGCGACATCGGCGACTGGTCCGTTCTATTGCCCGGCAGACCAGAAGGTCTACCTGGACATGGGTTTCTTCCAGGAAATGTCCCAGCGTTTTTCCGCCGCAGGTGATTTCGCCCAGGCCTACGTGATCGCTCACGAAGTCGGACACCACGTGCAGACCTTGCTCGGCGTTTCGGCGAAGATTCAGACCGCCCGGCAGCAGGGCCGGCAAATGGAGGGCGACGGTGGTTTGCTGGTGCGTCAGGAACTGCAGGCTGATTGCCTGGCCGGGGTCTGGGCCAACATTGCGCAGAAGCGCCTGAACTGGCTGGAACCCGGTGACATCGAAGAAGCCTTGAACGCCGCCAACGCCATCGGCGATGACCGCTTGCAGCAGCAAGGTCAGGGCCGCGTGGTACCGGACTCGTTCACTCATGGTACGTCAGCGCAAAGGGTGCGCTGGTTCAAAGCCGGATTTGCACAAGGCCAGGTTGGCCAGTGCGATACCTTTGCCGCGAAGAATCTGTAATGCACAAGTGGTTGTTAGCTCTGTTGATCACCTGCACAAGCGCCCAGGCTGCCGAGCAGGGGGTCAAGGAGATCAGTTCCGGGCGCCTGCTGTTGAGCGCCGGCGAAATCGCGGTGGGCATCGGCCCGACACCGGCGAAGAATATCGAACGAGTGCTGATCATCATTCATGGTCGTTTGCGCAACGCTGAAACCTACCGCCAGAGCGCCGAGCACGCGGCCCAGCAAGCCGGGCAAAGCGATAACACCCTGGTGCTCGCCCCACAGTTTCTCAATGAAACCGACATCGCGAGCCACCCGGTGCCTGACAGCGTTTTACGCTGGCACGGCAATGACTGGATGGCCGGCGGGTTATCCACCGCGCCGTTTACGCTGAGCTCCTACGCGGCGCTCGACGAAATCATCGCTCGCCTGGGGGATCGGCGACAGTTTCCGGACGTGAAGCAAATCGTCATAGCCGGTCACTCGGGCGGCGCTCAGGTGGTTCAGCGTTACGCCATGTTGAGCCACCCTCAGCCAGCCCTCGACACAGCAGGGGTGAAGGTGCGTTATGTGATCGCCAATCCTTCGTCGTATGCCTATTTCAATGAGCAACGGCCAGTGGCGTTCAGTCACGCGGGGTGTCCGAACTTCAATCGCTGGAAGTATGGGCTGGCGGACTTGCCCGCCTATGCCAATGGGCAAACGCCTGCGCAGCTGGAAGAAAACTACGTCAAACGTGACGTCGTTTATCTACTCGGGCAGCAGGACATCGACCCGAATCACCCGGCGCTGGATAAAAGTTGCGAGGCCAAAGCCCAGGGCGCTTCTCGTTTGATTCGCGGGCGCAATTATTTCAATTATCTGAAACGGCGCCATCTTCAAGGGTTGAGTCAGCAGCTGATCGAAGTGCCCGGGGTCGGGCACAATGGGGACGGGATGTTTACCTCGCCCGAGGGGCAGAAGGCGTTGTTCGGGCAGTGAGTTTTGGGGCGTCTGATCGGACGCCCAATCTCTCAAGCCGAAAGCAGCTGCCGCAATTCCACGCAATCGCGCGCATGCCAATCAGTCAATTCCGGCCACGGATTATCCGGCAGGTTCACCAACACCGTCCGCGTCCCCGCCGCCCGGCCGCAATCCAGGTCGAAGCGGTAATCACCGACCATCACCATTTCACTCGCCGGCACCTTCCAGGCCTCGGCCAGTTTCAGTAAACCACCGGGATGCGGTTTGGGCGGCGCTTCATCGCGGCCCAATACATCCTCCACCGCAAAGCAATCGGCCAGGCCAATCGCCTCCAGCGTGACATGGGCCAGCTCACGGGCATTGCGCGTGAGAATGCCCAGGCGATAACCACGCCCGGCCAACTCACGCACCAGTTCCACCGCGCCCGGAGCCGGTTTCGAACCCAGTGCCAGATCCCGCTCGTGTTCCAGCAGCCACGCATGTTTGGCCGCCGCTTCTTCGGCCGGCAGCCCAGCGAGGTGAGTGAGGATGTCGTGTTCTGCAGGAATCGCCAATGCCACGCGAATCGCCGCGAAGTCATGCACGGCCACGGTCAGGGTGCCGTCCATGTCGAACACCCAGTGCCGCACCTCGGCCAGGCTCATGCCCAATCCTTGCGATGACGAATCAGGCCTTCCTGAGTGACCGAAGCCACCAGTTGCCCGGCACGGTTGAACACGCTGCCACGGGAGAATCCACGCGAGTTACCGGCCCACGGGCTGTCCATGGCGTACAGCAACCAGTCATCGGCGCGCAGGTCGGCGTGGAACCACAACGCATGATCAAGGCTGGCGACCTGCATGTCTTTCTGCCAGACCGATTTGCCATGGGGCAGCATCGAGGTGGTCAACAGGCCGAAGTCCGACGCATAGGCCAGCAGGTATTTGTGCAGCGCTGGAGTGTCAGCCAACGCACCATCGGCGCGGAACCAGACGTATTTGACCGGATCGGCAGGCTGCGGGTTGTAGGGATCTTTTTCGGTCACCGGCCGGAATTCGATCGGTTTCGGGCACAGCAGTTTTTCGCGCATGTGCTCCGGGATCAGGTGTGCGCGCTGCTGAGTGAGTTCCAGCTCCGACGGCAGGTTCTCCGGGCCGACCACTTGCGGCATTTGGCTCTGATGCTGGAAGCCCTCTTCGTCGTACTGGAACGAGGCGCTGCAGGTGAAAATCGGGTTGCCCTTCTGGATCGCCGTCACCCGGCGCGTGCTGAAACTGCCGCCATCGCGCACCCGATCGACCTGATACACCACCGGCAACTTCGCATCGCCCGGACGCAGGAAGTAACCGTGCATCGAGTGCACATGGCGTGTCTCTTCGACTGTCTGACTGGCCGCCGACAGGGACTGGCCGAGCACCTGGCCGCCGAACAACTGACGGAAACCCAGGTCCTGGCTGCGGCCACGGAACAGGTTTTCTTCAATCGGTTCCAGGGTCAGCAGGTCTACCAGATCTTCCAACACTTGGCTCATTCAGACTCTCCTCACACAGAGCAATAATGCCGCGCAGTCTTGGCTGCGGCGGTCGATTCAGTTTATGGCCCGGTTCAACATGAGGGCCATTGTAAACGTCCGTGCCTGCTTATCCATGCAAGGTTTGCAGCCATTGCTCACGGGTGATGCGGTACAACACGTGCGGGCGCAGCGGATGATCCTCTGCAAGCCGCGGGTGCTCGAAGTCATCGGCGGGGGCATGGTGCATGCCGATCGCCTGCATGACTTTTTGCGAAGGCAGGTTGGTTTCGGTGGTGAACGCCACGACCTCTTGCAGCGCCAAGCGATCAAACCCGCAACGCAGAGCGGTCCAAGCCGCCTCGCTGGCATAACCCAGGCCCCAGTGCTCGCGCGCCAGGCGCCAGCCGATTTCGATGGCTGGCGTGAACGGTGCGTCAAAGCCGACCACACTCAGCCCGGTAAACCCGATGAACGCTCCGGTGTCCTTGCGCTCCAGTGCCCAGAGGCCGAAGCCATACTCGGCAAAATGCCCGCGAACCCGCCCTATCAGCGAGGCACTTTCCAGCCGACTCAAGGGCGCCGGAAAATAACGCATCACCTGTGGATCGGCGCACATCGCCGCAAACGCCGGCAAATCCTCATCGCGCCACTGCCGTAATGACAGTCGTGCGCTTTCGAGTTCCAGTATCGGCTCCATCGTGCCCCTCCCCTCGGTTTCCATGCCGCAAGTCTACATCGCTGGTAGGATCGTTCACTCATTCCTACATGCTTCCCCGATAAATCAGCCATGCCCCTGCCCCTGATCTACCACGAAGACTACAGTCCCGAGTTCCCGGCGGATCACCGCTTCCCCATGGACAAGTTTCGCCTGCTGCGCGATCACCTGGTGGACAGTGGCCTGACCCGCGACGCCGATCTGCTGCGCCCGGACCTGTGCCCGGCGGATATTCTCGCCCTCGCTCATGACCCTGCGTACATCGAACGCTACATGGGTGGCGAGTTGTCCCGCGAAGACCAGCGGCGCCTCGGCCTGCCCTGGAGCGAAGCACTGGCCCGGCGCACCGTGCGGGCGGTCGGCGGTTCGCTGCTGGCGGCCGAACAGGCGCTGGAACATGGCTTGGCTTGTCACCTGGCCGGCGGCACGCACCACGCGCATTACGATCACCCTGCCGGGTTCTGCATCTTCAATGACCTGGCGGTGATCAGCCATTACCTGCTGGAAAGTGGCCGGGTGAATCGGGTGTTGATCTTCGATTGCGATGTGCATCAGGGCGACGGGACTGCACGAATCCTGCACAACACCCCGGAAGCGGTGACCGTTTCCCTACACTGCGAAAAGAATTTTCCTGCACGCAAAGCCGAAAGCGACTGGGACATCCCGTTGCCGATGGGCATGGGCGACGCCGATTACCTGAAGGTGGTGGACGATGCGCTCAACTATTTGCTGCCGCTCTATCAACCGGATCTGGTGCTGTACGACGCCGGTGTCGATGTGCACAAGGACGACGCCCTGGGTTATCTGAAGCTGACCGACGAAGGCGTCGCCGCTCGTGATGAAAGCGTGATGCGCCATTGCCTGGGCCGGGATATTCCGGTGGTCGGCGTGATCGGCGGCGGCTACAGCAAGGACCGCAAGGCCCTGGCGCGCCGTCATGGCATCCTCCATCACAGCGCCCAACGGGTGTGGCAGTCATCAGGTTGTCATTGATGTGTGAGTCTTTACCCACAATGCCTGTGGAACCGCCTGTGGATAACCTGAGTGAAAGGGCCGGCAGCCCATGCGGGGTATAGGTTACAGAGCGGTGGTTGTTTTTTAACCAGCCCTCGAATCCTCCCACAGGGAGCAGGGCTGGTAGAATGCGCGGCTTATTCCGCCACGCCGCAGCTCTCGCCATGACCCAGCCCTCCACTTCCCTCCCCCCTCACGTCGCCATCATCGGCGGCGGCCCCGCCGGCTTGATGGCGGCTGAAGTGTTGAGCCAGGCCGGGATCAAGGTCGATCTGTACGACGGCATGCCTTCAGTGGGGCGAAAATTCCTGCTCGCCGGGGTCGGCGGCATGAACATCACCCACTCCGAGGCCTACCCGGCATTTCTCTCACGCTATGCCGAACGGGCGCCGCAGATCGCCCCGCTGTTACGCTCGTTCGGCGCCGAAGCCTTGTGCCAATGGATTCATGACCTGGGCATCGAAACTTTTGTCGGCAGCTCCGGCCGGGTGTTTCCCACCGACATGAAAGCCGCGCCCCTGTTGCGTGCCTGGCTCAAACGCCTGCGCGATGCGGGCGTAGTTATCCACACCCGCCATCGCTGGCTCGGTTGGGATAACAACGGTGATTTGCTAATCGACAGCCCCGAAGGCGAAAAAACCGTTCACGCGGATGCGAGCCTGCTGGCACTCGGCGGCGGCAGCTGGTCGCGTCTCGGCTCGGACGGTGCCTGGATGCTGCCGCTGGAACAGCGCGGTGTAGGGCTGGCGCCATTGCAACCGAGCAATTGCGGCTTCGAGGTGCAGGCCTGGAGCGAATTGATGGTCAGCAAATTCGCCGGCAGCCCGCTGAAAAACATCGCCATCGGCCTCAATGACGACGTACCGCGACTCGGCGAGTGTGTGATCACTGCCACGGGAATTGAGGGCAGTTTGATCTACGCCCTGTCGGCAGCGATCCGCGAAGCGATCAATCAACATGGCTCGGCAACCGTTCACCTCGATCTGTTGCCGGGCAAGCCTGTGGATAAAATCCAGGCGGCGCTGAGCAAACCGCGCGGCTCACGCTCCATGGCCAAACACCTGCACAGTCAGCTTGGGCTAGATGGCGTGAAAGCAGCATTGTTGCGGGAATTGACACCGGCTGACTGTTTTGCCGATCCGGCCCTGCTGGCCAAAGCAATCAAGGCATTGCCGCTGACGCTGGTGAAAACCCGGCCATTGGACGAAGCCATCAGCAGTGCCGGTGGCGTGATGTTCGAGGCGATGGATGAACGTTTGATGCTCAAGCAACTACCCGGCGTGTTCTGCGCAGGGGAAATGCTCGATTGGGAAGCGCCGACCGGCGGCTATCTACTGACCGCGTGTTTCGCCAGTGGGCGAGCGGCGGGGTTGGGGATGGTGGAGTGGTTGAAGCACCGACACTGATCGTTCCCACACTGCGTGGGAACGATCTTCAGAGGATCAAGGCTTACGCTTACGCGGCCCGGTATTGAACACCGGCACTTTACGCACCGGCTTGATCGAAGGCTCCGGCGTCGACGCCTCACCGCTCTCGACCCATTTACCCAGGTTGCGCTTGCCGCCACCAGAGGTTTTGGGCTTCTTCGGTTTTTTCGGCTTCTTGATCACCTGACCGCTGGCATCGGTATCCGGCACGCGGTGTTCAGGTTCGAAGTCCGGCTCCATCTGGCGAGTCAACGTCTGACGGGTCAGCATCTCGATGGCTGACAGTTGATTCACTTCATCAGCGCAGACCAGCGAAATAGCCTGCCCGGTTGCGCCCGCACGGCCGGTACGACCGATGCGGTGGATGTAGTCTTCTGCCACGATCGGCAGGTCAAAGTTGACCACCAATGGCAAATCTTCGATATCCAGGCCACGGGCAGCCACGTCGGTGGCCACGAGGATCTGCACTTCGCTGGCCTTGAAGCGATCCAGCGCCCGCTGGCGAGTTGCCTGGGGTTTGTCGCCGTGGATGCCGTCGGCATTGACGCCCAGGCCCTGGAGTTTTTCCACCAACGCGTCTACGCCGTTACGGGTCTTGGCGAACACCAGCACCTGCTTCCACTTGCCCTTGCGCATCAAGTGAATGAACAGCTCCGGCTTGCGCTTTTTGTCCACCGTCACCACCCATTGCTTGACGGTGTTGGCGGCCACGTTACGCGGGCTGACTTCGATGCTCAGCGGGTCGTTGAGCATTTGCCCGGCCAGCATGCGGATCGCATCGGAGAAGGTCGCGGAGAACAGCAGCGTCTGACGTCTCGAAGGCAGGGCTTTATAGATATTCCCCAGCTCCTCGGAAAAGCCCAGATCGAGCATGCGATCGGCTTCGTCCAGCACCAGGGTTTGCAGCTGGTTGAACTTGAGCGCGTTCTGACGGAACAGGTCGAGCAAACGGCCCGGGGTCGCCACCAACAGGTCGACGCCTTTGCGCAGTTTCATCATTTGCGGGTTGATGCTGACGCCGCCGTACACCGCGTAGGTGCTCAACGGCAGGTTCTCGGCATACTGGCGCACGGCTTCGTGAACCTGTTCGGCCAGTTCGCGGGTCGGCACCAGAATCAGCGCGCGCACGGAGTTGGCGCTGACTTTCGGCCCTTCCATGGCCAGCAATTGCAGCAGCGGCAAGGCGAAACCGGCGGTTTTGCCGGTGCCGGTCTGGGCCGCGGCCATCAGGTCGCGACCGGCCAGCACCGCCGGAATCGCTTGCGCCTGAACCGGCGTCGGGGTCTGGTAGCCGAGCGTCTCGAGGGCGCGCAGCAAGGGTTCGATCAGGCCAAGGGTGGCGAAAGTCATGGGAGTACCGTAGGAAAATTCAGCGCGATTGTGCGAAACAAGTGTGCAATGGCGCGCAGTTTACCCTAATTCGCGCGGGATTCTGTCGGCACCGCTACGGCAGGGGCAGGCCGATCTGTGCCACGGCGCCACTGTGGCAACCCGATCAACACCACCGCACTGATGATCACCGCCATCGCCAGCGCTTCTTCGATACCGATGGTCTCGCCGACAAACACGATCCCCAGCAACACCGCCACCGCCGGGTTGACGTAGGCATAGCTGGTGGCCGCTGCCGGCCGCACGTGTTTCAACAGGTACATGTAGGCGTTGAAGGCGATGATCGAACCGAAGAGGGTCAGGTACGCCAGCGCCGCCCAACCTTCGATCGGCGGCAGACTTTCCAGACGCTCGCCACTCACCGCGCTGCCGATCAGCAACACCACGCCACCCACCAGCATCTCCACAGCACTGGCCATCGCGCCCTGAGGCAACGGCAAATGTTTGCTCCACACCGAGCCGAAGGCCCAGGACGCCGCCGCGAACACCAGCAACGCCGCGCCCAACGGGCTCGACTGCAGGTTGGAACCGAGGTTGAGCATGGCAATACCGATCAGCCCAAGCACAATCCCGGCCCATTCGAGACGGGTATTACGCGCGCCCCAGAAATATCCGCACAACAAGGTAAACAGCGGCACCGTCGCCACCGCCAACGCGGCCACGCCAGAGGCCACGCCCGTGTGTTCGGCGACGCTCACCGCACCGTTACCGCACGTCAGCAGCAAAATCCCGATGATCCCCGCCGCTTTCCACTGTGCCCAGGTCGGCGCCGGCGCCCCGCGCCAGCGCAGGTACGCGTACATCAACGTCCCGGCGAGCACGAAGCGGATACCGGCGAGCAGCAACGGCGGCCAGTACTGCACGCCAATGCGAATCACCAGGTAGGTCGACCCCCAAATCACGTACAACGCGAAAAAAGCAGCGATCAGCGGTAAGGAAAAACGGCGTAGACCAGACATGGGCAGCTCGATGAACAAGACAAGGAGAGCCGCTATTCTAGAAAGGCCAACAGCGGAAAATAAGCTACAAAACCTGTTTATAGCGCCGGTACACTTTTCAAAACACGGAGTTCGACGCTATAAACCGTGCTTTCGAAAGTCAGTCATTTTTCAGGTAGGCCACGATGGACAAATACGACCGCATGCTCCTCAGCGCCCTGTTGGAAAACGGTCGTGCGTCCTACGCCGATCTGGCGCGCAAGGTGAACCTGTCCGCTCCGGCGGTGGCCGAACGCGTTGCCAAACTTGAAGCTTGCGGGGTGATCACTGGTTACCAGGCGAAAGTCGACCTGTCCAAAATCGGCCTGCCGATCCAGTGCGTCATCGAACTGCGCCTGAACCAGCACGGTAATCAGAAAACCTACGACGAACTGATCAAAATCCCACAGCTCACCGAATGCCATCGCGTCACCGGCGACCCCTGCGTGATCATGCAAGCGGCGGTGGGCTCGATGCCGGAGCTGGAAGAGTTGATCAACCGGATCGCCACGTTCGGGTTCAGCAAGACCTCGATTGTGTTATCGAGCGCCATCGAAAAACGCGTGCCGTTGGGTCAACTGGAGGGGAAATAGTGAGGCGACTGACGCCTTCGCGGGCAAGCCTCGCTCCTACGGTTTTTGAGGCGACCCCAATGTCGGGGCGCCCATAAATCCGTAGGAGCGAGGCTTGCCCGCGAAGAGGCCAGTAGAAACACTACAAGACCTTAAAACCCGCGATACCGCTTCAAATGCTCATTGATCTTCGCCGCCGGCACTTTCTGCAGGCTGCACAGCAGATCATGGGACAACTCGCGCAACCCGTGCTTTTGCCGCAACTCTTGCGCCAGATGCGCGGTCAGGTTGGCGGCCATTTCCGCATCGGCCATGGCCCGGTGAGCCTTGCCGGTATTGGGCAGGCTGGCGAAGGTGGTGAGGGTGCCGAGTTTGTGGTTCGGCGCAGCGGGCATCAGGCGGCGGGCGAGTAACAGCGAGCAGGCAAAGTTCTGCAAGCGTGTACGTTTGATTCGCCCAAGCTCGTAGTCCCAGAACTTCTGGTCGAACGCAGCGTTGTGCGCCAGCAGCGGCGTGATGCCGACGAATTCGTTGACCTCGTTCATCACCTGCTCGGCCGAGGGTGCGGTGCGCAGCATGGCGTTGCTGATGCCGGTCAGTTGTTCGATGAACGCCGGCACCCGCACGCCGGCATTCATCAGGCTTTGGTAACGCTCGACGATGCGCCCCTGTTCAAGAATCACCACGGCAATTTCCGTGGCCCGGCAGCTGCTGCTCGGGGAGATCCCGGTGGTTTCAAAGTCGATGACTGCTATGCGTTCCAAACCTGTTTCAACTCCGTAAAAATCAATTCTTGAGCAGCAACGCGCCTTCGATCGGTACGTAACGACTGGCGGCGCGGATCAGCGAGTTGGCCGTCAGGCCCGGCACGCCGTAGGCCACCGCCTGCACGCCGTGCTTGGCGATGATGCGCTCCAGCAGCATGTCGAAATCGCCGTCGCCAGAGGCCAACACCACTTCGTCGACATGGTCGGCGGCGTCCATGATGTCGAGGGTGATGCCAACGTCCCAGTCGCCTTTGGCCGAACCGTCGCTGCGCTGGATGTAGGGCTTGAGCTTCACGACGAAGCCGAGGTTGCGCAGGATCTGCTGGAACTGCTGCTGTTTGCTGTCGCCACGATCGATCGCATAGGCATAGGCCTCGACGATCTGCCCCTGCTTGCTGACGTCAGCCCACAAAGCGGCGTAGTTGAAGTGGCAACCATAGGCCTGACGCACGGTGTAGTAGAGGTTCTGGACATCGGCGAACACTGCGATTTTTTTCACCGTACATCCTCTCTGCGCGTTGGCGCGCGGGGTCGTGGCGCACAGGCGCGCGGGCTGGATCAGGCTCCAGGCCCGAAAAGTCGCCCAGTATGCCAGCCAGAAGGATTGTTCCGCGAATAATCGGCCGTGTGGCGAGGGAGCTTGTCGGAACGCCGCAGCGTCCCGCTAGGGTGCGAAGCGGCCCCCTTGCTTTGAAACCCAAGGGGCCTGCTACGCAGTCCAGCGGGAGCAAGCTCCCTCGCCACAGATGTGTCAGATGAAGGAGTCGTCGTCATCGCCACCGAAGAACGATGAACTGTCATCATCGTAATCCGCGTCGGTGAAACCGCCCTGATCGCTGGAGTTGTCAGCCACGCGCTGATCATTGCCCCAACCGCTGCTATCGCTCTGATCGTTGACCTTGGCCGGTTCTTCCTTGATGACTTCAACCACTTCCGGCTGCTGATTGTGATGGAACAGGCTGCTGATGCCTTGCGCCAGCATCACGCCACCGGCCACACCCGCTGCCGTTTTCAATGCACCGCCGAGGAAACCGCTGCCGACAGGCTGTTGCGGTGCGTAATTCTGTTGAGGCGGCGCTCCGAAACTCTGCTGAGCAGGCGGTGCACCGAAGTTTTGCTGCGGCTGCGAGTTGAACGACGGCCGTCCTGGTTCACGCCAGCCGCCATTCGAGGGGGCTGCGCTTTGAGTCGGCGCAGGCTGCGGATCACGGGAAGCGCCGCCGAAAATGCTCGACAAAAAGCCGCCGCTTGGCGCCGGCGCCGCTGTCTGCGCCTTGGCCTGTTGCAGTTCGGCCTGCAATTGCTGCACTTGCTGGGTGAGTTGCTTGTTCTGTTCGTCGAGGCTCTTGATGGCTGCCTCTTGCACCAGAATCGCCTGGGTCATGAAATAGCCCGCCGCTGGCTGGCGAGTCAGGTGTTCCTTGATCCGCGTCTCGGCCTGGGCGTCGCGCGGGGCTGAGTCCGTTTCGGCCTGTTGCAGCCGGGAAAACAGTCCATCGATCAGGGTTTGTTCTTCGCTGTTCATGGCGACCTCGTAGATTGCCGGGAATATCAGTGCCCTCACCCACAGTGGATAAGGTGCTCACCAGTAATGGGGCTGATACAGGATGTTTCAATGACCTTTACCGAACGTTTACGTTTGTGCCCCGAAGGGGTTGATCGGTTAAAGTGAGGCACTGCTTTCAACCTGCGATACCGACTGATGAATTCGTTCGATGTACTGCGTGACTCTCTGTATTTTTTCAAGCGCAATCTGGGCCAGATCGTGCAGCTATGCCTGCCGCTGGTGATTGTCGAGGCGCTGCTGCAACAAGTGGTCGACCGCTCCACCGGGCCGGACAGTTTCGCCGGCATCAGTGTAATTGTCGGCTTGCTGGTGTATCCGCTGTACACCGCCGCGCTGATCCTGTTTCTCGATGCCCGCAGCCGAGGAGAATCGCCGCGTACCCGCGACCTGTTGGCAGCCGCGGCGACCCTGTGGCCGCGCTTCGCCGTGCTGACCGCCCTTAATACCCTGCTGATCCTGATCGGCCTGTCGCTGTATTTCCTGCCGGGCATCTGGCTGATGGTGACGCTGGCGTTCGGCGAGTACCTGTTGGTGCTGCGCGGCCTGGCACCGCTGGCGGCGATGAAGGAAAGCCTGCGCATGACCCGCGGGCATTTCATACGCATTCTGGTGTGCATTCTGTGCGTGATGGGCCCGCTGTGGGTGCTCAAGGGAGCGACGCTGGCGGTTTACCCTGACCCGCAGAACCCGGTGATCTCGCTGCTGATCGACAGCGCCCACAGCTTCCTGCAGCTGTTCACCAGCGTGGTGCTGTTCCGTTTGTTCATGCTGATCGCCGATGCACCCGAGAAATCTGATGAGCGGCTCTGACCGCTCTACCCTTGGGCTTTGGCGCTGCTCTCGGTTATGCTCGGGGTCAATCTTGTAACGCGATAAGCCGAGCTATGCCCCGTCTACTGCGCTACACCCTGCTGGGCCTGCTGATCGCCATCAGCCTGATTGCAATGCTGATCTACAGCCTGACCTGGCGCCCCGACGCCAAGGAAGCGCTGCCGGTCAGTTGCAACGCCCAGGCGCCGACGCTGGTGCCCGGCCAGGCGCTGAAGGTGATGACCTGGAACGTCCAGTATCTGGCCGGCAAGCGCTACGTGTTCTGGAACGACCTGGCCGCAGGAGACGACGAATCCCCTACACCTGAAGACATGGCCTTCAGCCTCGACGAAGTGGCGCGGGTGATTCGCGACGAGCAACCGGACATCGTGCTGTTGCAGGAACTCGATGAAGGCGCCAAGGCCAGCGACTACCAGAACCAGTTCAAATTACTTCAGGATCGGGTCACCGACCTGTATCCGTGCACCACTCAGGCCTTCGACTGGAAAGCCGACTTCGTACCTGAACCGCATATTTTCGGCAGCGTTGGCCGGCAATTGGCGACCCTGAGCCGCTACCGAATCGAACACGCCGAACGCCTGCAATTGCCGGTCGCGCCGGCCAATGTCATCAGCCGTCAGTTCAAGCCGAAAGACGCCTTGCTGGTCACGTACCTGGCATTGAACGACGGTGGCCAGATGGCCGTGCTCAACACCCATCTGGACCGCACCAGCCAGCTCGACGATACCTTGCAATCCCAGGTGACCGCCGTGGCCAAGGTGCTCGACAAGTTCGAAAGCCAAGGCACGCCGTGGTTGATCGGTGGAGATTTCAACCTGTTGCCGCTGGGCCAGTATCAACGCCTGCCCGCCGAGCAACGCACGCCCTACTCTGCCGACAGCGCGCTGCATGTGCTGTGGGACAAATACCCGATGATCCCCACCAACAACGAAGCCAGCGGTATCGACCGGGCACAATGGTTGACCCATTACCCGAATGATCCCGGCTTGAACGGGCCGGACCGGACCGTCGACTACCTGTTTTACAGCCCGCGCATCAAACGGGTCGAAGCGCGGGTGCGGCAGGACGATACGTTGCGCATTTCCGATCATTTGCCGGTGATTGCGCGGTTTCTGTTGCCGGCCGCGCCATAAAACACCTGTGGCGAGGGAGCTTGCTCCCGCTCGACTGCGCAGCAGTCGTAAACCGATTGACACCACGCACCTGAAAAATGATGTGACAGAATTTGGGGCTGCTTTGCAGCCCAACGGGAGCAAGCTCCCTCGCCACAAAAATCCGTGCCCTACTTACGAGGCTTAACCCGCGCCGTCGCCTCGGCCACCAGCGGATCATCCGGCCAGTAGTGCTTCGGATACCGCCCCTTCAAATCCTTCTTCACCTCGGCATAGGTGCTGCGCCAGAAGTTCGCCAGGTCCTGCGTCACCTGCACTGGCCGCCGCGCCGGGGACAACAGATGCAGTTTCACCACTTGCCGGCCGCCGGCAATCCGCGGAGTCTCGGCCAAGCCGAACAACTCCTGCAACCGCACCGCCAGAATCGGTGGCTGTTCACTGTAATCCAGACGAATCGATGAACCCGACGGCACGCTCAAATGATGCGGCGCCAGCTCATCCAGCCGTTGCGGCAACGGCCACGGCAGCAGGTTGTGAACGATGCTCGACAGGTCCAGATTGGCGAAGTGACTGAGCCGCGAGACTTTCCCCAGATAGGGCATCAGCCAGTGTTCGAGGCTTTTGAGCAATGTTGCGTCGCTGACATCCGGCCATTCGCTCTCGCCTTTACCCGCGAGATCCAACTGCCGCAACAACGCCACCCGCGCCTGCCACTGACGCAGCTCCGGGGTCCAGGGCAACAGCTCCAGACCTTTGCGCCGCACCAGATTCACCAACGCCTGACTGCGAGCACTTTCATCGAGCCCGGTCAGCGGTTCGCGGCTGAGGATCAACTCGCCGACCTTGCGCTGACGCTCGGCCCGCAGCACACCTTCGCGCTCATCCCAATCCAATTGATCGACACACCGCACCTGTTCGGCCAGCACCGAATCAAACAGCGCCGGATCAAAATCCGTCGCCAGATAAATCCGTTCTTCACGCTGGCCCTGACGACTGCCCAGATCGGCGATCACCAGCCACGGTTGCTTCATCAGGCTGTCCGCCTCGGCAAACAACGCCGCACGACCGTTGGCCAGGCGATACTCCGCGCCACCGGCCCGCCGCTGTTGGGCGACCCGATCGGGATAAGCCAATGCCAGCAGCGCACCGAGCCAACGCGGATGTTCGGGGTCGCTGACCGGCTCCGACGCTTTGCCGCGCAAATAACTGCGATACTGCCGCGCCAGTTGTCGGGCCCGCTGAACACCACCCTGCGCACCGCGAGCGGCCCGTTCTTCACCGGATAACAGCACCAGTCGGCTGTGCAGGTCCGCGCCAGCACCACGCAAGATATCGCGCTCACCAAGCAGCGCCGCGACATCGCAGGCCATGTCGGCCAGGCCGAGCGCCTGGCCACGCAACAGCAAATGGGCGATTCGTGGATGGGCCGGCAGTTCGGCCATGGCCTGACCATGACGGGTCAGCGCTTCTCCCTCCAGCGCTCCCAAACGCTCAAGCAGATCCTGGGCCTGTGCATAAGCCGCTGCCGGAGGAACATCCAGCCAAACCAACTGCCCCGGCGTCACGCCCCAACGACCGAGTTGCAAGGCCAGCCCGGCAAGGTCCGCCGAGAGGATTTCCGCACTGGCGTAAGCCGCCAGTTGCTCGTGCTGATCCTGCGACCACAAGCGATAACACACACCGGGCTCCAAACGCCCGGCCCGGCCTGCACGCTGCGTTGCACTGGCTTTGGAGATCCGTTGGGTATCCAGGCGAGTCATGCCGCTGCCGGGGTCGAAGCGCGGCACGCGCGCCAACCCGGCATCGATCACCACGCGCACACCGTCGATGGTCAGGCTGGTTTCAGCGATGTTGGTGGCCAGCACCACTTTGCGCTTGCCCGCAGGCGCCGGATCAATCGCCGCCCGCTGCGCCGCCAGGTCCAGTTCGCCGTGCAGCGGGCACAGCAACACCGGCGTGCCCTCGCCCAAGGCATCGGCCAATTGTTGATGCACCCGCCGAATCTCCGCCTGCCCCGGCAGGAACACCAGCAGGCTGCCGGTTTCATCGTTCAGCGCGTCGAGGATGGTCTGCACCACCTTTGGCTCGATGAACTCACCGGGCTGAAACGGCCGGCCCCAGCGCATCGCCGCCGGGTACATGCGACCTTCGCTGCGCAGGATTGGCGCGTCATCCAGCAATCCGGCCAGGCGTTCGCCTTCCAGGGTTGCCGACATCAAGAGGATCTTCAGCGGTTGATCGTCGCGGAACAGCTCCCGGCCATTCAGGCTCAGGGCCAGCGCCAGGTCGGCATCGAGGCTGCGCTCGTGGAATTCATCGAAAATCAGCAACCCCACGCCTTCCAGCGCCGGGTCATCCTGCAGGCGCCGGGTGAGGATGCCTTCGGTGACCACTTCGATGCGGGTATTGGGGCCGACCTTGCTGTCAAGACGAATGCGATAACCCACGGTTTCGCCGACCTTCTCGCCCAATTCACTGGCCAAGCGCTCCGCCGCCGCCCGCGCTGCCAACCGGCGCGGTTCGAGCATTAGAATGGTCTGCCCGGCCAGCCACGGCTCATCGAGCAAGGCCAACGGCACCCGGGTGGTTTTACCGGCACCGGGCGGTGCTTCGAGCACGGCTTCGTGGCGTGTAGCGAGGGCTTCACGCAGGGCGGGTAAAACTTCATCAATTGGCAAAGAAATCATGCTGGCTCCCAAACAGAGGGCCGAGTATAACGGCGTTCAGCGCGGTCCTAATTCATATCGACGATGCTTCGTTTCCAGATAACCCAGGAGATTTCATATGCGTGCTCCCTTTCGCTTGATCGGCGGTGTATTGATCGCGTCCTTGCTGACCCAAATGACCGCCTGCGGTTCGATTTTCTACCCGGATCGTCGCGGCCAGATTGACGGCAAGATTGACCCGGCCATTGCCGCGCTGGATGCAGTGGGCCTGCTGTTCTATATCATCCCCGGCCTGATCGCCTTTGCAGTGGACTTCACCACGGGTGCCATTTACTTCGAGCCCGACCGGACCGCCCAGGTGGCGCCGGAAAAACTCAAGGAAGCCATCGGCGCCGACGGCAAGGTCGATAACCACAAGTTGCAGACTATTCTCGAAAGTGAACTGGGCCGCAGCTTCCCGCTGGACGATCCGCGTCTGATCCAGCACAAGGGCAGCGCCCAGCAACTGGCTATGTTCGGCCTGCAACCGGCTGCATAATTCGTGCATTTGAAGGAACCACAGCACTGATGACGACCCCTACCGACCACGCCCGCCTGCTGCGGCTGGCGACGCGCGCCTCGGTGGCGGTCGCGTGCATATTGATCATCGCCAAAGCCATCGCCTGGTGGCTGAGCGGCTCGGTGAGCATGCTCGCCGGGTTAACCGACTCGGCACTCGACGGCATTAGCTCGCTGCTCAACCTGATGGCCGTGCATTACGCCTTGCGCCCGGCCGACGATGATCATCGATATGGGCACGGCAAAGCCGAATCACTGGCGGGCATGGCTCAGGCGCTGTTCATTGGTGGCAGTGCCGTGCTGATTTCCCTGCAGGCGATCGAACGGTTGAAACATCCGGAACCGATAGGCGCAGCGTGGCTCAGTATCGGGGTGATTGTGTTCTCCCTCGTCCTGACCGTGGCCCTGCTGATGTTGCAGCACCGGGTAATCAAGGCTACCGGCTCCAACGCGGTGAGCGCCGACTCCTTGCATTACCGTTCGGACCTGCTGCTCAATGGCGGCATTCTCGTAGCGCTGGTGCTGGCAGGGTTTGGCTGGCAGCAAGTCGACCCGTGGTTCGGCCTGGGGATCGCTGCTTACATCCTCTGGAGCGCGATCCAGATCGCCCGGGAAAGTTTTGCAGTGCTGATGGATGAAGAATTGCCGACCGATGTCAGCCAGCACATGCTCGAACTGGCCTGCAGCGTACCCGGCGTTCTGGGTGCCCACGACTTGCGCACGCGGATTTCCGGCAACCAGTGGTTCGTGCAATTGCATCTGGAATTGCCGGGAGACTTGACCCTGTCAGTCGCCCACGGCATCAGCGATCAAGCCGCCGATGCGATTCATGCCGTCTACCCGCGAGCCGAAGTGCTGGTGCACGCCGACCCGCAGGAAGTGGTGAAGGCCGCCAGGGCTCAGTAACTCACCTGATAACCGCGACTGCTCAGGCAGTTGCCCTGGGCCTGTCGGTAAACTTGCACCACCGACGGATCCGGTCGGTAGGTGGCAGTACGTGGATCGAAACCGCTCTGTTGCACGGCCCAGCGATAACATTCATAAGCGTCCCGGCTGACTTCCTCCGGCGACTGGCCGTTGGCTGGGTACGCCACCACGTCATAACCATTGCTCACCGGTGGCGGCTGCACAGGAGGGTCGACCACGACGTAATCCTGAGTGCTCTCCTGATAGGCGTAATATGCGCCGGCCGCCAGGAACAACAGCGTGCCGCCGATCCACACTTCACGGGCGTAATCGGGCAAGTAGCTGACGCGAATCCCGCGAGGCGGCTGAACCACCACATAACGCGGGCCTTGCGGGCGATACCAGTAGCCACCGGAATAGAAATAATCCTGGCCACGATACGGCACGCGGAAGTGACGCTCCTCCGGGAAGCGGTCGATCACGTACCCAGGACGATACTGCGGGCCGGGGCCCCAGCCTGTGCCGTGCCCCTCCGGACGACCGGGCCAGCGACGGTCATCGTGACGCGGCTCCCGCCCCCCGGTCTGCCATGGCTGGTTGTGATTGTTACGCCACGGTTCGTCCTGATAGTAGCCACGCCGCGGTTCCTGGGTCTGGCGCACGGTATCGGGCCGACTCTGGATTGGCAGATTATTACTCGGTTGTTGCGGCGCTCGCTCCTGAACGTTTGGATCGTGTAGCGGACGGTTCTGCCACTGGCCACCCTGAACGCTGGAGTCGTGCGGCGTACGGTTCTGCCACTGGCCGCCCTGATTGTTGGACTCGTGCGGCGCCCGGTTCTGCCACTGGCCACCCTGATTCTGGTCGTGGCGCTCGAATTGGCGGCTGTTGTCGCCACGAATGATTTCGGTGCTCTGCGGGCGTGGCTGATTGCTGCCGCCACGGCCCTGGCCCTGTTCATTGCCCCGATGATCAGGCCCACGCTGCCCGCCATCGGGGCCGCGGTTCTGTGGTTCATCGGCAAGCGATTGTGCAGTGACACTTACACACAGCAAACCAACACCGGCCAAACGCCAGATGCGCGATTTCATGCTTTTCCTCACGGCGGGTTAGGGCCTGTACGTAAGACTGGGAAAGCGCAGGCCGGTTCTGCAACAGGTTATCAGTCACGTAACTTTTTTATTGAGCGGCTTTTTATTAAGGGCATGCCAAATTGCGGGCAAGAAAAAAGGGAGACCCGTCGGCCTCCCTTTGAGAACTTCGTCCGTGCTCGACGCTTATGACGTCGGCTCACCTCACGCCGTCTTCTGGACAGTGTGTAGCTCGGGGGCCGACGCATCCCCGGTGGGGGTGGCGACCGCAGCTGGCCTGATTGGGCGAGCCGCACTGGACTGTTTGTCCGAGCAGTGATTCTGGTGATAAGAATAGGCCCGGAGCACCGACAGAGGATTGCGAAGATTGCTCAAATAAACATCACTTGCGCAATTTTTAACTCAGGATAGATAATCTGCCGCAATAGTTATGACAAAGGCCTGATTGATGAGCAAACTCGACCGATACGACCTGAGTATTTTGGCGGAATTACAGCGCGACGCGCGCATCTCCAATCAGGAGCTGGCCGAACGCATCGGCCTGTCGCCTTCGCCTTGCTCGCGGCGGGTCAAGCAACTGGAAGACGACGGCTACATCTCCCGCCAGGTCGCCTTGCTGGACCGCAAGATGCTCGGCCTGAGCCTGACCGCCTACGTGCTGATCGGCATGGACCGCCATACACCCGAGCGTTTCGAGAACTTCGAAGCCGCCATTCGCACATTACCGCAAGTGCTGGAATGCAGCCTGGTGACCGGGATGGATGCGGATTATCAGCTCAAGGTGGTGGTGCCGGACATGGATCACTATCAGAAGCTGCTGCTGGGGCATCTGACCCGGATTGAAGGGGTGACGAGTGTACGGTCGAGTTTCGTGTTGAACCAGGTGCTTAACAGCACGGAGTTGCCTTTAACTCATTTGCGCAGCTGAGAATGCTTTGTGGCGAGGGAGCTTGCTCCCGCTCGGCTGCGAAGCAGTCGCAAAACCAGTGAACGCAGTGTGCCAGATTAAACCCGGTCGCTGATTTTGGAGCCGCTTCGCGCCCCAGCGGGAGCAAGCTCCCTCGCCACAATCCGACGCAGGTCAATACCCCGCCAATCCCCCTTGGCGTATACTCCTCCCGCCTTTTTAGCCCCGCCCGCGCTGGAGATGTTCAATGGATCCTGCTGTTTTCGAAGAGTGGATGATGACTGGCCTGGTCAGCATCCTGATCATTTTCATGGGTTTCATCGTCTGGGATCTGGCAAAAAAATCCAAAGCCGGACGCTTCGGCTCGTTCATTCTGTTCTTTGTGCTGGGGTTGGGTGTGGCCGCATTCGTGATCAAAAGCGTGGTCATCGGCCTGATCGAATCCGGCACGCTATAAACGCGCCGGCACTTCCTTCCACTGTCCCTGATCGAGCCCTTCGATCGACCAGTCACCGATTTTGACCCGCACCAGGCGCAACGTCGGCAAGCCGACCGCCGCGGTCATGCGCCGCACCTGACGGTTGCGCCCCTCGCGAATCACCAATTCCAGCCAACTCGTCGGCACGCTTTTGCGAAAGCGCACCGGCGGGTTGCGTGGCCACAGTTGCGGCTCATCCAGTTGTCGCGCTTCGGCCGGCAAGGTCATACCATCGTTCAGCTCGACGCCCTCGCGCAAGCGCTGCAACTGCTCGGCGGTTGGCTCGCCTTCCACTTGCACCCAGTAAGTCTTGGCCAATTTGTGTTTCGGGTCGGCAATCCGCGCCTGCAGCTGGCCGTCGTTGGTCAGCAGCAACAAGCCTTCGCTGTCGCGGTCCAGCCGTCCTGCCGGGTAAATCCCCGGAATCTCGATAAAGTCCTTGAGCGTCGCCCGCCCTTCGCCGTCGCTGAATTGCGTCAGCACATCGAAAGGTTTGTTGAACAGAATCAGCTTCGGCTCGGCCGGGGGCGCTTTGGCGATACGGCGCGGGGCGGAAGAAGATGACACAGGCTTCACGCCAGGGCGGCGGGAAACGGGACGTTGAGGACGGGACATGGCGAGAAGAACATCTAACGGTCAGGGCTGCTAATGCTAGTGCCCCAACCGTCAAATGACCATGAGAACAATCAGCGGAACGGCGGCTCGTCGAAGCTGCGCAGTTTGCGTGAGTGCAGCGAGTTGAGCTCGGTGCGCAACAGATCCACCGCCTCGATGCCGATCTTCAAGTGCTGGCTGACCGCGCGCTCATAGAACGCGTTGGCCGACCCCGGCAGTTTAATTTCGCTGTGCAGCGGTTTATCCGACACACAGAGCAACGTGCCATAGGGCACCCGCAAGCGATAACCCTGGGCCGCAATCGTGCCGCTTTCCATGTCCACCGCCACGGCGCGGGACAGGTTGATCAGCGGACGCTCCTGCGCCCAGCGCAGCTCCCAGTTACGGTCGTCGTAGGTCAACACGGTGCCGGTACGCAGGCGTTTCTTCAGTTCGTCGCCCTTCTCACCGGTGATGTTGGCCGCCGCTTGCTGCAACGCCAACTGCACTTCGGCCAAGGCCGGAATCGGAATGTTCGGTGGCACCACCCGGTCGAGAATCCCGTCGCGACGCATGTAAGCGTGTGCCAGCACGTAATCGCCAATGGTCTGCGACTGACGCAAGCCGCCGCAGTGGCCGATCATC
This sequence comes from Pseudomonas sp. GR 6-02, assembly GCF_001655615.1. Classification (GTDB taxonomy): domain Bacteria; phylum Pseudomonadota; class Gammaproteobacteria; order Pseudomonadales; family Pseudomonadaceae; genus Aquipseudomonas. The sequence goes on from NZ_CP011567.1 coordinate 5,641,384, forward strand.
AGCCAGCAATGCGGACGCAGCACGGCCAAATGGTCGGTGATGTTCTTGGCGTTGGACGGGCCGACGCCGATGTTCACCAGGGTCACGCCATGGCCGTCGCTGGCGATCAGGTGATAGGCCGGCATCTGGTAACGATGCCAGACCACGCCAGCGGCAATCGCCGAGGCTTCGCCGTGGTCCATGCCCTTTTCGATGATCACGTTGCCCGGCAACACCATGCGTACAAAACGCGGGTCTTTGCGCAGTTGTTCCAGGCCATGAACGATGAACTGGTCGACGTAGCGGTGGTAGTTGGTCAGCAGAATCCACGGCTGCACATGCCGCCAGTCGCTGCCGGTGTAGTGCACCAGTCGGCGCAGGGAGAAGTCCACCCGCGCGGCATCGAACAGGGCCAATGGCAGCGGATCGGTGTTTTCCCAATCGTACAAGCCATCAGCGATGCCATCGGTGGCGGCCGACAGATCCGTACTCGGGAACACCCGCGCCAGTACCGCCGCCGTAACGCCAGAGCCGGCCAGTTCATCGCCCTGCTCGACCACATACGGATAAGGAATGTTTTGCTGGCTGACGCCGACTTCCACGGTCACGGTGAAGTCGTGCATCAACGGAACGAGTTGCTCCAGCAGGTATTTGCGAAAGGCTGCCGGATGAGTGACGGTGACGCTGTAGGTCCCCGGCAATTGAACCTTGGCATAGGCGCGAGTGGTCTGTGGGACTTCGCCCTGGCAGAGGTAGGTCAGACGCAACTCGGGATAACGAAACAGGGCACGCTGTTCAGCGTCCGGCTCGACGCGATCCTTGAGATAACGCTTGAGCGCTTGATTCAGCGCTGTGGTTGCACGCTCGTGCAAGACAGCAAGCCGATCAACGGCTTGCTCGGCGGTTTGAACGACAATAAACGCTTCGGTCACGATCAGCTTCCTGTGTTCTGACTTGCAGACCTTCATCTTGCCTGCATCATCGCTTCACGGGAACAGTGAAAAAAGATCGTAGCCTTCGGCAACTCCTACAGAGGGTCGTCGTACACCTGTAAGAGGCTGCCGAAGGCTGCGATCTTTTCGCCCTTCAGAAGCCCTGCGGTGTCGAGCGGGCCACAATCGCTTCCACATCCAGCCCACGTGGCAACGTTCCATACACCCGACCGGCCGAACCGAGGCGGCTGGCGATGAACGCATCACTGACCGCCGCATTACCCGCCTCCAGCAACAGCCTGGCCTGAAGCCCCAAGGCGATGTCTTCGGTGAGCTGGCGGGCGCGGTATTGAATGTCGTCGGTGTCCTTGAACGCCTTCTGCAACTGGCCGATGTGTGCGGCCAGGCGTTTGTCGCCATGGCCATCGCCCAACTCGTTGAACAGCACATCGAGCACGCCCGGTTCTTTCGACAACGCGCGCAACACGTCGAGACATTGCACGTTGCCGGAACCTTCCCACGTCGAGTTGACCGGTGCCTCACGGTACAGTCGCGGCAAGATGCTTTCTTCGACGTAACCGGCGCCGCCCATGCATTCGGCCGCTTCGTTGATCATCGCGGGCGCGCGTTTGCAGATCCAGTACTTGCCCACTGCCGTCACCAATCGAGCGAATTTCGCTTCGTGGTCGTCATCCAGATGATCCAGCGCTCGCCCCATGCGCAGGCTCAACGCCAGGGCGGCTTCGCTTTCCAGGGCCAGGTCGGCCAGCACGTTTTGCATCAAGGGTTGTTCGCTGAGCAACTTGCCACCGACCTTGCGGTGGGCGCAGTGATGGCTGGCCTGGGTCAGGGCCTGGCGCATCAGCGCGCTGGAGCCGACCATGCAATCGAAACGGGTCATGGCGACCATTTCGATAATGGTTGGAACGCCCCGGCCCTCTTCGCCGACCATCCAGGCCAGGGCGCCACGGAACTCCACCTCGCTGGAGGCGTTGGACCAGTTGCCGAGTTTGTTTTTCAGCCGCTGTATGTAGAACTGATTGCGCGTGTCATCCGGACGATGACGCGGCAGCAGGAAACAGGTCAGCCCTTTGTCGGTCTGGGCCAGGGTCAGGAAGGCGTCACACATTGGCGCCGAGCAGAACCACTTGTGGCCCACCAGTTCATACGCCTGGCCCGGCCCACCGCCCCCCACCGGAAACGCCTTGGTGGTGTTGGCCCGCACATCGGTGCCGCCCTGTTTCTCGGTCATCGCCATGCCGATGGTGACTCCGGCCTTATGGGCCATGCCGACATTGCGCGGGTCGTACTCGGTGGCGAGGATTTTCGGCAGCCATTGCCGGGCCAGATCCGGTTGCAGGCGCATCGCCGGGACGCTGGCGAAAGTCATGGTCAACGGGCAACCGCTACCGGCCTCTGCCTGACTGTGCAAATACGTCATGGACGCGCGAGCCACATGAGCGCCCGGTTGCGGATTGGTCCAGGGCAACCCTGTCAGGCCATGCTCCACCGCCGTGTGCATCAACTGGTGATAAGCCGGGTGAAACTCCACCAGGTCGATGCGATGGCCGTAACGGTCATGGCTGACGAACACGGGTTTGTTTTGATTGGCCGCAAACCCGGCCTCCATCAGCGGCCCGCCGGCCAATGCGCCGTAAGCGTCGATCCGCGACTCGGCCCAACCGGCATCGAACCGTCGCGACCATTCCTGCAAAGGCAGGTCGATGCGATAGAGGTTGATGCCATCCAGCGACGGTGGCTGGTTGGTGACTTCGTGGGTTTCGGCGAACTGATGCAGGTTCATGACGGGACTCCTTTGGTCAGCCAAGGGCTTCAGTTAAGCACCGCCCCGAGGCCGAACAAAGTGGCATATCTGCCTAAATGTCGGCGCTTTCGCCTTGTCCAGAACAGAGCACCCGTCGATAGAGCGCGGCCTGCAAGTCCTCGAATTTCACCGGTTTGTTCAGGTAGTCGACCACGGTGTCGCTCGGGCAGTGCACTCGGTCCGCACTCAGGGCAATCATGAACACGGGTAATTCGGCGCAACCCGGCAACGCACGGATCCGGCGGCAGATGGAGGCGCTGTCCGCTGGCGGCAACTGGCAATCGAGCAATACAGCGTCAACGGCTTCACATTGCAATTGATCGAGCGCAGCAAGGCCATTGTCAGCGGTGCGTACCCGGAACCCGAGCTTGAGCAACATGCCGCGCATCACCAATTGATTGATGCTGTTGTCATCGACCAGCAATACCGTGCACTCCTGGGGCAAGCGCAGGCCGGTGGTCTGCCGGGTGATCGAGGGAGCAGGCTCCACCAACGACAGCTCGAATTCGACGTCCAGCTGGAAGCGGCTTCCACGGCCTGGTTCGGAACGGTGGCTCAGGCGCCCCCCGAGCAATTCGACCAACTGCCGACAGATCGCCAGGCCAACGCCAAGACCGCCATATTCACGGGTCATCGAGCCGTCGAGCTGGAAGAAGCGCTGGTACAGCGTCGCCTCCCCCAGATCGGTAAAACCGATGCCGGTGTCGATCACCGCAAAAGACAGCGCCAGCCGACCGGGCTCCGCCGCCGGTTTACCCGTCACCCGCAGCGCCAGACCACCGACTCGGGTAAATTTGATTGCGTTGTCCAGCAAGCATTCCAGGCATTGCACCAGCTTGCCGCTGTCGCCGAACAAACGATCCGGCAACCCGGGTGCTACCTCGACCTTGAAGTCCAGCGACTTGCTCGACGCATTGCCATCGAACTGCCCGCGCAAAGACTCGACCATACTGCGCAAGCTGAACGTGTCCGGATAGACCTTGAGCTTGCCGGCCTGCAATTCGGTCAGGGTGAGGATGCCGTTGACCATGCGCATCATGTCCCGCGCCGAACCTGCCGCCGTTTGCTGATACTGCTCCAGCTCTGGGTTCATCTCGACGGTCTGCATCAGCTCCAGCGAACCGATCACACCGTTCATGGGCGTGCGCAGTTCGTGGGTCAACGTGGCGAGGAATTCGTCCTTGAGCCTATTGCTGTGAGCCAGTTGCTGGTTCAGCACCTCAAGCTTCTGGCCGGCGTCGAACAACGTCTGTGCCTGATGCTCGCGCATGGCGTTGATACGATCGGCCAGGGCCAGGGACAGCAACGCCACTTCAAGCGCCGAGCCGATCTGGCTGGCGTACATGGTGAGGAACACGTTGGGCAAATACCCCAACACCATCATCGTGTTGACGACGCCACCGAGCAAAAATGCCGACCAGGCAATGATGAAGTAGCGCGCCACCCTCAAGCCACGCCACCAGGCGAAAACCCCGGCAGCGAAAATCACTACGGTAAAGACCAGTGCCAACGCCGTCGCCAGACGCAGGGCCAGGGCGTAACTGGTCATCAGAGATAACCCGACCACCAGCGTACTGAACGCGATCAGCGCCAATAGCACACGGTCCAGCCAGCGGCTGTGGGTGGCCGTCCGCAGGAAGCTGCGGGCGAACTGGCTGCCGAACAACCCTGAACAGCCGATGAAGAACGGCGTCGCGGCATTGGCCCACCACGGATTGTTCGGCCAGAAATACTCCACGGCCGCGCCGTTCACCGACAGCTGATACAAGCCGAACGAGGCGATGTAGACGATGTAATAGAGGTAACTGGTATCGCGCACACTGAGGAAGATGAACAGGTTGTAGACCAGCATCCCCAGCAACACGCCGTAAATCAGCCCCAGCACATAAAGCCGCACCGGCTGCTCTTCAAGGTAAGCAGTGCTCGACCACAAGGTGACGGGCGCCTGGATCGAGCCTTCGCTTTGCAGACGCAGGTACACGGTTTGCGCCTGCCCGGGCGCAAAGCTCAGACCGAACAGATAGTTGTTCTGACGAATTTCGCGAGTGGCGAACGGCAACGCATCGCCCGTCTGTCGGACCAATTGATAGTCGCCGCCAGCATCGGGCAAGTACAAATCAAGGTGATCGAGGGGTGGATAGGCCAATTCCAGCAGCCAGGTCCGTTGCGCCGACGGATTGGTCGGACGGTATTGCAGGTCGATTTTCAGCCAGAACGCCGAACGCGAATAGCCGGCGTTGAGGGTGGCTTTATCGTGGGGTTTGAAGTGCCCGGCCGCGGCTTGCGCACGGACATCGGCAATGGTCGCTTGACCGCCCGGGTCTTCATAAACCTGCATCGTTCGGCCCAGGGGAAGGCTCTGGGTGAACTCGTCGAACTCGACGGCGCTCGCCAGGAGGGGCAAGCACAACAGCAACATCAGCAAATAGCGCATTTAAGCCCCAGCGTGGCCTGTCCGGTTCTGTCAGGAAGCCCCCCATTCCTTTTGAGTAGACGTAAAACCGGTATTACCTGTTATTGGTTTGGATCCACTCTAGCATAGCCGTTAGTGGCCATTGAACACCATTGAATTTTTTCCTAAAAAGGCTCTAGCACGGGCGTTCCAGCGCTATGTATTGAGCTAGAGCTGTTGGCTTGATCAGGATGCGACAATGTCCCGGCGAGTGATGAACACCTGTGGCGAGGGGGCTTGCCCCCGTTCGGCTGCGAAGCAGTCGTAAATCTGCCGACGCGGTGTTCCAGACAGAAGGCAAAGGGGGCGCTTCGCACCCCAACGGGGGCAAGCCCCCTCGCCCACAATGTATCGGCCGGACTGGACGTCGCAACACCCGAAAAACATGTTTGGTGGTAAGCTCGCGCACCATGAATATCTACAGCTCTCGCCCCGTTGTCCTCTGTCTCTCCGGCCACGACCCTAGTGGTGGCGCCGGCTTGCAGGCAGATATCGAAGCCCTGCTTGCCCAGGGTTGCCATGCGGCTCCGGCCGTCACCGCCCTGACCGTGCAAGACACAGTCAACGTCACTGACTTCCGCGTGCTCGATCGCGAGTGGGTACTGGCCCAGGCCAATGCCGTGCTCAACGACTCCGAAGTCGCCGCCGTCAAACTGGGCATGCTCGGTTCCCTGGAAATGGTCGACACCGTGGTCGAACTGCTTTCAGCGCACCCGCATTTGCCAGTGGTCTGCGACCCGGTGCTGCGTGCCGGCGGTGGCGGACGACTGGGCAAGGACGAAGTCGGCTACGCCATGCGCGAACGCTTGCTGCCGTTGTCGATCATCGCCACCCCTAACCTTCCCGAAGCCCGCATCCTCGCCGAACTGCCCGAAGGCACCGCCGACGAGTGCGCGGAAAAACTCCTGCCATTCGTCAAACACCTGCTGATCACCGGCGGCCATGGCGACGAACACGAAATCCACAACCGCCTGTACAGCCGCGACGGTCGCCGCGAAACCTTTACCTGCCAGCGCCTGCCCGGCAGTTATCACGGTTCCGGTTGCACGCTGGCCAGCGCCCTCGCCGGTCGCCTGGCCCAGGGTGAACACCTCGCCAGTGCCGTACAGAGCGCGCTTGACTACACTTGGCGCACCCTGCGAGATGCGGAACAGCTGGGCAAAGGCCAGTTCGTGCCCCGCCGCCTGCCGCTGGATTTCTGTTCGTAACTTTCGATGCGTAAAGCGCAGAGGCTTGTCCGATGAAACTACGTGGCCTGTACGCCATTACCGACAGCCAGCTACTGGCCGGTAAATTTCTTTCGTACGTGGAGGCGGCGCTCGAAGGCGGCGTCACCCTGCTGCAATACCGCGACAAAAGCAGCGACGAGGCCCGCCGCCTGCGCGAGGCCGAAGCCCTGCGTGATCTGTGCGACCGCTACAAGACCCAGCTGATCATCAATGACGACGCCGAACTGGCCGCGCGACTGAATGTCGGCGTGCACCTGGGCCAGACTGATGGCCCACTGATGCCGGTGCGAGCACTGCTCGGGCGCCAGGCGATCATCGGCTCGACCTGCCACGCGCAACTCGAACTCGCCGAACAAGCCGCCAAGGAAGGCGCCAGTTACGTCGCCTTCGGCCGCTTCTTCAATTCCAACACCAAGCCTGGCGCACCGACATGCAGCCTCGACTTGCTTGATCAGGCCCGCAGCAAACTGCACCTGCCGATCTGTGCGATCGGCGGCATCACCCTGGACAACGCTGCCCCGCTGGTGGCCCACGGCGCCGATCTGCTGGCGGTGGTGCATGGCCTGTTCGGCGCCGAGAGCACGGCTGAAGTGACGCGTCGCGCCCGCGCCTTTAACGAATTGTTCAAATCCTGATTTTGAGAGCCAAATAATGTCTCGTTCCGAAACCCTGTTTGCCAATGCCCAGAAACACATCCCCGGAGGCGTGAACTCGCCTGTTCGTGCGTTCAAGAGCGTTGGCGGCACGCCGTTGTTCTTCAAACACGCCGAAGGCGCCTACGTCACCGACGAAGACGACAAGCGCTATGTGGATTACGTCGGTTCCTGGGGCCCGATGATTCTCGGCCACAGCCACCCGGACGTGCTGGATGCGGTGCGCAAACAGCTTGAGCACGGCTTGTCCTACGGCGCCCCGACCGCGATGGAAACCGAGATGGCCGACCTGGTCTGCTCGATCGTGCCGTCGATGGAAATGGTGCGCATGGTCAGCTCCGGCACCGAAGCGACCATGAGTGCGATCCGTCTGGCCCGTGGTTTCACCGGTCGCGACAGCATCATCAAATTCGAAGGCTGCTACCACGGTCACTCCGACAGCCTGCTGGTCAAGGCCGGTTCCGGCGCCCTGACCCAAGGCGTACCGAGCTCGGCCGGTGTACCGGCGGCGTTCGCCAAACACACCCTGACCCTGCCGTTCAACGACATCGACGCAGTAGAAGCCATGCTTGCCGAAGTCGGCCAGGACGTGGCGTGCATCATCGTCGAACCGGTGGCCGGCAACATGAACTGCGTACCGCCGGCACCGGGTTTCCTCGAAGGTCTGCGGACCCTGTGCGACAAGCACGGTGTGGTGCTGATTTTCGACGAAGTGATGACCGGTTTCCGTGTCGCCCTCGGCGGTGCCCAAGCCTATTACGGCGTAACACCGGACCTGAGCACCTTCGGCAAGATCATCGGTGGCGGCATGCCCGTGGGCTGCTTCGGCGGCAAACGCAAAATCATGGAACACATCGCGCCACTGGGCCCGGTCTACCAGGCCGGTACGTTGTCGGGTAACCCGCTGGCGATGGCGGCTGGCCTGACCACGCTGCGTCTGATCAGTCGTCCGGGTTTCCACGCCGAGCTGAGCGACTACACCAGCCGCCTGCTCGATGGCCTGCAACAGCGCGCCGATGCCGCTGGCATTCCGTTCGTGACCACTCAGGCCGGCGGCATGTTCGGTCTGTACTTCAGCGGCGCCGACGACATCGTCACCTTCGATGACGTGATGGCCAGCGATGCGAACCTGTTCGGGCGCTTCTTCCACCTGATGCTCGAAGGCGGCGTGTACCTGGCGCCGAGCGCCTTCGAAGCCGGCTTCACCTCGATCGCCCACGGCGAAACCGAGTTGAAACTGACGCTGGACGCCGCCGAACGTGCCTTCGCCGCACTGAAGTAAATCTGCGACGCTGACGTTGGCGATTGCCAGCGTCAGCTTTCACCTACATCCGCTCCCTTTTTCCTGCTCAGCTGCCAATAATCCCCCGCAAAGTGGGTGATATAGTCCCCGCGCAGCAGAAAAACGAGTAAAGACTTTGTAAGGTTGGCCCTGCTTATTTCATAATGCGCGCTTATTGGATCCCTCGACGGGTCCGCGCGCCCCTCAGAGGTAAGTCGATTCCCATGAACCGCACCGGCCGCACCCTTGCATTGGGCTGCCTGTTGCTCCTTCAGCCCCTGCTCGCGCTCGCACAAGCAGGCGGCAACTCGTTGTTGATCCCGGCGATGGGTCGCTGCACCCTCAATACTCAGCCGCAAGACCTGACGCAAGCGCTCGCCGCCTGCCAGAAAGCGTCGGATGAAGGGGATGCGCAAGCGCAATACGAGTTGGGTGAGTTCTACTACGAAGGCAAGAACGTGCCGCGCGACCTCAATAAAGCCCTGAGCTACTTCGAAAAGGCCTCGCTGCAAGGTCATGCCCAGGCGCAATTCAAACTCGGCACCATGTTCTTCCATGGCGAAGGTGTACCGGCCAATAACATTCAGGCGTATATCGTGCTGAAAATGGCTGCGGTCAACGGCGCCGAAGACGCGCTGGACACCGCCGACGAAGTCGCCGAAAAAATGCCCCGCGAAGACCTGGAAGTTGCTACCCAGGTGCTGGGGCAAATTTTCCGTAAATACCTGATGGAATTGCAGAGCGCCGACGGGCGTACGCCGTTTTCGCCACTTCCCTGAATTGAACACGCCCCCCTGTGGCGAGGGAGCTTGCTCCCCGCTCGGCTGCGCAGCAGTCGTAAAACCCAAGAACGCGGTGTGCCAGACTTATCGTGATTGCAGATCTCGGGGCCGCTTCGCGCCCTGGCGGGAGCAAGCTCCCTCGCCACAAAAAGCCATTCTCACCTTAGAGAAACCTACTGCTTACTTCTCAGGCATCGGCATCGGAAACGGCATGACATTACCGACCGCGCCGCGGGCTTCGCTGATTTTCGGCGTGCCAAGGCGTTCGACCTCGTCGATGCGCACGATCGAATGCATCGGCACAAAACTGCGCACAACGCCTTCGAACTGAGCCTTGAGCTTTTCTTCGCTCGGATCGACGACCACTTGTGTGCGCTCGCCAAAGACGAACTCTTCCACTTCCAGAAAGCCCCACAGATCACTTTGATAGATCTGCTTGGCGTACATTTCGAACACCTGGCCCTGATTGAGGAAAATCACCTTGTAGATTGGAGCTTCACGTTTGGTCATGGTGGGCGGGTAACACATCGGGGATAAAAATGAGGGCGCGAACTATAGCATAGCCACCGGACGCGCAGCGGTAGGAACCTTGGGACATGTTCCCTATAATGCGCGGTTCTTTGAATCACGTGATGAATCTTTCCATGGCCAAGAAGCTTTACATCGAAACCCACGGTTGCCAGATGAACGAGTACGACAGCTCGCGCATGGTCGATCTGTTGGGTGAACATCAGGCCCTGGAAGTCACCGCCCGCGCTGAAGACGCCGACGTGATCCTGCTCAATACCTGCTCGATCCGTGAACGCGCCCAGGACCGGGTGTATTCCCAGCTCGGCCGCTGGCGCGAACTGAAACTGGCCAATCCGGAAATGGTCATCGCCGTCGGCGGTTGCGTGGCCAGCCAGGAAGGCGCGGCCATCCGTGATCGCGCTCCGTATGTCGACGTGGTGTTCGGCCCGCAGACCCTGCACCGTCTGCCGGAAATGATCGACGCCGCGCGCGCCACCAAACTGCCGCAAGTCGACGTCTCGTTCCCGGAAATCGAAAAATTCGACCACTTGCCCGAACCGCGCATCGATGGGCCGAGCGCTTACGTGTCGGTCATGGAAGGCTGCAGCAAGTACTGCACCTTCTGCGTGGTGCCTTATACCCGCGGTGAAGAAGTCAGCCGGCCGTTCGACGATGTGATTGCCGAGATCATCCACCTGGCCGAAAACGGCGTGCGCGAAGTGACCCTGCTGGGGCAAAACGTCAACGGCTATCGCGGGACCACTCACGATGGTCGTCTGGCCGACCTGGCGGAATTGATCCGGGTGGTCGCCGCCGTCGATGGCATCGACCGGATTCGCTACACCACTTCGCACCCGCTGGAGTTCTCCGACAGCCTGATCCAGGCCCACGCCGACGTGCCGGAACTGGTGAAACACCTGCACTTGCCGGTGCAATCGGGCTCCGACCGAATCCTCGCGGCGATGAAGCGCAACCACACCGCGCTGGAGTACAAGTCCAAACTGCGCAAACTGCGGGCCGCCGTGCCGGGGATCTGCATCAGTTCGGACTTTATCGTCGGCTTCCCGGGCGAGACCGAAAAAGACTTCGAACAGACCATGAAGCTGATCGAAGACGTCGGTTTCGACTTCTCCTACTCTTTCGTCTACAGCCAGCGCCCGGGCACCCCGGCCGCCGACCTGGCCGACGAAACGCCGGAAGAACTGAAAAAAGAACGCCTGAATGCCCTGCAACATCGCCTGAACCAGCAAGGGTTCGAGATCAGCCGACAAATGGTGGGCTCCATTCAGCGGATTCTGGTTACCGATTATTCGAAAAAAGACCCTGGCGAACTGCAGGGGCGCACCGAGAATAACCGTATCGTCAACTTCCGCTGCGACAATCCGACCCTGATCGGCCAGTTCGCCGACGTGCACATCGACGCCGCGCAACCGCACTCGCTGCGGGGCTCGTTGATCCAATAACAGCAGGCCATAGAGCCTTTGTGGCGAGGGAGCTTGCTCCCGCTCGGTTGCGAAGCAGCCGCAAACCAGACACCTCGATCATCCTGAAAGATTGAGGCTGGATGATTTGGGAGCGCTTCGCACTCCAGCGGGAGCAAGCTCCCTCGCCACAGTTATCCAGTGAGACTGCTTTAAGAGCTTTCGCACCCAGGCGACTGGCGTTATCCTTTATTTCATCAATATTGCCCCAGGGCGGCTAAATACGACCTTGAACGCACCCATAGAACCACATCGTTTCATCCTCGAGCCTTTTGAAGCTCGCCGCTTCGCCAATTTGTGCGGGCAATTCGATGAGCATCTGCGCTTGATCGAACAGCGCCTGACCATCGAGATCCGCAACCGCGGAAACCAGTTCGAACTGATCGGCGAGCCCAAGCACACCACCTCCGCGGAAAACCTCCTGCGTCGCTTGTACCGGGAAACCAAGGGTACCGAGCTGTCGCCGGACATGGTTCACCTGTTCCTGCAGGAATCGGCCGTCGAGGAACTGGACAACCACTCCCCCGCCGAACCGTCCGTCGCCTTGCGCACCAAAAAAGGCATGATTCGCCCTCGCGGCTTGAATCAACTGCGCTACGTGAAAGAAATCCTCGGTAACGACATCAATTTCGGCATCGGCCCGGCCGGTACCGGCAAGACCTATCTGGCTGTTGCCTGCGCGGTAGACGCACTGGAACGCGAGCAGATTCGTCGCATTCTGTTGGTGCGTCCGGCGGTTGAAGCGGGTGAAAAACTCGGCTTCCTGCCCGGCGACCTGTCGCAAAAAATCGACCCGTACCTGCGCCCGCTCTACGACGCGCTCTACGAAATGCTCGGCTTCGAATATGTCGCCAAGCTAATCGAGCGCCAGGTCATTGAAGTCGCGCCACTGGCCTACATGCGCGGCCGCACGCTGAACAACAGCTTCATCATCCTCGACGAAAGCCAGAACACCACCGTCGAACAAATGAAGATGTTCCTGACCCGGATCGGCTTTGGCTCCACGGCGGTCATCACCGGTGACATCACCCAGGTCGACCTGCCACGCGGCACCAAGTCCGGGCTGCATCATGTGATCGAAGTGCTCAAGGACGTTCCGGGCATCAGCTTCACCCACTTCCAGCCCAAGGACGTGGTGCGCCATCCGCTGGTACAACGCATCGTCGAGGCGTACGAGCGCTTCGAAAATCGCGCTGCCGATGCCGCGCCAAAGGACACCCCGCACGATGCTTGAGCTTGATCTGCAACTGGCCAGCGACGCACCTGCCCCGAGTGAAGCCGAGTTCCGGAAATGGTGCGAACTGGCCCTGCGCCAGCGCACCGCCGACTCCGAGCTGACCATTCGTCTGGTCGACGAAGAAGAAGGCCGCGAACTGAATCACACCTGGCGGCAGAAGGATTACGCCACCAACGTGCTGTCATTTCCTGCCGATGTGCCGGACGAGTTGCTGGATATCCCGTTACTGGGCGATCTGGTGATTTGCGTGGCCGTGGTCGAGCGCGAAGCCGCCGAACAAGGCAAGGCACTCAACGCCCATTGGGCGCATCTGGTCATTCACGGCTGCTTGCATCTGCTTGGTTACGACCATATAGATGACGACGAAGCCGAAGAAATGGAAGCACTGGAACGAACGTTGCTTGCAGAACTGGGTCATCCGGACCCTTATGCGGACGACGAAACAGACACATCCCCTATCGTTACAACAAAGGATTCAGAGTAATCGCTATGAGCGAAGATCGATCGAGCAACGGGCAGAAGTCTTGGCTGGGTAAGCTCACCCAGGCTTTTGCCCACGAGCCGAAAAACCGCCAGGAGCTGCTGGAGCTGCTGCGCGATGCACACCAAAACAAGTTGCTGGACAGCGAAGCGCTGGCCATCGTCGAAGGCGCCATCCAGGTTGCAGACCTGCAAGTACGGGACATCATGGTCCCGCGCTCGCAGATGATCAGCATCAAGGCGACCCAGACACCTCGCGAGTTCCTGCCTGCCGTGGTCGACTCGGCCCACTCCCGCTACCCGGTGATCGGCGAAAGCCATGATGACGTGATGGGCGTGTTGCTGGCCAAGGACTTGCTGCCGTTGATCCTCAAGGAGAACGGTGACAGCTTCAACATCAAGGACCTGCTGCGCCCGGCCACCTTCGTGCCCGAGTCCAAGCGCCTGAATGTGCTGCTGCGCGAATTCCGCGCCAACCATAACCACATGGCCATCGTCATTGACGAATATGGCGGCGTGGCCGGTCTGGTGACCATCGAAGACGTGCTCGAACAGATCGTCGGTGACATCGAAGACGAGCATGACGTCGAAGAAGACAGCTACATCAAGCCGCTGCCCAGCGGTGACTTCCTGATCAAGGCCCTGACGCCGATCGAGAACTTCAATGAGTTCTTTGACAGCGAATTCTCCGACGACGAATTCGACACCGTCGGCGGACTGGTGATGAGCGCGTTCGGGCACTTGCCAAAACGCAACGAAATCACCGAAATCGGCGCCTATCGCTTCCGCATCCTGAACGCCGACAGCCGTCGGATTCATTTGCTGCGTCTGACACCTATAGCTCGGTAACTCTAAGGATTGAAATGCGCTGGATGACCCGCCCCGGCTGGCCCGGTAACCTGCTGGCCGTGGCGGCCGGTGCACTCACCACCCTGGCCTTGGCGCCATTCGATATCTGGCCGCTGGCATTGCTGGCGGTCGGTTTCTTTTACGCCGGTTTGCGCGAACTGAGCCCCCGTCAGGCCCTGGGCCGTGGCTGGTGTTTCGGTTTCGGCCTGTTTGCCGGCGGAACCAGCTGGATCTACTACAGCATTCACAACTTCGGCGGCGCATCTGTACTGCTGGCCGGGTTCTTGATGCTGCTCTTCACCGCAGCGATTGCCTGGTTCTTCGCCTTGCCCGCCTGGATTTGGGCGCGCTGGCTGCGCCGTAACGAAGCGCCGCTGGCCGATGCCCTGGCGTTTGCGGCGCTGTGGGTGGGTCAGGAAGCCTTTCGCGGCTGGTTCCTCACCGGTTTCCCGTGGCTGTATTCCGGTTACAGCCAGCTCGACGGCCCATTGGCCGGGCTCGCGCCGGTCGGCGGGATGTGGCTGATTTCCTTCGCGCTGGCCCTGACCGCCGCACTGGTCTATAACGCACCGCGCCTGATTCGCACCGCTCGCAAGGGCTTTATTGCCGCTGGCGTGTTGCTGCTGGCCGGCCCGTGGGTGATCGGCCTGGCGCTCAAGGAACACGCCTGGACCAGCCCTTCGGGTGCGCCGCTGAGCGTCGCGGCAATTCAGGGAAACATCGAACAAAGCATGAAATGGGACCCGTCGCAGATCAACGCGCAGCTGGCGCTGTACCGCGACATGAGTTTCAGCTCCAAACCCGTCGACCTGCTGATCTGGCCGGAAACGGCGGTCCCGGTACTCAAGGAGTCCGTCGAGGGCTATCTGGACATGATGGGCAGCTTCGCTGCAGAGCGTAAGTCCGCGCTGATTACCGGTGTACCGATTCGACAGGAAGTCCATCACGAAAAGCGCTACTTCAACGGCATTACCGTTGTCGGTGAAGGCGATGGCACTTACCTGAAGCAGAAACTGGTGCCATTCGGCGAATACGTTCCGTTGCAGGAAGTCTTGCGCGGCCTGATCGCGTTCTTCGACCTGCCGATGTCCGACTTTGCCCGTGGACCGGCCGATCAACCGCTGCTACAGGCCAAGGGCTACCAGATTGCGCCGTACATCTGCTACGAAGTGGTCTACCCGGAATTCGCCGCAGGCCTCGCCGCCCGCAGCGATTTGCTGCTGACCATCAGCAACGACACCTGGTTCGGCACCTCGATCGGCCCATTGCAACACTTGCAGATGGCGCAGATGCGCGCCCTTGAGGCCGGCCGCTGGATGATCCGCGCCACCAACAACGGCGTGACCGGCCTGATCAACCCGTTTGGTCAGATCACTGCCCGGATCCCGCAGTTCGAACGCGGTATTCTGTACGGCGAAGTAGTGCCAATGCATAACCTGACGCCGTATCTGCAATGGCGTTCGTGGCCGTTGATCATCATTTGCGTGCTGTTGTTTGGCTGGGCGTTGATGGCCAACCGGATGGCGAAGACCGTTTAACCCGGCAGGATCATTCCCATGCACTGGCGTGGGAATGATCACTCCTCAACAGGCTCGCCTCGATAGAACATCCAATACCCGACCTGCCCCACGAGCTCATTCATCAACTGCCCCGATTGCCAGATCGATTTGAATTCCGGCATCCAGCCACCCAGTGGCCGCGCATTGTCCACGCCTAAAAACCCCACCGGCGCCGGCACCACCTCAAATCCGGCCTGCTCAAAGCTCCACACCGCCCGCGGCATATGCCACGCCTGAGTCACGACCACCACCCGTTTGATCCCCTGCGGCAACAATACCTGGGCGCTGAACTGCGCGTTTTCCCAGGTTGTGCGGCTGCGCCCTTCCTGCCAGCGTACCGTCACGCCAAAATCATCGAGCAACGAATCTGCCATCAGCTGCGCTTCAGTCGGCGGTGTCCCGTAATGCAGGCCGCCGCTGGCCAGAATCGGCAAGCCGGAAGCCTTGGCCAGACGCGCGGCATAGCGCTCGCGCCCAAGACCTACGCCGGTGGGCTGGTCGACGCCCCAGGCCAGGTCGCCACGCTCACGCCCGGAACCCAGCACCACGATCGCGTCGGCGCGCTGGCCCAGGGTGGCCCATTCCTCGCGCACGAGCGGCGGCTCGCGCTCCAGAACCCTGGCAGTCCACTCCACCATGACTGGCAGGCTCATCAACCAGAAGCCGCCCACCCCCATAACGAAGCACGCTCCCGCCAGCCTCGGCCTTGAGCGGCGCCACCACCAGGCGAGTACCAGTAACAGCAAAAGAACGCCGGGCGGCAATAGAAGTTGTTTAATGAAATAACGAAAAGGCATCGGGCATCTCCATAGATGCCCGAAGCCTAAGTGGGTTAACGCAATGCGACAACAAATGCGGAAGGACTTTATTTCAAAAAACCATATGCGATGGTTTCAAGTGTCCTTACTTGAACTGCAGAGACCGGACCTTTACCGCGCCTCCGCCGGGTGTCTTATCCTTGAGCCAGAGGATCTTGGCCGTACGTGGTGCCTCGAGTTGCTTCATTGCTGCTGACAAGCATCCGTGCGTTTCACGTTCACTACGGTCCAGATAGGCCTTGACCAGTTCAAACTCTGCGGGGGTCAAACCACGCAGTTCCAGCTCCAGGGGACGCTCGTCGCGAAGCCGTCCAGCGGTTTTGGCCGCGTCCAGGGCCATTGCGAGACGGTCGATCAGTCTTTCGTACAACTCCGGTTTTGTAGCTTTTTGCTGTGAATCAACCATCCATCACCTCATTGAAGATAAGACTCACTCCCCTTTTAGAGCTTAGCTTCGCTGAAAAAACCGGCTGAGCGCCGCGACCAACGGCCCTTGGGGCGGGAATTGACCGCGCCCTTGCGTGTAATCAGGGTTTCCCTCGGTAGAGTGCCGTCATGTATGCTACGGCGCTTCCTGTAACTCCACTTCCAGCTCGGCTGGGCAGCGAAACGCCGATTTGGCGTCATCACCGTCCAGCGTTGCATTGAAGAGGATTAGGCCACCCCTATTCAGTTCAAAAGTAGCCATGCACGAACAATATCAGCCCCGTGAAATCGAAGCCGCCGCCCAGTCGTTCTGGGACGAGCAAAAGTCCTTTGAAGTCAGTGAACAGCCAGGCAAGGAGACTTTCTACTGCCTGTCGATGTTCCCTTACCCCAGCGGCAAGCTACACATGGGGCACGTGCGCAACTACACCATCGGCGACGTGATCTCCCGCTACCAGCGCATGCAAGGCAAGAACGTCCTGCAACCCATGGGTTGGGACGCGTTCGGCATGCCGGCGGAAAACGCCGCGATGAAGAACAACGTAGCGCCCGCCAAGTGGACCTACGAAAACATCGCCTACATGAAAAGCCAGCTGCGCAGCCTGGGCCTGGCGGTGGACTGGTCGCGCGAAGTGACCACCTGCAAGCCCGATTACTACCGCTGGGAACAATGGCTGTTCACTCGCCTGTTCGAAAAAGGCGTGATTTACAAAAAAAGCGGCACTGTGAACTGGGACCCGGTCGACCAGACTGTTCTGGCCAACGAGCAAGTGATCGACGGTCGCGGCTGGCGTTCCGGCGCGCTGATTGAAAAGCGCGAAATCCCGATGTACTACTTCAAGATCACCGCTTACGCGGATGAGCTGCTGGAGAGCCTCGACGAACTGACTGGCTGGCCTGAACAGGTCAAGACCATGCAGCGCAACTGGATCGGCAAATCCCGCGGCATGGAAGTGCAGTTCCCGTACGACGTCGCTTCCATCGGTGAAGCCGGCGCGTTGAAAGTCTTCACCACCCGTCCGGATACCCTGATGGGCGCAACCTACGTTGCCGTGGCCGCCGAACACCCTCTGGCTGCCCTGGCGGCGCAGAACAACCCTGAACTGCAAGCGTTCATCGCTGAATGCAAGGGCGGCAGCGTTGCTGAAGCCGACGTCGCCACTCAAGAGAAAAAAGGCCTGCCGACCTCGCTGTTCGTCGAGCACCCGCTGACCGGTGAGAAACTCCCGGTATGGGTCGCCAACTACGTGCTGATGCACTACGGCGATGGCGCGGTCATGGCAGTTCCGGCGCACGACGAGCGTGATTTCGAGTTCGCCCACAAGTACAACCTGCCGATCAAATCGGTGGTGCGCACCAGTGCCGGTGACACCAATCCTGCCCCGTGGCAGGACGCTTACGGCGAGTACGGCACGCTGATCAATTCCGGCGAGTTCGATGGCCTCGACTTCGCAGGCGCTTTCGACGCTATCGAAGTCGCACTGATCAAGAAAAACCTCGGCGCCTCGCGCACCCAGTTCCGCCTGCGCGACTGGGGCATCAGCCGTCAACGCTACTGGGGCTGCCCGATCCCGATCATCCACTGCGGCACTTGCGGTGATGTACCGGTCCCGGAAGATCAACTGCCCGTGGTGTTGCCGGAAGACGTGGTACCGGACGGCGCTGGTTCGCCGCTGGCACGCATGCCCGAGTTCTACGAGTGCGCTTGCCCGAAATGCGGTGCACCGGCCAAGCGTGAAACCGACACCATGGACACCTTCGTCGAGTCCTCGTGGTACTACGCCCGTTACGCCTCGCCGCACTTTGAAGGTGGCCTGGTAGAAAAATCGGCGGCCGACCACTGGTTGCCGGTGGATCAGTACATCGGCGGTATCGAACACGCGATTCTTCACCTGCTCTACGCGCGCTTCTTCCACAAGCTGATGCGCGATGAAGGCCTGGTGAGCTCCAACGAGCCGTTCAAGAACCTGCTGACCCAGGGCATGGTGATCGCCGAGACTTACTACCGTCGTGAAGCCAACGGTGCCTACACCTGGTTCAACCCGGCGGACGTCGAACTCGAACGCGACAGCAAGGCCAAGGTCATTAGCGCCAAGCTGATCGCAGATGGCCTGCCAGTGGAAATCGGCGGCACCGAGAAGATGGCCAAGTCGAAGAACAACGGCGTCGACCCACAGTCGATGATTGACCAGTTCGGCGCAGACACCTGCCGCCTGTTCATGATGTTCGCCTCGCCACCTGACATGAGCGCGGAATGGTCAGACTCCGGAGTTGAAGGTTCGCACCGCTTCCTCAAGCGCGTCTGGCGCCTGGCTCAAGCGCACGTCACTCAGGGCCTGCCGGGCAAACTGGACGTCGCCAGCCTGAACGACGAGCAGAAAGCCATTCGCCGTTCGATCCACCAGGCCATCAAGCAGGCCAGCCACGACGTCGGCCAGAATCACAAATTCAACACCGCCATCGCCCAGGTGATGACGCTGATGAACGTGCTGGAAAAAGCCCCGCAAGGCACCGAACAGGATCGCGCGCTGATTCACGAAGGCCTGGAAACCGTGACTCTGCTGCTGGCCCCGATCACCCCGCACATCAGCCACGAGCTGTGGCATCGCCTGGGCCACGCCGACCCGGTGATCGACGCCGGTTGGCCGGTGCTGGACGAAAGCGCCCTGGTACAGGACAGCCTGCAACTGGTCATTCAAGTGAATGGCAAGCTGCGCGGCCACATCGAAATGCCAGCCAGCGCCAGCCGCGAAGAAGTCGAAGCCGCCGCACGGGCCAACGAAAACGTCCTGCGCTTCGTCGATGGCCTGACTATTCGCAAAGTGATCGTAGTGCCCGGGAAACTGGTCAATATCGTCGCCAGCTAAAAATTGGATCGGGCGCCAGGTGAGCCTGGCGCCGAGTAAAACCTTTCGGGCCGCTTGACCGGCCCACATGGTTTCAAGGGGAGCAACAAGATGATCAAACGCAATTTGCTGGTGATGGGCCTTGCAGTCCTGCTGAGCGCCTGCGGTTTCCACCTGCGTGGCACCGAAACCACCGAACTGGCGATCAAGGAACTCGACCTGAGTGCCCGCAATGCCTACGGCGAAACCGTGACACAATTGCGTCAGGTACTGGAAAGCAGCGGCGTCCGGGTCTACAGCGGCGCACCTTACAAACTGGTGCTGACCGATGAGCAGGAAAGCCAGCGCATCCTCAGCTATGCCGGTGCCGGCCGTACTGGCGAGTACCAGGTGAACACCGTGCTCAATTACGACATCCGTGGTCAAGGTGGCCTGCCACTGCTGAGCGACAAGCTTGAAGTGCAGAAGGTGTTCATCCACGATGGCAACAACCTGGTAGGTTCCGACCAGGAAGCCAACGATGCCCGCCGCGAGACTCGTCGTGAACTGGTTCAACGCATGATGCTGCGTCTGCAACAGCTCACTCCGACTCAGTTGGAGCAGCTGCAACAGACCGCCGACGCCCGGGCCAAGGCTGAAGCCGCCGCGCTGGAAGCAGCGCAGAAGGCTGAAGCGGAGACTCCGCGTCAGTCGCCTGTCGAACTGCCGCAGCAATAAGACTTACGGGGCGCTCAGGCGCCCCGTTCGCCTCCTCTTATGAAACTCGCCCCCGCCCAACTCGGTAAACACCTGCAAGGCGCTCTTGCGCCGGTCTACATCATCAGTGGCGATGACCCACTGCTGTGCCAGGAAGCCGCCGACGCCATTCGCGCCGCTGCTCGCCAACAAGGTTTCGATGAACGCCAGGTCTTCGCCGCCGACGCCAGTTTCGACTGGGGTACGCTGCTGCAGGCTGGTGCAAGCATGTCGCTGTTCGCCGAAAAACGTCTTCTGGAACTGCGCCTGCCCTCCGGCAAACCTGGTGACAAAGGCGCCGCCGCGCTCATCGAGTACTGCTCGCGCCCGGCAGAAGACACGCTACTGCTGATCAGCCTGCCCAAGCTTGATGGCAGTGCGCAGAAAACCAAGTGGGGCAAGGCGCTGGTCGAAGGTCCGCAGACCCAGTTCGTGCAAATCTGGCCCGTGGACACCAACCAGTTGCCGAGCTGGATTCGTCAACGACTGTCCCAGGCCGGGCTTTCCGCCAGCCAGGACGCCGTCGAACTGATCGCCGCTCGGGTCGAAGGCAACTTGCTGGCTGCCGCCCAGGAAATCGAAAAGCTCAAGCTGATGGCCGAAGGTGGTCAGATCACCGTCGAAACCGTGCAAGCGGCGGTGGCCGACAGCGCGCGCTTCGACGTCTTCGGCTTGACCGACGCGATCCTCAACGGCGAAGCCGCTCATGCCCTGCGTATGCTCGAAGGACTGCGCGGCGAAGGCGTCGAACCGCCGGTGATTCTCTGGGCGCTTGCCCGTGAACTGCGCCTGCTGGCCAACCTGTCGCTGCAATACAGCCAGGGCGTGCCGCTGGACAAAGCCTTCAGCCAGGCCCGACCGCCGGTCTGGGACAAGCGCAAACCACTGATGAGCAAGGCACTGCAACGCTACTCGGCACAACGCTGGGCGCAATTGCTGCTTGAAGCACAGCGCATCGACGCGCAGATCAAAGGCCAGGCGGCGGGTTCACCCTGGATGAGTTTGAGCCGGTTGACGTTGTTGATGGCTGGGCAGAGATTGTCGTTGCCTGCCGAATAACCTGTTTTCCAGCCTGCACCAACCTCTGTGGCGAGGGAGCTTGCTCCCGCTGGGTTGCGAAGCGACCCCGAAACGGTTTTACGACTGCTCCGCAGCCGAACGGGAGCAAGCTCCCTCGCCACAAGTCATCATTTCCTACATATCCCAGGGACTAGACAGAACCCCAACTTCGGCCGATGATTTGTCCCGCAAAATCCACTCACTTGCGAGAAATCATCATGAGTAAAAAGCCATCCAAGCATGGCCCCAACAAGGCCAAATCCATCATCGCCCAGCCACTGTTCCGCAGCCGTCAGGAACGAGCCGGCAAGGGCAAAGGCAGCTACCGCCGCGAAGCCTTCCAGTCTAATAGCTGGGAGGCTTCTTACTTTCTGGCAGCCTGAAAGGCAAGCCATCGCTCAACATGTTAAGGTCTGCACCTGATTCGTATCCTCTGGACCTGTGCATGCCCCTTTGTCTTTCCCGTCGTTGGCACCTTCGCCAATTGATAGCTGCCTCCAGCCTCGTTCTGCTTGTCGCCTGCGCGGAAAAACCCACCGCCGCCGACGCCCAGCCGCTTCAAACCCAAGCCGTTGCCACGGCCCCTGCGGTCGTTCCGCCGGTGGTTCCGACCGGTGAGGATCTCGACATCCAGCCCACCCAGACCTTTGCCGAATGGCAGGCGGGTTTTCGCAAAGACGCCCTCGCCGCCGGCATTCGCGCCGACCTGTTCGACCGTGCCTTTGCCAATGTCAGCTTGGACGCCAGCGTGATCCGTGCCGACCGCAGCCAGCCGGAATTTACTCGTCCGGTGTGGGAATACCTCGATGGCGCGCTGTCGCCGCTGCGGGTACGCAAAGGTCAGGCACTGGTCAGCCAGTACGCCGATATCCTGCAAAGCATCGAGCAGCGCTATGGCGTCGACCGTCAGGCACTGGTCGCGGTGTGGGGCATGGAGAGTAACTTCGGTCAGTTCCAGGGTAACAAGTCTGTGATCAACTCCCTGGCAACCCTGGCCTATGAAGGTCGACGCCCAGGCTTTGCTCATGCGCAACTGATCGCTGCCCTGCAGATCCTGCAACAGGGTGATATTGAACCCGAGAAAATGCTCGGCTCCTGGGCGGGCGCCATGGGCCAGACCCAGTTCATCCCGACCACCTACAACACCCACGCCGTAGACTTCGACGGCGATGGCCGCCGTGACATCTGGAACAGCGCCGCTGATGCACTGGCCTCGACCGCGCACTACCTGCAAAGCTCCGGCTGGCAGAAAGGCCAGCCGTGGGGCTTCGAAGTCCAACTGCCGAGCAGCTTCAATTACGTCCTGGCCGATGGCGCGATTCGCAAAAGCGTCGCCGAGTGGCAGCAACTGGGGATCACCCTGCCCAATGGTGCCCAGGTTCCGGCCGGTTCCGAACACCTGTCGGCCGCCCTGCTCCTGCCGGCAGGCTATCGCGGCCCGGCATTCCTGATCTTCGATAACTTCCGAGCAATCCTCAAGTACAACAACTCTTCGTCCTACGCCTTGGGCGTGAGCTTGTTGTCTGAGCGTTTCAATGGCGGTGGCCTGATCAACGGTCTATGGCCAAAAGATGACTTGCCGCTGAGCCGTACCGAGCGAATCGAGCTGCAAACCCTGCTGAGCGCCCGGAACTATGACGCCGGCACCCCCGACGGCATCATCGGCGCCAATACCCGTAAAGCAATCCGCAGCGCGCAGCAGTCGTTTGGCTGGCCGGCGGATGGGTACCCTACGCACAAGTTGCTCGAAGGTTTGCGTAACCGCTAAAAGCAAAAGATCGCAGCCTTCGACAGCTCCTACAGGGTTTTGTGTACACCTGCAGGAACTGCCGAAGGCTGCGATCTTTTTTTTGCGATGTGTTGTTACTTGATCACCACATCCTGCTCCAACACCAACGTCTTGCTCCCCGCATCCAGCCTGACCAGTGCCCCCATCGGCAACGTCAGGTTCGGATCGCAATGCCCGCTGCGCCACCCCGCCAGCACGGGTATGCGCAACGACGCGAAGGTCTGCTTGAGCAAGCCCTCCAGCGCGATGGTGTCCACGCCCGCCACATCCCCCACCAGAACCCCGCGCAACTTGTGCAGCGTGCCGGCCAGACGCAAGTGGGTCAGCAGCCGATCAATGCGATAAAGCGGCTCGTTGATGTCTTCGATGAACAGGATGGCGCCCTCGGCGTCGATCTCGTAAGGCGTGCCCATGGTCGCGGCGATCATCGACAGATTGCCCCCCAGCAAACGCCCGTGAGCAATGCCTGGCGAGACGGTCGCCAACGGATAGGCCACCGGGTGCGCCAGCACGCTGTCCGCCGTCACTTGCCCGCGCAACATGTTGAAAAACGAGGACTCGGTGGGTTTCTGCTTGTCACCCAGCAGGTCAGCATTGAGCATCGGGCCGTGAAACGTCACGAAACCCGCATAACGGCTGATTGCCAGATGCAGTGCAGTGATATCGCTATAGCCGATGAACGGTTTGGCATTGTTGCGCAGTAACTCGAAATCGATCCGATCGAGCAAACGCGGCGTACCGTAACCGCCACGCAAACAGATGATGGCGTCGACCTCGCTGTCGGTAAATGCCGCGTGCAAGTCATTGAGCCGCACATCGTCGCTGCCGGCCAGGTAGCCGTCTTTCTCGTAAACGCCGGGGAACACTCGCAGCGAATAGCCGCGAGCGCGCATCCAGGCAATCGCTTTATCGGTGTCCAGGGCAGCGGGGCCGGCAGGCGCAATGACGCCGATCAGCCCTGCAGGCGGCAAGGCCGGAACAGGGACGTGAGGACAAAGGGTGTGGGTCGGTCGAGCAGTCATCCATGATTCTCCCTGTGTGAATGCTTCAGCACACAGTAGTCAGGAACGGGAATAAACAAAAGAGGGTCAGTCGCACCACGGCTTGCAGGAAAAGCCTGCAGAGGATGTGGGCACCGCCAATGAAAACGCCCGCAAGGACTAACCTTGCGGGCGTGCTCTTTTCTCAGCGCGGAATCAGGACGACATCAATTCGGCCTTGACCAGCTTCGCCTGCTCGTCGGCGTGGTACGAGGAGCGTACCAGCGGGCCGGAAGCGACGTTCTTGAAGCCCATCTTGTAACCTTCCTCGGCAAACCAGGCGAAGGTGTCCGGGTGCACGAAGCGCTGGACCGGCAAGTGGCTGCGGGACGGTTGCAGGTACTGGCCCAGGGTCAGCATGTCGATGTCGTGTTCGCGCATGCGTTTCATGACTTCGATGACTTCTTCGTCGGTTTCGCCCAGACCCAGCATCAGGCCGGACTTGGTCGGAATGTGCGGCATCATCTGCTTGAAGCGTTGCAGCAGGGTCAGCGACCACTGGTAATCCGACCCCGGACGCGCAGCCTTGTACAGGCGCGGCACGGTTTCCAGGTTGTGGTTGAACACATCTGGCGGCTCGGCGGCGGTGATTTCCAGTGCGACGTCCATGCGGCCACGGTAGTCCGGGACCAGGGTTTCGAGCTGTACGTTCGGCGACAGTTTGCGGATTTCGCGGATGCAGTCGGCAAAGTGCTGGGCACCACCGTCACGCAGGTCGTCACGGTCTACCGAGGTGATGACCACGTATTTCAGTTTCAGGTCGGCGATGGCAATGGCCAGGCTTTCCGGCTCGTTCACGTCCAGTGGCTTCGGACGACCATGGCCAACGTCGCAGAACGGGCAACGACGGGTGCAGATATCGCCCATGATCATGAAGGTCGCGGTGCCGCCGGAGAAGCACTCGCCCAGGTTCGGGCAGGATGCTTCTTCGCAAACGCTGTGCAGCTTGTGTTTGCGCAGCAAGGCCTTGATGCGGTCGACTTCCGGGGAAACCGGGATGCGCACGCGAATCCAGTCTGGTTTCTTCGGCAGTTCGGTGGTCGGGATGATCTTCACCGGGATGCGTGCAACCTTCTCGGCGCCGCGCAGCTTGACGCCGGCTTCAACCTTGGCACGCGGGGCCGGACGCTCGGTGACATCGAGCGTCGGGATCATGGTTTGCACTGCATCAGTAGTCATATCAATCGATTCCGCCCGTTAGGGTCGTCTGCTCAGCATAGTCGAGGTGTTTGACGAGCTGCGCGCGCAGCCGGGCACTTACCTCGGCAAATTCAATCGGTCCTGCGTGATCGCGCAGCTGGGTCATCGCCAGCCCGGCATAGCCGCAGGGATTAATCCGTCGAAACGGTTCCAGGTTCATATCCACGTTCAGGGCCAGGCCATGAAAGGAACAACCGTGGCGGATCCGCAGACCCAAGGACGCGATTTTCGCGCCATCGACATAGACACCCGGTGCATCCGGCTTGGCGGATGCGGTCACGCCGTAACTGGCCAGCAACTCGATCAGGCACTGCTCCATGCGGCTGACCAGGTCACGCACGCCGAACCCCAGCTTGCGCACATCCAACAACAGGTAGGCCACCAACTGGCCCGGACCGTGGTAGGTCACCTGCCCACCGCGGTCGACCTGCACCACCGGAATATCGCCTGGCAGCAACAGGTGTTCAGCCTTGCCGGCCTGGCCCTGGGTGAACACCGGAGGGTGCTCGACCAGCCAGATCTCGTCGGCGGCATCGCTGCCGCGTTCGTTGGTGAAGCGTTGCATGGCATGCCAGACCGGCTCGTAAGCCATCTGGCCAAGTTCGCGAAAGCCCAGCGTGCCAGGCATCACAGCACCATGTGCACGAAGCCGGTAGCCCGCAGTTCGCTGTTGATGTTGTACAGCTGGTCCTGGTCGGTGGCGACGATGTGCAACTGAATCGTGGTGTACTTGCCGTTGGTGCTTTGGCGCTCATCAACGCGGTCATGGTTGATCGTCGCGTGTTTCTTGACGATCTCGATGATCTTGTCTTTGTTGCCCACACCCGTATCGCTGATCACCTTAACCGGGTAATCAACGTTGGGGAATTCGATCTTAGGCGCCTTTACTTCGGTATCGGTCATGGCGTAACGGCCTCGTAAGCGTAAGCCGTGGCGACAGCAAGGCCCCACGCCGGATCAGCGTGGGGCCATGCAGGTGCACACTATCAGTTGAACAAGCCGTAGAAGAATAGACGGATGCTATCCCACATGCGGCGGAAGATACCACCCTCGTCGACTGCGTCCAGAGCGATCAGGTCGGCGCTGTGCACCACTTTGTCGTCCAGTTTCACTTCGACTTTACCGATCACGTCGCCCTTGGCGATGGGTGCAACCAGTTGCGGGTTCATGGTCATGCTGGCAGCAAGCTTCTTCAGCTGGCCTTTTGGCAAGGTCATGGTCAGGTCTTCAGCCAGGCCGGCCTTGACTTGATTGGTGGTGCCTTTCCAGACAGGTGCCTGAGCCAGCTCGGCGCCTTTCTGATAGAAGGTCTGGGTTTCGAAGAAGCGGAAACCGTAAGTCAGCAGCTTCTGGGTTTCGGCAGCACGAGCCACTTCGCTGTTGGTGCCGAACACCACGGCGATCAGGCGCATGCCGTCACGTACGGCCGAAGACACCATGCAGTAGCCGGCTTCGTCAGTGTGACCGGTTTTCAGACCGTCGACAGTCTTGTCGCGCCACAGCAGCAGGTTGCGGTTAGGCTGCTTGATACCGTTCCAGAAGAACTCTTTCTGCGAGTAGATCGCGTAGTGAGCCGGGTCTTCGTGGATGATCGCGCGAGCCAGCACGGCCATGTCGTGAGCCGACGAGTAGTGCTCCGGGTTCGGCAGACCGGTCGGGTTCATGAAGTGGGTGTTGGTCATGCCCAGATCAGCAACGGTTTTGTTCATCAGGTCGGCGAATGCGTCTTCGCTGCCGGCGATGTGCTCGGAGAGCGCAACACTGGCGTCGTTGCCCGATTGAATGATGATGCCGTGCAGCAGGTCGCTGACGGTAACTTGCGAGCCGACCTTGATGAACATCCGCGAACCACCGGTACGCCAGGCGTTCTCGCTGACGGTCACCGGATCGTTTTCGCCGATCTGGCCACGACGGATTTCCAGGGTCGCGATGTACGCGGTCATCAGCTTGGTCAGGCTGGCCGGCGGCAGACGCTGGTCACCGTTGTTCTCTACCAGCACGTTGCCGCTGCTGGCGTCCATGAGTACGTAGGCTTTGGCGGCCAATTGCGGTGGCGACGGCATCATCTCGACCGCGAAAGCCGCGGGTGAGAGAAGCAGCGGGACTAGCAGGCACAGGCGTTTGGCAAAGGTGGTGATGTTCATCCGTCTCTCGAAATCGCTAATGGAAACTGCCCTAGGGCAAAACTAATCAGACAACTTTTCAAAAAGCTGTCACGTGTTCAGTTGCTCACTCTGTAACCCTTGCCGGGCTTTTGTTCTTCAACGAGCCAACAACCCGGTTCGCCCCCCAAAACTGCAAGCGAACCGTCAATCAAGTACTACGTGTTACTCGGCGCTGACCAGGCTCGGTGAACCGAGATTGGCCAGCCGCACGCTGTTCTGCACCTGCTGGATTTCACCCGCAGAGCCGATCGGCCCCATGCGCACCCGATGCAGTGTCTGCTGGTTACGCACGATCGAGCTGATGAACACCGGAGCGCTCACCATCCCGCTGAGCTTCGATCTCAGGAGCTCTGCAGCGTCCGGGTTGGCGAACGCGCCCACCTGCAGATACTGGCCAGAGGCTGGTACAGAAGCGTTTTTTTTTGCATCGATCTGCACGGGCACAACGGCTGCGGCGTGTTGCTGCGGCGGTGGCGTCCATTGCTCGACGGTGCCAGTGGAAGCGGTCATGGTCGGCGCGGCATTTTGCGCCACTTGCGGCTCGTTGAGCATCAACGGCGCCGGACGACCTCTCTGCGCCCACCATTCCTGCGGGTCGATGCCTTCGACCTTGACCCGCGCCGTGCCGATTTCAGCGTAGCCAAGCTTCTTGGCGGCCGCGTAGGACAAGTCGATGATCCGGTCTGAATAGAACGGCCCACGGTCATTGACCCGCAGAATCACCGTCTTGTTGTTGTCCAGGTTGGTCACCCGAACGTAACTTGGCAGTGGCAAGGTCTTGTGGGCGGCGCTCATGCCATACAGGTCATACACCTCGCCGTTGGCGGTGTTCTGGCCGTGGAACTTGGTGCCATACCAGGACGCCGTGCCCGACGCGACGTAGGTCTTGGATTCCTGCAGCGGGAAGTAGGTCTTGCCCAGCACGGTGTACGGGTTGGCTTTATAAGGACCGCTGTGCAGGGTCGGCGTGGCATCCGGGATGCGCGATACGTCGACGTCCCACCAGGGTGCGCCATCCTTGTGCGCCCGGTTGATGTCCAGGCCGGGGGCCGAACGAACGGCGGTGGAAGACTTCTGAGTCGGTGAGCGGCTGGTCGAACAACTGGCGACCAGCACCGCCAACGCGGCGAATGCCATGAGCTTCAGGGGTTTATTCATAGGCAATGCCCGCATTACTTGACGCCCCGTGCTTGGACCAGCTGTTCAGACAGTTGATGTACGGCCATGGCGTACATCACGCTGCGGTTATAACGCGTGATCGCGTAAAAATTCGTCAGGCCCATCCAGTATTCAGGGCCATTGTCACCTTCCAGGCGGAAAGCCGTGACCGGCATATCATCGCGCAGCGCATCATGACTCGACCAGCCCAGCGCCCGCAACTCCCCGACGGTTTTCGTCGGTTCGATGCCGTCGGTCAGCCCCTCGTCCACCTGATCGCCGCGCACATCGGCACGGCTGACCACAGGTTCGCCGGCGACCCAGCCGTGTTGCTTGAAATAACTGGCGACGCTGCCGATGGCATCATCGGGGTTGTTCCAGATATTAATGTGGCCGTCACCGTCGAAATCCACCGCATAGGCGCGAAAGCTGCTCGGCATGAATTGCGGCAAGCCCATGGCTCCGGCATAGGAGCCTTTGAGGGTCAACGGGTCGACCTGCTCTTCACGGGCCAGCAGCAGGAATTCACGCAACTCCTTGCGAAAGAAATCAGCACGGGGAGGATAGTCGAAACCCAGGGTCGACAAGGCGTCGATCACCCGATAATTGCCAGTATTGCGACCAAAAAAGGTTTCGACGCCGATGATCGAGACGATCACCTGCGCCGGCACACCGTATTCCTGCTCGGCGCGAGCCAGCACCGCCTCGTGCTGACGCCAGAAGTCCACGCCACGGGCGATGCGCGCGTCGGTGATGAACATCGGGCGATATTCTTTCCACTGCTTGACGCGTTCGGCGGGTTTGGAGATCGCGTCCAGAATCGACTGTTTGCGCTCGGCTTCGCGGAACACGCCCATCAGCTGTTCACCGGCAAAGCCGTAGTCACGGGTCATGTCACCAACGAACTCGGCCACCTGGGGTGAGCCTTCGTAATCGCCGGCCAATGCTTCCTGCACGGAACCAAGGATGCTCACCAGGCCGACCCACGGTGCGTATCGAGTCGCCCAGCCACGCATTACTTGCATTGAAATCTTCACCTTATTCAAACCTGCGCGATCCACTTGCGATGGGTATGGATCGACATCAAAACCCCAAACGCTGACAGTAGCGTCACCAGCGAAGTTCCTCCGTAGCTAATGAACGGCAACGGCACCCCCACCACCGGCAACAGGCCACTGACCATACCGATGTTGACGAAAACATAAACAAAAAACGTCATGGTCAGGCTGCCCGCGAGCAATTTGCCAAACAATGTCTGGGCCTGGGCGGTAATCACCAGCCCGCGACCGATCAACAGCAGGTAAATCAGCAACAGCGCGCAGATACCGACCAGGCCGAACTCTTCGCCCAGGACCGCAATAATGAAGTCGGTGTGGCTTTCTGGCAGGAAGTCCAGGTGCGACTGGGTACCGAGTAACCAGCCCTTGCCAAACACGCCACCGGAACCGATGGCCGCTTTCGACTGAATGATGTTCCAGCCCGTGCCCAGCGGATCGCTCTCGGGGTCGAGGAAGGTCAGGATTCGCTGCTTTTGATAGTCGTGCATGATGAAGAACCACATCGCCACGGCCACCGGCACGGCGGCGGCGATCACGCTGAGGATCCAGCGCCAGCGCAGGCCACCCATGAACAGCACGAATGCGCCACCGGCGAGGATCAGCAACGAAGTGCCGAGGTCGGGTTGACGCACGATCAGAATGAACGGGACACCGATCAGCACCAGACTGATCCCCACGTGCTTGAGCTGGGGTGGCAAGGAGCGCTTGGCCAAATACCAGGCGATGGTCGCCGGCATCAGGATCTTCATGAATTCCGAGGGCTGGAAGCGGATCACCCCGGGGATATTGATCCAGCGGGTGGCCCCCATGGCGTTATGGCCCATGACGTCCACCACCACCAGCAAGATCACGCCGACCACATAGCCGAGCGGCACCCAGCGGGCCATGAAGCGCGGTTCGAACTGGGCGATGACGATCATCGATATCAGGCCGATGCCGAAGGAAGTGGCTTGCTTGGCCAGCAGATCCCAGCTCTTGCCGCTGGCCGAATACAGCACGAACAGGCTGCCGGCGGCGAGGGTCAGCAGCAGGATCAGCAGCGGGCCGTCGATGTGCAGGCGTTGCAACAGCGTCGCACGGCGACGCATCACATCCTCGCTGGAGAGCATGCGATCGAAATTATTCTTCACGGGCCGTAGCCTCCGCACTGATAGGGCTGGCGTATTCGGCTTTCAGTCGTCCGTCCTGGTCGAGGAGCCAGGCGTCCATCACTTGACGCACCACCGGCGCGGCGACGCCGGAGCCGGACTCGCCGTTCTCGACCATCACCGACACCACGATTTGCGGGTTGTCGGCCGGCGCGAAGCCGACGAACAAGGCGTGGTCGCGGTGGCGCTCCTGCACCTTGGAGCGGTCGTACTTCTCGCCCTGCTTGATCGCAACCACCTGGGCCGTACCACTTTTGCCGGCGATCCGGTATTGCGCGCCGATCGATGCCTTGCGCGCCGTACCCCGGGCACCGTGCATTACCTGCTGCATGCCGTGATTGACCTTGGTCCAGTCCGACGGGTCGCGCAGGATAATGTCCGGCATCGGATGTTCATCCTTCGGCTTCTCGCCCTCGATGGTCTTGGCCAGGTGCGGACGATTCCAGACACCCTTGTTGGCCACCAGTGCCGTGGCCTGCGCCAGTTGCAACGGAGTGGACTGCATGTAGCCCTGACCGATCCCCAGAATCAGCGTCTCGCCCGGGAACCAGGCCTGACGACGGGTCACGCGCTTCCATTCCCGTGTCGGCATCAGCCCCGGCGACTCTTCGAACATATCCAGGGAGACCTTCTGGCCAATGCCGAATTTGCTCAGGTAGGACGACAACCGATCAATCCCCAGCTTGTGCGCCAGGTCATAGAAGTAAGTGTCGTTGGAACGCATGATCGCCGTGTCGAGATCGACGAAGCCGTCACCGGTACGGTTCCAGTTGCGGTACTTGTGATCGTAGTTGGGCAGCATGTAGTAACCCGGGTCGAACACCCGGGTCGACGCCGTGACCACGCCCGCATCCAGGCCGGCAATCGCCACCGCTGGCTTGATGGTCGAACCGGGCGGGTATAGACCGCGCAGCACGCGGTTGAACAGTGGCCGGTCGATGGAGTCACGCAGCTCGGAGTAGGCCTTGAAACTGATGCCGGTGACGAACAGGTTCGGATCGAAACTCGGCTGGCTGACCATCGCCAGCACCTCACCGGTTTTCGGGTCCAGCGCTACCACCGCACCACGGCGACCGCCAAGCGCGGCTTCGGCAGCTTCCTGCAATTTGATGTCCAGGCTCAGAACGATGTCCTTGCCGGAAATCGGTTCGGTACGTTTGAGTACCCGCAGCACGCGGCCACGGGCGTTGGTCTCGACTTCTTCGTAACCGACCTGACCGTGCAATTCGGGCTCGTAGAAGCGCTCGATGCCGGTTTTGCCAATTTGATGG
This sequence comes from Pseudomonas sp. GR 6-02, assembly GCF_001655615.1. Lineage (GTDB taxonomy): Bacteria > Pseudomonadota > Gammaproteobacteria > Pseudomonadales > Pseudomonadaceae > Aquipseudomonas. Next base: position 5,673,347 of record NZ_CP011567.1, read on the forward strand.
GTGCCGCTGTAACTCACCGGGTCCAGAGACTTGAGCTCTTTCTCGTTGATCCGCCCCATATATCCCACCGAGTGCGCAAAGTGCGCGCCCTGCGGATAGTGACGAACCAGCTGCGCGACCACTTCCACACCGGGTAGACGGAACTGGTTCACCGCGATGCGGGCGATCTGCTCTTCGGTCAACTCGAACAGGATCGGCACCGGCTCGAACGGCCGACGCCCCTGACGCATACGCTTCTCGAAGATCACCCGGTCCTCGGGCGTCAGCTCCAGCACTTCGACGATCACGTCGAGCACTTGCTGCCAGTCGCCGGAGCGTTCGCGGGTCATGCTCAGGCTGAAGCTGGGCCGGTTGTCGGCCACCACCACGCCATTGCGGTCGTAGATCAGCCCGCGAGTCGGCGGAATCGGCTGCACATGGACGCGGTTGTTTTCCGACAGGGTCGAGTGGTACTCGTACTGGATCACCTGAAGGAAATACAGCCGCGCGATCAGCACGCCGATCAGCGTCACCACCGCAATAGCCCCGAACACGACGCGACTACGCACCAGACGGGCGTCTTTTTCGTGGTCCTTGATGCGGATCGGCTGGGACATGAGGGCAGAACTACTTGTGGTAAGGGTGGCCGGACAGCACTGTCCAGGCACGATACAGCTGTTCACCGATCAGAATCCGCACCAACGGGTGCGGCAACGTCAACGGCGACAACGACCAGCGTTGATCCGCCCGGGCACAGACTTCCGGCGCCAGCCCCTCGGGGCCGCCGACCATGAAATTCACCGTGCGCGAGTCCAGCCGCCAGCGATCGAGTTCGACCGCCAGTTGCTCGGTGCTCCAGGGCTTGCCGTGGACTTCGAGGGTGACAACGCGCTCGTTCGGCCCGACCTTGGCCAGCATGGCTTCGCCTTCCTGACGGATAAAGCGTGCCACGTCGGCGTTCTTGCCGCGGGTGTTGAGCGGAATTTCCACCAGTTCCAGCGCCAGCTCGGAAGGAAGACGCTTGGCATATTCATGCCAGCCTTCTTCCACCCACTTGGGCATGCGTGAACCGACGGCGATCAGTCGCAGTCGCACAGCGTTCCCTTATTGCTGGTCTTTGTTGAGCTTGGTGAAATGCTCATGGGTGTTCTCAGGGCTGTGGTGTGCAGCGCTGGCAGAACGGCTTTGCTCGGCGCCGGCCCACAGGCGTTCCAGGTCATAGAACTGGCGCGCCGAGGCAGTCATCATGTGCACGATGACGTCGTCCATATCCAGCAGAACCCAGTCGCTGTCGCCCTTGCCTTCTTCACCCAGCGGCTTGACGCCTTGGGCTTTGACGGCTTCGCGGACCTTGTCCAGCATCGCGCCGATCTGGCGGTTGGACGTACCGGTGGCGATGATCATGTAGTCAGTGATGCTCTGCTTTTCACGAACGTCGATCACCTGGATGTCCTGGGCCTTGACGTCTTCCAGGGCTGCTACGGCAACCTTGACCAGCTCTTCGCCGGCCAGTGGCGCGCCAGTTGGTGCTTCTACTGGCAGCGGTGCGCTCTTGAATGTGCCCTTGCGCTTTACTTTGTTTACGTCTTTGTCAGTCATATAAAACTCGTTTTGCTCGTATGTTCGGGCGCTTCGATACACGCATTCACGTGCCTTGAAGCGCGCCCTTTTTCAGTTCGACGCACGGTAAAGTCCGTGCGCATCGATGTAGGCCAGGACCGCGTCGGGCACCAGGAAACGTACCGACTTACCGCTGGCCAGCAGTTGACGGATCTGGGTGGCGGATACCGCGAGCGGTGTCTGCCAGACGAATGCAATCTGTCCGCTCGGCCCTTTGAGGGCCAGCGGGTCGCTCACCGAACGTGCTGCCAGCAGGTTGCGCAAGGCATCCGGCGGTTCGCTGTCGGCATCCGGGCGTTGCAGCACCAGGATGTGGCAATGCTGGAGCAACTCTTCCCAGCGGTGCCAAGTGGGCAGGCCGCAAAAAGCGTCCCAGCCCAAAAGTAGAAAAACCTGGTCTGAAGCGGCAAGTTCGGCGCGCATCAGTTCCAGGGTGTCGATGGTGTAGGACGGCTTGTCCCGCTGCAATTCGCGGGCATCCACCACCAACGGTGCCACACCGGCCACCGCGCACTTGACCATCGCCAGACGGTCCTTCGCCGATACCTGCGGCTTGTCCCGATGGGGCGGCCTGGCACTGGGCGTCAGACGCAACTCATCGAGGGCCAGCGATTCGGCGACTTCCAGCGCACCGCGCAAATGGCCGATGTGCACCGGGTCGAAGGTCCCGCCCAGTACGCCAATGCGTCGAGGCCGAGGCTCGCTGGCGGTCACTGGGGCTGACGGGTCGAGGTCGCCCAAGTCAGAGCGACTCCTGGCCGCGCAGCTGACCGTCACCGACCACGATGTACTTCTCGCAGGTCAGACCTTCGAGGCCCACCGGGCCGCGGGCGTGCAGCTTATCAGTAGAAATGCCAATCTCGGCACCCAATCCGTATTCGAAGCCATCGGCGAAGCAGGTCGGGGTGTTGATCATCACCGAGGACGAATCGACTTCAGCCACGAAACGCCGGGTGTCAGCCAGGTTTTCGCTGACGATCGAGTCGGTGTGATGGGAGCCGTACTGGTTGATGTGCTCGATAGCCTGGTCCAGCCCGTCGACCACGCGGATCGAGAGGATCGGCGCCAGGTATTCGGTAGTCCAGTCTTCTTCAGTGGCCGCGACGGCCTCGATGATCGCCCGGGTGCGCTCACAACCGCGCAGCTCGACGCCTTTTTCGCGGAATTGGGCAGCCATCGCCGGCAGAAACTCTTTGGCAACTGCCTGATCGACCAACAGGGTTTCCATCGCGCCGCAGATGCCGTAACGGTAAGTCTTGGCGTTGAATGCGATGCGCTGGGCTTTCGGCAGATCGGCGTGGGCACTGACGTAGACGTGACAGATGCCGTCCAGGTGCTTGATGACGGGCACGCGGGCATCGCGGCTGACCCGTTCGATCAGGCCACGGCCGCCGCGAGGCACGATGACGTCGACGTATTCGGGCATGGTGATCAGCGCGCCGACGGCGGCACGGTCGGTGGTTTCGACCACTTGCACCACCGCGGCCGGCAGATCGGCCTCGGCCAGGCCGCGCTGGATGCAGGCGGCAATGGCGCGGTTGGAGTGAATCGCTTCGGAGCCGCCACGCAGGATGGTCGCGTTGCCGGACTTCAGGCACAGGCTGGCAGCATCGATGGTCACGTTAGGCCGGGATTCGTAGATGATCCCGATCACGCCCAACGGCACGCGCATCTTGCCGACCTGAATGCCCGACGGCCGGTAACTCATGTCGCGGATCGCGCCGACCGGGTCCGGCAAGGCCGCGACCTGACGCAAACCGACGATCATGCCGTCGATGCGCGCCGGGGTCAGCGCCAGGCGTTCCAGCAGGGCCGGCTCAAGACCATTGGTGCGGCCAGCGGCCAAATCCAGTTCATTGGCTGCGGTCAGCTCGGCGCGCGCAGCATCCAGCGCATTGGCGGCCGCCTGCAAGGCGCGGTTTTTCTGCGCGGTGCTGGCACGGCCGATCACGCGGGAAGCTTCGCGGGCGGCGCGACCCAAACGGGTCATGTAGTCAAGAACGGACTCAGTCATGGTCTGCTGTGGTCTTGGTAAAGAGGAAAGCGGCAGATTATAGCTGTCGCGTCTCGGGACTAACAGCGGTGACGGGCGGATGGTCGAAATGGAAGGCAATTTGCCGACGTTCAGCCGTGACCAGGGGGCGCTCTCAATGAGTTTCCCCGCCGCGTTGTCGCCTTAATGCGGGCCAGGCAAGGCGCAGGCCGCTGGGAATGGTTGTTCCCTTTCCAAGGCCTGCAACGCAGCCTGGCCCGCTTTAAGGCACAACCCGAAGGGCCGGGCCTGCTGTTGTGCAGGGCTGCGTTGCTCGAAGCTTATTTGGAATGACCAAACCACGCTTCTCGCGCCTTGCCCTGCACAACAGCAGACCCGGCGCGGCGGGGAAACTCATTGAGAGCGCCCCCTTAGCATATTGTTATCATCACGACTCAATCAGCCCTGATAAACGCTGTTCATCATGACTAACCTGACTGTTCGTGCGTCCGAAACGCGCCCGCCCAAGGCTCTGCCGGATGCATTTTTCGACCGCGACGCCCAAACGCTGGCCCGGGATCTGCTGGGCAAAATCATCCGCCACCGGGTCGACGACCTGTGGCTCAGCGCCCGGATTATCGAGACCGAAGCCTATTACTGCGAAGAAAAGGGTAGCCACGCCTCCCTGGGCTACACAGAAAAGCGTAAGGCTTTGTTTCTGGATGGCGGCCACATCTATATGTATTACGCCCGCGGCGGCGATTCCCTGAACTTCAGTGCCCAAGGTCCGGGCAATGCGGTGCTGATCAAATCCGCCTATCCATGGGTCGATGAACTGAGCGGGCCAGCCAGCCTGGCGCAGATGCTGCTGAACAATCCCGACGCCCAGGGCCGCCCTCGCCCCTCGCAAAAGCTGTGCGCCGGGCAGACGTTGCTGTGCAAGGCGCTGGGGCTGAAGGTGCCGGTCTGGGACGCCAAGCGTTTTGACCATGAAGTGCTGCTGGTGGAAGACATCGGGCCTGCGCCCGGCCATATCATCCAGACCACACGCCTGGGCATCCCCCAGGGGCGCGACGAACATTTAATGTACCGTTTCGTCGATGCGGCTTACGCGCCGTACTGCACTCGCAATCCGATGCGTCGGGGTCAGGTCGAAGGGCGCGATTATTTTTTGCTGACTTGAAACGTGCCCGGGCAAACGGGAATCCCAGTGGGAGCGGTCGTTCAGCATTTGGGAGATTCGTCCCTTTGGGGCCAAGTGAACATTCGATGGAGTTGTTTTTATGGGCCCATGGCTCGATAGCGTGATCGGTTGGCTGACGGTCAATCCGCAGTGGCTGGCCATGGCAGTGTTCGTAGTGGCGTGTGTGGAGTGCCTGGCGATTGCCGGGCTGATCGTACCCGGTACGGTGTTGTTGTTTGCCGCGGCAGTACTGGCCGGCAGTGGCGCACTGTCGCTGGGTGAAACATTGCTGCTGGGTTTCCTCGGCGGCGTGCTGGGCGACATCGTTTCGTATTTCCTGGGACGACATTTCCACCAGAACATCCGGCGCCTGCCGGGGTTGCGCCATCATCCGGAATGGATCGCCGGGGCCGAAGCGTATTTTCAGCGTTATGGCATTGCCAGCCTGTTAGTCGGACGCTTTATCGGCCCGTTGCGGCCAATGCTGCCGATGGTCGCAGGTATGTTCGACATGCCCTTCCCCCGCTTCGCCGCCGTCAGCCTGTTGGCCGCCGCAGGCTGGAGCGTTGCCTATCTGCTGCCCGGCTGGGCCACCGGCGCGGCGATTCGCTTGCCATTGCCCGAAGGGTTCTGGCCCGAGGCCGGGATCGTTGCCGGCAGCATCGCCGTCATGGCGGGTTTGAGCATTACCAGCAGCATGCGCCGCCATCGCAAGGCGACGATGCTGATCACCGGCATGAGTTTTCTAATTCTGGCGGGACTGTTCATCGGCTATCCGCACCTGACCGCCCTCGACCAAGGGTTGATGACCCTGGTGCAGGAACACCGCAGCCCGATGCTCGATGAAGTAGCCGTGGTGTTCACGCTGATTGGCGAGTTCCGCAACATGTTTATGATCAGCGCCCTGTTGACGGCCCTGCTGTTGCTGACGCGACAATGGCGGCACGCGATCTTCGCCGGCAGCACGTTGCTTTTCACCGCGCTGGGCAACACGGCAACCAAGCACTTTTTCGCCCGCATTCGCCCGGAAGTGCTGAGCGATCCACTGACCAGCTACAGCATGCCCAGCGGCCACGCCTCGGGCTCGTTCGCGCTGTTTCTGACGCTCGCGGTGCTGGCTGGCCGCGGACAACCGCCGCGAATGCGCCTGACCTGGTTGTTGCTGGGTTGTTTGCCGGCGCTGGCGATTGCCCTGTCGCGGGTTTACCTGGGGGCGCACTGGCCTACCGATGTACTGGCCGGCGCGATGCTGGCGGCATGCGTGTGTGCGGCGAGCCTGTGGCTGACGCAACGCCAGGTGCCGCTCAACGCCATGCCACCCAAGGTCTGGTGGCTGGTGTTGCCGTCGTTGCTGGCGTTGTTCGGCTTCTTTGTGTTGCGGCATTTGCCGCAAGCTTTGTTGCGGTATGCATATTGAGGATTGAAAGATCGCACCTGTAGCGGCTGCGATCTTTCAGTGGACATCAGGCAAACAACTCACCTTGCAGTTCATCCAGCAACGCCTGAATCGCATCCAGCCGTTGCTGCGGATCATCGAGTTGCAGCAAGTCGATCTTGTCCACCTCGGAAAACGGCAACAGATACGCCAACTGATTGGCCAGCGACTGTTGCCCCGTCGCTTCGGTGCCCATGCTCAGTGCTTCGACCATCGGGTGTTCCGCCAAGGCCTTGAGCAGCGCGACCAGGTCGGCATCTTCATCCTGTAGCGGTTGCTCAGGTTCATCTTTGAGCCACTCGACTTCGGCGACGATCAACTGGTCGCGCTGCACCTCGGTGCGCACCACGTGAAAACGCCGCCCGCCCTTTACCCGAATGCCCAGCAGGCCGTTGTCCTGCTGATGGAAATCGGTGATCAGCGCCTCGCACCCCACCCGCGCGTAGCCTTCAGGAGCGATGCCGACTTCTTCGCCCTCGAGAATGCACACCACGCCGAAGCCGCTGCCCTGTTTCATGCAACGGCCGATCATGTCCAGGTAGCGTGCTTCGAAAATCTGCAAGTCGAGGATGCAGTCCGGAAACAGCACCGTGTTCAGCGGAAAAAGCGGCAGACTCATAGACATTTCCTTACACCACCATCGACACCGCCAACGGCAGGAACACCGCCGTGGCCACGCCCATCAGACTCATCGCCAGCGCCGCGAAGGCGCCGCACTCCTCACTTTCCTGCATGGCCACCGCCGTGCCGACCGCATGGGCGGTCATGCCCAGAGCCATACCGCGGGCCTCCGGGCTGTGGACACCGAGACGAGTCAAAAGACTCGGCCCGAAGATCGCTCCGATCACCCCGGTAATCAACACGAACACCGCCGCCAGCGCCGCGACGCCACCAATCTGCTCCGCCACCAGCATGGCAATCGGCGAGGTAACCGACTTGGGGGCCATGGTCATCAGGATCATGTGTTCGGCGCCGAACCACCAACCCAGCAGCACCCCCATGCCCGTGGCGACCACGCCACCTATCACCAGAGTAGTAAATATCGGCCAGAACAACTGTCGAATCCGCCGCAGGTTGAGGTACAGCGGCACCGCCAGCGCAACGGTGGCCGGCCCGAGCAAGATACTGAGGATCTCGGTGCTCTTGCGGTACTCAACGTAGCTCAGGCCGCAACTGACCAGCACGCCGATGACCAACAGCATGGAGACCAGCACCGGTTGCAGAAAAATCCAGCGGGTTTTCTCGAACGCCGCCAGCACCAATTGATACGCGCCCAGCGTAATGCCGATGCCGAACAGCGGATGATGAATCACCGACGCCCAGGCGCCGTGCCAATCGAACATCATTGGCTGTCCTCGGAATGGGCGTGACGCTTGACCAGGCGCTGCATCAGCACCCCGGCGAAGGCCATCGACAGCACCAACGACAACACCAGCGCACCGGTGATCGCCCAGAAATCCGCGGCAATGTCAGTGGCGTAGACCATCACGCCCACGGCCGGCGGCACCAGCAGCAACGGCAAATAACGCAGCAGGCTGCTGGCCGCAAGGTTCAGCGGTTCGCCGACTTGACCGCGGCTGATCAGATACCCCAGTAGCAACAGCAGGCCAATGATCGGCCCCGGCAGCACCGGCAAAAACAGATGATTGAGGGCTGTGCCGAGCAATTGAAACAGCACCAGCCAGGTCAGGCCACGTAACAACATCCATCCTCTCCCGCGCTCTCCCCCACCAAGAAGGGGCCCGACATTATAAGCACGCTATGAGTCGGCATTCGCCAAAAGCATGGTCAGTTGACCGGAGCAATTTGTCATGTTGATCTAAAGTGGTTCGCAGGGAGGTCAAGCCCCCCACTCGAAAAACTATAAATCCGATGAACCCAAGGAGAGTCTCAATGCCCTATGTTCCAGTTGCAGAGCTCAAAGATTATGTCGGCAAGGAACTCGGATGTTCCCAATGGCTCACCATCGACCAGGAACGCATCAACCTGTTCGCAGAAGCCACAGGCGATTATCAGTTCATCCATGTCGACCCGGTCAAAGCCGCGCAAACGCCTTTTGGCAGCACCATCGCCCATGGTTTCCTGTCGTTGTCGCTGATCCCCAAACTGATGGAAGACATCCTCATCCTGCCCGAAGGCGCGAAGATGGTGGTCAACTATGGCCTGGACAGCGTGCGTTTCATCCAGCCTGTGAAGGTTAATTCCAGGGTTCGACTCAAGGTCGACATGAACGACGTCACCGAGAAGAAACCCGGCCAATGGCTGCTCAAGGCCACCGCTACGCTTGAAATCGAAGGATCGGACAAACCGGCCTATATCGCCGAGCCATTGTCCCTCTGCTTCGTCTGACACATGCCTGATTGCGAAGCAGCTCATGCTGTTTCGCGCTGTGTCTGTGCCGTGTCTCTATAAATGCGACACATAGCTGCGGCATACTCCGTCGCCTAATTGCCCGGATCCCGCTATGCGCTCACTTGCACTCCTTGCCCTGACCCTGATGCTCACCGCTTGCGGCGATGGCGAATCGCTGTTGCCCCCCGACGCCCGCCTGCCGGATGGCGGACGCTATCGTGGTGATCTGGTCAACGGCCTGCTGCAAGGCGAGGGTCGCATCGATTACCCGAACGGCAGCTGGTATGCCGGTCACTTCGACAAAGGCCAATGGCATGGCCAGGGCGAATGGCACGGCAGCAACGGCGAGGTCTATCGCGGGCAGTTCCAGCAGGGGCTGTTCGACGGCCAGGGCACGCTGACCACCACCGGCAGCAGCTACACCGGCGGTTTCAAGGCCGGTCGACGGGACGGTGAAGGCACCCTCAAAGAAAACGCCATGACCTATCGCGGCGAATTCAAGGCCGACCAATATTCAGGGCTCGGTCGTCTGGAACTCGAAGACGGCAGCCAGTACCAGGGTCAGTTCGCCCACGGCAAACCCAACGGCGAAGGCCAGCGCAGCGATGCCAGCGGCAATCAGTTCACCGGGCACTTCGTCGATGGCCAACTGGAAGGCAACGGTACTTTCAACAGCGCCGATGGCGATATCTACGTCGGTGGGTTCAAGAACAATCAATTGCATGGCAAGGGCCGCTACGAAAACGCCGATGGCGATGTCTGGATCGGTCAGTTCAAGGAAGGCGTGCTGAACGGCAAGGGCGAGTTGATCGGCGCCGATGGCAGTCATTACATCGGTCAGTTCAGCGACTGGCGTTTTACCGGTCAGGGCCGCTTGAACCTGGCCGATGGCAGTTTCTATATCGGTCAGTTCGACGGCGACAACTATCAGGGCAAAGGCACGTTGGTGCTGACCGATGGCACAGTGCTGAGCGGCACCTGGATCAACAGCCAGCGCGTGCGCGACGCCGACGGCAAGCTGCTGCCCGACACCCTGGAACTCGGCTTGCTGGCCCAGGGCCGCTTGCTCGACGAAGCACTGGCCAACGTGCCGGCCTCGACTCCGGCGGTCGAACTGTACACCTTGACCCTGGGCGGTGACGGCAAGCAGAGCGTGTTCCTGCGCGAATCCGACTACGTCGCCAACATGCTCGCCAGCCGTTTCGGCGCTTTCGGCCAGATTCGCCTGGTCAACCATCGCGACCACCTCGGCGACCGGCCGATGGCCACCCGGGAAAACCTGCGCCGCGCCGCCCAGACCCTGGCCGAGCGCAGTGGTCCGGAGGACTTGCTGTTCATTTACCTGACCAGCCATGGCTCCAGTGAACACGAGCTGGTACTCGACCAGCCACGCATGGAGCTGGCCGACCTGCCGGCCGACGAACTCGCCGCCGTCCTCGCGCCCCTGAAGAAGCGCGACAAGATTATCGTGATTTCGTCCTGTTATTCCGGCGGCTTCATCCCTGCCCTCAAGGATGAACACACCCTGATCATGACCGCCTCGCGCGCCGACCGGGTGTCCTTCGGGTGCTCGGAAGAAGCCAACTTCACCTATTTCGGCGACGCACTGTTCGCCCAGGCGCTGAACCAGACCGACGATCTGGAGCAAGCCTTCAAACGGGCCAGCGCCACCGTGGCCGAGCGTGAGCTGGCCGACAGCTTCGAAGCCTCCGAACCACAGATCTGGGCGCCGAAAGCCGTGCTTGCCCATTGGCAATTGTTACGCAAGCAGCAGGCACGAAAGGCATTGCAAAGTGTCTCTATCAGCAAGGATGAAAAGAGCAACTAAGCTGAACAGTATCAAGGGGGAATAACTATGTACTTGACGCCTCAGCATGTATTGCTTGCCGGAGCTACCGGGTTAACCGGTGAACATTTGCTTGACCGTCTGCTCAACGAGCCAACGATCGCACGCGTATTGGCCCCCTCACGCCGGCCACTGGCCGAACATCCTCACCTGGAAAACCCGGTCGGTGACCCGACTGTGTTTCTGCCGCAATTGAACGGTCGCGTCGACGTCGCCTACTGCTGCCTTGGCACCACGATCAAGCAAGCCGGCTCCGAGGAAGCGTTTCGCGCGGTGGACCTGGACATGGTCGTGGCCTTCGCCAAACGTGCCCGGGAAATGGGCGCACGGCACCTGATCGTGATCAGTGCCTTGGGGGCCGACCGCAGATCGCCGATTTTCTATAACCGGGTTAAAGGTGAGATGGAACACGCATTGCGCGCGCAGAATTGGCCGCAGCTGACCATCTGCCGGCCTTCGCTGTTGCTCGGCGATCGCGCCGAGCCGCGACTGGCCGAACGGGTTGCCGGTCCGTTGTCGAAATTGATTCCGGGCAAATACCACGGCATCGAAGCCTGCCAACTGGCCCGCGCCATGTGGCGCCTGGCGCTGGAAGAACAGGATGGCGTACGGATTGTCGAGTCGGATGAATTGCGCAAGTTAGGCAAGTAATCCAGCAGCGCCCGCGAATAGAGCGCGAAGCGCTCTTCTATAATCCGCCGGTCGCCTGAAACCCAACACCTAAAACCGTCAACAACGACAACGGCAACAGCAGTGTGTCGAGCAAAGCACTGGCCGGCAGATCAACACCGGGATAACTCGGCGCTTCTGCGCCAAATCTGTCCATGGCGCAGCACCCGCCGTTCATTGCATACAAATCCAGACGCGTCCCCGAATACACCACCGGTGCCCCGGGTTTGGCGGCATCGAGGGTGCGCGCCGTGGCGCAGCCCGCCAGTTGCACCGCCAGCAGAATGATCAGCAGCCTATTCATCACTGCTCAAATGGTGCTCGCCCCAACGCGGTAGCATGTCTTGCGGAATGTTCAGCAGATTGAGAATTCGCGCCACGACGAAGTCGATCAAGTCATCAATGGTTTGCGGCTGATGATAGAAGCCTGGCGATGCCGGCAGAATCGTCACACCCATGTTCGACAGCTTGAGCATATTTTCCAGATGAATGCTCGAATACGGCGCCTCGCGCGGTACCAGAATCAGCTGGCGGCGCTCCTTCAACGTCACGTCGGCCGCCCGCTCGATCAAGTTGTTGCAGGCCCCGGTCGCGATCGCCGACAAGGTCCCGGTGGAACACGGCACCACCACCATCGCCGCTGGCGAGCCGGAGCCCGAAGCCACCGGCGACATCCAGTCTTCCTTGCCGTACACCCGAATCTGCCCGGCGGCGGCACCGGTGTATTCAGTGAGGAAGGCTTGCATCATCTGCGGCTTGGAGGGCAGCGAGACATCGGTCTCGGTGGCCATCACCAGTTGCGCGGCCTTGGAAATCAGGAAGTGCACCTCGCGGTCTTCACGCACCAGGCAGTCGAGCAGGCGCAAGCCGTACTGGGCGCCCGAAGCGCCGGTCATCGCCAGCGTGATGCGTTCCGGACCATTGTTCATTGCAGCGCCTCGGCCAGTTTGCCGTGCAGGCCACCGAAGCCGCCGTTGCTCATGATTACCACGTGAGTGCCGGGTTGGGCCTGGCTCTTCACGCGCTCGATGATGCCTTCCAGCGAATCGCTGACAATCGACGGCACGGTGCACAACGCCGCCGTGGCGCCCAGGTCCCAACCGAGGTTGGCCGGCGAATACCAGATCACCTGATCGGCATCGACCACGCTTTCCGGCAAGCCATCGCGGTGAGCACCGAGCTTCATGGAGTTGGAGCGCGGCTCGATGATCGCGATCAGCGGCGCATCGCCGATGCGCTTGCGCAAACCGTCGAGGGTGGTGGCGATGGCAGTCGGGTGGTGGGCGAAGTCGTCGTAAATGGTGATGCCACGGACTTCCGCAACTTTTTCCATCCGGCGCTTCACGCTTTTGAACGCGCTCAGTGCCGCAATGCCCATCGACGGCACGACGCCGACGTGACGCGCGGCGGCCAAGGTGGCCAAGGCGTTGGCGACGTTGTGCTGACCGGTCATGTCCCACTCGACCACGCCTTGAGCCACGCCTTCGAACATCACTTCGAACTTCGAGCCATCTTCACTGAGCAGTTTGACCTGCCATTGACCGCCGGCGCCGGTGGTTTGCACCGGAGTCCAGCAGCCCATCTCGATCACGCGCTGCAAGGCCGGCTCGGTGGTCGGATGGATCACCAGGCCTTCGCTCGAAATGGTCCGCACCAAATGGTGGAACTGTCGCTCGATGGCCGCCAGATCAGGGAAGATGTCCGCGTGATCGAACTCCAGATTGTTCAGGATCGCCGTGCGCGGGCGGTAGTGAACGAACTTGGAGCGCTTGTCGAAGAATGCGCTGTCGTATTCGTCGGCTTCAATCACGAAGAACGGCGTATCGCCCAGACGCGCCGACACCGAGAAATTCTGCGGCACGCCGCCGATCAGGAAACCCGGGCTCATGCCGGCGTGTTCCAGGACCCAGGCGAGCATGCTGCTGGTAGTGGTTTTGCCATGCGTGCCGGCAACCGCCAGCACCCAGCGGCCTTGCAGCACGTGATCGGCCAGCCATTGCGGGCCGGAGACGTACGGCAGGCCTTTGTTCAACACGTACTCGACCGCCGGGTTGCCGCGGGACATGGCATTGCCGATCACCACCAGGTCCGGGGCCGGATCGAGCTGCGCCGGGTCGTAACCTTGCGTCAACTCAATGCCCTGGGCTTGCAGCTGAGTGCTCATCGGCGGATAGACGTTGGCATCGGAGCCGGTCACATGATGGCCTAGCTCTTTGGCCAGAACCGCCATCGAACCCATGAAAGTGCCGCAAATACCAAGAATATGAATGTGCATAGTCGACCTCGTAAAACATGGCCGCAGGTTAGCGTAGGGAGGGGAAAATCGCACTCTTTAGCTGAACGTGACACAACCGCCTGGCTGATCGAGCGCATTTTTTTGTGGCTGAGGGAGCAAGCCCCCTCGCCACAAAAACGGCTATCGGGCGATGCCGTGTTTGCGCAGCTTCCGGTAGAGGGTATTGCGGCTCACGCCCAACTGTTCGGCGGTGTGGGTCATGTGCCAGCGCTGCTGTTCCAGTGCGTTGAGCAACGCCAACCGCTCGGCATCGTCCAGCGGATACTCGGACGGCGCTTCAATCGTCGCCACCGTCACCGGCCGGACCTGACGAATCATCGCCGGCAAATCTTCCAGCCCGATCCGACCGCCGTCACACAACGCCGCCAGGGTCCGCAGCACATTGCGCAACTGCCGCACGTTCCCCGGCCAGGCAAAATCCAGCAAGGCCTGCCGCGCCGCTGCATCAATCAATACCGTCTCCCCGCCCGCCTCTTCGGCCAACAGAAAGTCGAGCAGCTGTGATTTATCCGTGCGCTCGCGCAACGCTGGCAATGCGACTTCCAGCCCATTGAGCCGGTAATACAAATCCTCGCGGAAACTGCCGTCCTGCACCCTTTCGAGCAGGTTACGGTGAGTGGCGCTGATGATCCGCACATTGACCGATTCCGGCTCGCCGCCAATCGGCACCACCTGACGGTCTTCCAGCACCCTTAATAGCCGGGTCTGCATGCTCAGCGGCATGTCACCGATTTCATCCAGGAATAAAGTTCCGCCATCGGCCTGCTGCAACTTGCCACGCATGCCCTCCTTGCGGGCACCGGTGAAGCTGCCGCCGCGATAGCCGAACAACTCGCTTTCGATCAGGCTTTCGGGGATCGCCGCGCAATTGAGGGCGACGAACGATTTTTCCGCCCGTTGACTGGCCTGATGCACGGCCTTGGCGAAAGCCTCCTTGCCTGAGCCGGTTTCGCCGTTGATCAGCAACGGCACGTCCCGTTCGAACACCCGCAAGGCCTTGCGGAAGTCTTCCTGCAACGCGGCATCGCCCAGGCAAATACCCGACAGCCGTGGACGCTCGGCCACTGCCGGGCTTTGCACCACCGGTGCAGGAATGCTGCGCGGCTGCCCACGCAATACAGCAAACAGCCGCCGCCCGTCGCGGGTGCGCAACGGCCAACTGGCGCTGGCATTGGCGCTCGCGCGGCCGAGCAACTCATTCAGCGAGCAGTCGAAAAACGCCTCCACCGGCTGGCCCAACAGGCCGCCACGAATATGCCCCAGCAAATTCAGCGCACTCTGATTGACCGCACAGATCCGCCCTTCCCCATCAAACGCCAGCAGCCCTTCGCTGAACAGCCCGACGGATTCGGCCTGCAAGTGAAAACGCAGTAGCCATTGATTGTCGAAGTAACGCAGGAAATAACAGCTCTCGATCATCTTCGCCGACAGATTGACCAGGGCCATGGTGTGAAACTGGCTCTGCCGCGAAACCTCATGACGCGCCGAAGACACGTCAAGCACCGCCAACAGTTCACCATGAGGGTCGAACACCGGGCTTGCCGAGCAGGTCAGGCCGGTGTGGCGGCCACGAAAGTGTTCGTCCTGGTGAATGGTCAGGGACTGGCGCTCCACCAGGCAGGTGCCGATGCCGTTGGTACCTTCGCAGGCTTCGCTCCAGTCGGCGCCAAGCCAAAGGCCTGCGCGTTCGAAAATCTTCCGTTCGGCGGGCGCGGTGACGCAGTTGAGGATCACCCCGCGAGCGTCGGTCAGCAACACTGCGTGGCCGGCGCCGGAGAGTTGCTGGTGGAGGCTGGTCATTTCGTTGCCGGCGATCTGCAGCACTTGCTGCAAACGTTCGCGGCTTTCCAGGAGACGGCCATGCTCCAGCACCGTCGGCGCCATGGTCAGGGCCGGGTCGAGGTGATAGTCCTCAAGGCAACGCAGCCAGGAGCGGGCAATAGACGGATCGCTGCCGGGACCGTGCAGGTGGGACTTACCCTGGGTCACGGTCAACACTTGCTGGGCATGGCGACTCAAATGGTTGTCGTGCATTTCTTATTATTCTCCCAGAGGGCTGTGCTGAACCCTCTTTAAGGGGCTGGCACATACCTTGTGGCGAGGGAGCTTGCTCCCGCTCGAGTGCGAAGCGCTCGCCAAAAATCATGACCGGCAGACATTTCTGGACTGCTTCGCAGCCAAGCGGGAGCAAGCTCCCTCGCCACAGAGGATTACCTGTGGGCCATTTGAGGCCCAGCATCCTCCAGCCATCGACGCATTGCAATGCTGACAAGACCCATCGGTCACAGGCTGTGCCACAAGCGGTACAAAGTGTCACACGGGTTGTACCGCAAGCGTCACAAGCACCGCCCAGCCGTCCGACAAAAAATACACAAGCCCTTGATTTAACTGACTTGCGAGGCGGTGGCCCAACCTTTGCTCTACGCTTGTTACCGCGCTCTGGCGCGTCCTCCCTTATAAGCACAAAAGCCAAGGAGAAACCCATCATGCGTTACGCTCACCCCGGTACTGAAGGCGCTATCGTTTCGTTCAAGAGCAAATACGGTAACTACATCGGCGGCGAGTTCGTCGCGCCTGTCAAAGGTCAGTACTTCACCAATACTTCGCCGGTCAACGGCCAACCGATTGCCGAATTCCCGCGCTCCACTGCCGAAGACATCGAAAAAGCCCTGGACGCCGCCCATGCCGCCGCCGATGCCTGGGGCGCCACGTCCGCCCAGGCACGCTCGCTGGTGCTGCTGAAAATCGCCGATCGCATCGAACAGAACCTGGAACTGCTGGCGATCACCGAATCCTGGGACAACGGCAAGGCCGTGCGTGAAACCCTCAACGCCGACATCCCGCTGGCCGCCGACCATTTCCGCTATTTCGCCGGTTGCATTCGCGCCCAGGAAGGCAGCGCCGCCGAGATCGACGGCAATACCGTGGCCTATCACATCCATGAACCGCTGGGCGTGGTCGGGCAGATCATCCCGTGGAACTTCCCGATTCTGATGGCCGCCTGGAAACTCGCTCCGGCCCTGGCCGCCGGTAACTGCATTGTCCTCAAACCTGCCGAGCAAACCCCGCTGGGCATTACTGTGCTGATGGAGCTGATCGGCGACCTGCTGCCACCTGGCGTGCTCAACGTGGTGCAAGGCTTCGGCAAAGAAGCCGGTGAAGCCCTGGCCACCAGCAAACGCATCGCCAAGATCGCCTTCACCGGTTCGACTCCAGTCGGCTCGCACATCATGAAATGCGCCGCCGAAAACATCATTCCATCCACCGTGGAGCTGGGAGGCAAGTCGCCGAATATCTTCTTCGAAGACGTCATGCAGGCCGAACCGTCCTTCATCGAGAAAGCCGCTGAAGGTCTGGTGCTGGCATTCTTCAACCAGGGCGAAGTTTGCACCTGCCCGTCCCGCGCCCTGGTACAGGAGTCGATCTACGACGAGTTCATGGAAGTTGTCATGAAAAAAGTCCTGCAGATCAAGCGTGGCGACCCGCTGGACACCGACACCATGGTCGGCGCCCAGGCGTCCGAGCAGCAATTCGACAAAATCCTTTCGTACCTGGACATCGCCAAGGGCGAAGGCGCCGAGCTGCTGACCGGTGGCAAGGTGGAAAAACTCGAGGGCAGCCTGGCGACCGGGTATTACATCCAGCCGACCCTGCTCAAGGGCACCAACAAAATGCGCGTGTTCCAGGAAGAAATCTTTGGCCCGGTGGTGAGCATCACCACCTTCAAGGACGAAGCCGAGGCCCTGGCCATCGCCAACGACACCGAGTTCGGCCTGGGTGCCGGCCTCTGGACCCGCGACATCAACCGCGCCTACCGCGTGGGCCGCGCCATCAAGGCCGGTCGCGTGTGGACCAACTGCTACCACCTGTACCCGGCACATGCCGCGTTCGGTGGTTACAAAAAGTCCGGCGTCGGCCGTGAAACCCACAAAATGATGCTCGATCACTATCAGCAGACCAAAAACCTGCTGGTGAGCTACGACATCAACCCGTTGGGCTTCTTCTAAAAACCGGGGGGCGATACAGGTATTTCTGTATCGCCCTTCAGAAGGCCATCGCGGGCAAGCCCGCGATGGTGCCCTTAAACGCCTCCTTCATCGCTCTGCCGGTCTGGCATTGGCTTTGCATTCCCGCTCTACACACTGAATGCCATACCCGAAAGTCCAACAAATCAAACAATAAAAAAGACAGAGAGGACTTATGACTTCTACTACGCAGAGAGGACCTATGACTTCTACTACACAGCTCAAACCCACACTCGGCACCCTGCATCTATGGGGCATTGCCGTCGGCCTGGTGATTTCCGGCGAGTATTTCGGCTGGAGTTATGGCTGGGGCACCGCAGGTACCCTGGGTTTTCTCGTCACCGCATTGATGGTGGCGACGATGTACACCTGCTTCATTTTCAGTTTCACCGAATTGACCACCGCCATTCCCCACGCTGGCGGGCCGTTTGCCTACAGCCGCCGAGCCTTCGGCGAGCGAGGCGGACTGATCGCCGGCATCGCCACCCTGATCGAATTCGTCTTTGCGCCACCGGCAATTGCCATGGCCATCGGCGCCTACCTCAATGTGCAATACCCGGAACTGGACCCGAAGATCGCCGCTGTTGGCGCCTATTTCGTGTTCATGACCCTGAATATCCTCGGCGTGAGCATCGCGGCCACCTTCGAACTGGTGGTCACTGTGCTTGCCGTCGCCGAATTGCTGGTGTTCATGGGTGTGGTCGCGCCAGGCTTCAGCTTCAGTAACTTCGTGCTCAACGGCTGGTCGGGCGCCAACGAATTCAGCATGGCCTCGATTCCCGGCATCTTTGCGGCCATCCCGTTCGCGATCTGGTTTTTCCTCGCCATTGAAGGCGCAGCCATGGCCGCCGAAGAAGCCAAGGACCCGAAACGCACGATTCCCAAGGCTTACGTCAGCGGCATTCTGACCCTGGTGTTCCTCGCCATCGGCGTGATGGTCATGGCCGGCGGTGTCGGCGACTGGCGCCAACTGTCGAACATCAACGACCCGCTGCCTCAGGCGATGAAAGCCGTGGTCGGCAACAACTCGAGCTGGATGCACATGTTGGTGTGGATCGGTCTGTTTGGCCTGGTGGCGAGCTTCCACGGGATCATTCTGGGTTATTCGCGGCAGTTCTTCGCCCTGGCTCGCGCCGGTTACCTGCCGGCTTCCCTGGCCAAACTGTCGCGCTTCCAGACCCCGCACCGGGCGATCCTGGCGGGCGGCGTGATCGGCATCGCGGCGATCTACAGCGACGGCCTGGTCAACCTGCAAGGCATGACGCTGACGGCTGCAATGATCACCATGTCGGTATTCGGCGCCATCGTGATGTACATCATCAGTATGCTGAGCCTGTTCAAACTGCGTAAAACCGAACCCAACCTGGAGCGCACCTTCCGCGCGCCGGGCTACCCGATCGTACCGGGGATCGCGCTGTTTCTGGCGGTGGTGTGCCTGGTGGCGATGGCCTGGTTCAACGCGCTGATCGGCTGTGTGTTCCTCGGTTTCATGGTGGCCGGTTACCTGTATTTCCAACTGACCGCCAAGCAACGCGCCGATGCGCCGGCAGATGCGATGCTCGAAGGCGTCTGAAATGCACCGGCGCCGGGCTGATTCCCGGCGCCCGCCCTATTGAAGTGCACCAGAACCCGCTCCCACAGGGGTTTAGTGGTGCATTTGAGATATTTATTGAATCAGGAGGACACCGTCCCATGGCCGTATTTGCCCATACCGTCGGCGCCCAAACCTACCGCTTCGACAGCCTCAAGGAGGTCATGGCCAAAGCCAGCCCGGCGCGCTCCGGGGACTTTCTGGCCGGCGTTGCCGCCCTCAACGATGGCGAGCGGGTGGCCGCGCAGATGGCCCTGGCCGACACCCCGCTGGCCCACTTCCTGGAGGAAGTGCTGATTCCTTACGAGGCCGATGAGGTCACCCGACTGATCATCGACACTCACGACAAACAGGCTTTTAAAGCGGTCAGCCACCTCACCGTCGGCGGTTTCCGCGACTGGCTGCTCAGCGAAGCCGCCGATGAACAAAGCCTGCGCGCCCTCGCCCCCGGCCTGACCCCGGAAATGGTCGCCGCCGTGTCGAAGATCATGCGCGTGCAGGATCTGGTGCTGGTGGCGCAGAAAATCCGCGTGGTCACCAAGTTCCGCGGCACCCTGGGCCTGCGCGGCCGGCTCTCGACACGCCTGCAACCCAATCACCCCACCGACGAACCGGCCGGCATCGCCGCCAGCATTCTCGACGGCCTGCTGTACGGCAACGGCGACGCGATGATCGGCATCAACCCGGCCACCGACAGCATCGCTTCGATCTGCGCCATTCTGGAAATGCTCGACGCGATCATCCAGCGCTACGACATTCCGACACAGGCCTGCGTGCTGACCCACGTCACCACCTCCATCGAGGCGGTCAATCGCGGGGTTCCGCTGGACCTGGTGTTCCAGTCAATTGCCGGCACCGAAGCGGCCAACGCCAGTTTCGGCATCAACCTCAACGTTTTACAGGAAGGCTACGACGCGGGCTTGAGCCTGAATCGCGGCACATTGGGCCAAAACCTGATGTATTTCGAGACCGGCCAAGGCAGTGCCTTGTCGGCCAACGCCCACCACGGCATCGATCAACAGACCTGTGAAACCCGCGCGTACGCCGTGGCACGGCATTTCAAACCGTTTCTGGTGAACACCGTCGTAGGCTTCATCGGCCCGGAATACCTCTATAACGGTAAACAGATCATCCGCGCCGGGCTCGAAGACCACTTCTGCGGCAAGCTGCTGGGCGTACCCATGGGCTGCGATATCTGTTACACCAACCATGCCGAAGCCGACCAGGACGACATGGACACTCTGCTGACCTTGCTGGGTGTGGCCGGGATCAACTTCATCATGGGCATCCCCGGCTCCGATGACATCATGCTCAATTACCAGACCACCTCGTTCCACGACGCCCTCTACGCCCGGCAAACCCTGGGCCTGAAACCAGCGCCGGAGTTTGAACAGTGGCTGGCGAACATGGGCATCTTCACCCAGGCGGACGGCAAAATTCACTTCGGCAACAGCCTGCCACCGGCGTTCCGCCAGGCATTGGCGCAACTGGGATGAGTGTTTATATGTATGAACCACCTGTCGATCCGCAGAACCCATTGCTGGAACTGCGCCGCCTGACCCCGGCACGCATTGCCCTCGGCCGTACCGGCACCAGCATGCCGACCCGCGCGCAGCTGGATTTCCAGTACGCCCATGCCCAGGCCCGGGATGCGGTGCACCTGCCTTTCGATCACTCGGCGCTCAGTTCGCAACTGACCGAGCGTGGGCGTGAGAGTTTGCTGCTGCACAGTGCCGCCACGGATCGGAACAGCTATTTGCAGCGCCCCGATTTGGGGCGCAAGTTGAGTGATGAGTCAGCGCAGACTCTGCGTGATTACTCGCGAGCCCATCCAGGCGGGGTGGATCTGGCTGTTGTGGTGGCCGATGGTCTCTCGGCACTGGCCGTTCATCGCCACACCTTGCCGTTTCTGGCACGCATGGAAGAACAGACAGCTATCGAAGGCTGGTCCCTGTCGCCGGTGATTCTGGTGGAACAAGGCCGGGTTGCGGTGGCTGACGAGATTGGCGAGCTGCTGGGCGCAAAAATGGTGGTCATTCTGATCGGGGAACGCCCTGGATTAAGCTCTCCAGACAGCCTGGGGCTGTATTTCACCTATAATCCCAAGGTCGGACTGACGGATGCCTACCGCAACTGCATCTCGAATGTCCGGCTCGAAGGCTTGAGTTACGGCATGGCGGCACACCGTTTGCTGTATTTGATGCGCGAAGCCTGTCGGCGGCAGTTATCGGGGGTCAGTCTGAAGGACGAAGCCCAGGTTCAGACGCTGGAGTCGGACACAGGAGCAGGTTTGAAAGGTAATTTCCTACTCAGTCCGTCGGATGCCTGAACCGTTTCCGCATTGCGTTTCTATTCCGGTTTAAGGCAGGATCGATGCACGGCCGCCAAGGGTTTCCTGTCGCCGTCACCATGTAAGACAGCCACTTGAAGACGAGACCTACCATGCGGATTATTCAAGCGACCCTCGAACACCTGGACCTGCTGACCCCGTTGTTCGTCAAATATCGCGAGTTTTACGGTTCCCTGCCGTATCCGGACTCGTCCCGAGCGTTCCTCGAAAAGCGCCTGCGGCGCAAAGAGTCGGTGATCTACCTGGCCCTGGCCGATGACGACAACAACAAACTGTTGGGTTTCTGTCAGTTGTACCCGAGCTTCTCGTCTCTTTCGCTCAAACGCGTGTGGATCCTCAACGACATCTACGTCGCCGAAGACGCCCGACGCCAGTTAGTGGCCGACAACCTGATCCGCACCGCGAAGAAAATGGCCAAGGAAACCAATGCCGTGCGCATGCGCGTTTCCACCAGCAGCAACAACGAAGTCGCGCAGAAAACCTACGAATCCATCGGGTTCAGGGAAGACACCGAGTTCAAGAATTACGTATTGCCGATCAGTGACGAACTTTAAGCTCACCAAGAAGATCGCAGCCTTCGGCAGCGCCTGCATCGACCGAGGCAACCTCGAAGCTGTAGGTGCTACCGAAGGCTGCGACCTTTTCCGACAAACCCTGAAACACATCGACATTCCTCGCTACAAACTCGACGCGTTTTTCACTTTTCACCCCGTATAATGCCCACACCTCACGGCTCGTAAGAAAAATCACACCCCGCTGTAGTCTTACGCGAAGCTATCCGCACAGGCCTGCTGAGTCGGGCCATCACCACAGGTGCTTTCCATGGATTTCAACCCGATCGACGTTATTCTGCATCTCGATGTTTACCTCGAGATGCTGGTGAACAACTACGGAGCATGGATCTACGCCATCCTGTTCATGGTGATCTTCTGCGAAACCGGACTGGTGGTGATGCCGTTCCTGCCGGGCGATTCCCTGTTGTTCATCGCAGGCGCCGTGGCGGCCGGTGGCGGCATGGATCCGGTACTGCTGGGCGGCCTGCTGATGCTGGCGGCGATCCTCGGCGACAGCACCAACTACGTAATCGGCCGCACCGTCGGCGAACGGCTGTTCAGTAACCCGAACTCGAAAATCTTCCGCCGCGATTACCTGCAACAAACCCACGATTTCTACGACAAACACGGCGGCAAAACCGTGACCCTGGCGCGCTTCATGCCAATCATCCGTACCTTTGCCCCGTTCGTCGCCGGCGTTGGCAAAATGCCTTACCCGCGTTTCTTTGCCTTCAGCATTTTCGGCACCATCCTCTGGGTGGGTGGCCTGGTAACCCTCGGTTACTTCTTCGGCAACGTACCGTTCATCAAGAAAAACCTGTCGCTGCTGGTGGTGGGTATCATCCTGGTGTCGCTGCTACCGATGATCATTGGCGTGATCCGCAGCCGTCTCGCTAATGCCGCGTCCAAAGCCGAACCCCGCTGACTGACGATGTGGTCCCTTAGCGCCTGGCGACGCCGGCGCACCCTGGCCAGGCATCCGATTGCCGACGACATGTGGCAACGGGTGCGCCATCACCTGAGCTTCCTCGATGGCATCAGCGCGGCCGAAGACCAGTGGCTGCGCGAAGCCAGCGTGCTGTTCCTGCAAGACAAACACCTGACCGCCCTGCCCGGCGTCGAACTCCACCAGGAGCAGCGCCTGCTGCTCGCCGCCCAGGCCCAATTACCGCTCATGCATTTGGGTGATCTGAACTGGTATCAGGGCTTTCACGAAGTCATCCTCTACCCCGACGACTTCCTCAGCCCCCAGCGCCATCGCGATGCCAGCGGCGTCGAACACGAATGGGATGGTGAACACAGCGGCGAAGCCTGGCAGCAAGGCCCGATCATCCTCGCCTGGCCCGGCGTGATGGCCAGCGGTGGCTGGGAAGGCTACAACCTGGTGATCCACGAACTCGCACACAAGCTCGACATGCTCAACGGCAACGCCAATGGCCTGCCACCGCTGCACGCCGACATGCGCGTCAGCGACTGGGCCAAGGTCATGCAGGAAGCCTATGACGACCTCGACCGGCAACTGGAGCGCAACCCGGACGCTGAAACCGCCATCGACCCGTACGCCGCGGAAAACCCCGCCGAGTTCTTCGCGGTCACCAGCGAATACTTCTTCAGCGCCCCGGATTTGCTGCACGAGGCTTATCCACAGGTCTACGAGCAGTTGAGGCTGTTTTACCGACAGGATCCCTTGGCAAGGCTTAGGCAACTTCAGGCCAATGATCCGGTCTATCAGGCTCACGACTAAGGTCTACACGACCTCTGGCACATAGCAACGGTGGCGGAATATGCCTATAATCGCCGCCACTTTTTGGTCAATCCGGCCAAGTGTTTTTGGTCAACTAACGGGGGCACCGCCCAATGAGCTACAGCAAGATTCCGGCTGGCAAAGACCTGCCGAACGACATCTACGTCGCGATCGAGATCCCGGCCAACCACGCGCCGATCAAATACGAAATCGACAAAGACAGCGACTGCCTGTTCGTTGACCGTTTCATGGCCACCCCAATGTTCTACCCGGCCAACTACGGTTACATCCCGAACACCCTGGCTGACGACGGTGATCCCCTCGACGTGCTGGTCGTGACTCCTTACCCGGTTGCTCCAGGTTCGGTGATCCGCGCGCGTCCAGTCGGCATCCTGAACATGACCGACGACGGCGGCGGCGATGCTAAAGTCATCGCAGTCCCACACGACAAGCTGTCCCAGCTGTACGTGGACGTGAAGGAATACACCGACCTGCCAGCCCTGCTGATCCAGCAGATCGAGCACTTCTTCGCGAACTACAAAGACCTCGAAAAAGGCAAATGGGTGAAAATCGAAGGCTGGGACGGCGCAGACGCCGCCCGCGCCGCGATCACCAAGTCGGTCGCTGCCTACAAAGGCTGAGAAGCAACGGTTAGTTTCTAGCCTCACGCTTCAAGAAAAACCCCGGTTGATCCGGGGTTTTTTGTGCCTGCCTGGAACGCTTTTAACAATGAGTTTTGAGCATTTCGGCTTGGGTGTTTGCCTGTTTATTTTTTACGAAAAGCGTCTTACATCCGGTCTTAAATTTCCCTCGAAATTTGAACGGGTCGTTTATTCAAACCCCCATCCTGCGCCCGTAGACTCGTGTTTATGAAAAAGAACACTAGCGGCCCACGGTTCAGAGCGCTCCTCGAAGCAGCCAACATCACAACGACAGGATTTGCCGCTTTCTTCGACACGGAAGCGCAAAATATCCATAACTGGTACACCCGTGGTGTGCCCGCTTATCGCATGGAGGAAGTCTCCCGACTTCTGTCTGTCAACAGTGACTGGCTGAAAACCGGCGAAGGCCCTAAAGAGTCCTCACGCCTGCGTGTGCTCGACGAGTCCGGCAACACCTTCGACGCCCAAGCCATCCGGGGCATCTACACGGTGATCGAACCCATCGACGTCGAACTGCCCTTCTTCAAAGAGACCGCCACCGCCCCAGGCTCCAATAAAACCCACGTCGTCGAGGACAAAGGTCAGTCCATCCGCCTACCCCACAGCCACCTCGACTCCCTGGAAATCAAACATGCCAATGCCATCTGCACCCATATGATCGGCAACAGCATGGCCGAAAAGATTGAAGACGGTTCTACCCTCGCCATTGATCGCGGGCTTACGCAGATTATCGATGGCGAGATCTATGCGATCGAGCATGACGGGATGTTGCGAATCAAATACCTGCACCGGATGCCGGGGAATGCATTGCGGCTGCGCAGCCACAACAGGGCTGAGTATCCGGATGAGATCTTCAACGCCGAGCAGATCGACAAGCAGAACATCAGGGTATTGGGATGGGTGTTCTGGTGGTCGACGCTCAACAAACGCAGACCGTCCGTACCGTTCCTGTAAATACGAAGCCCTGTAGCAGCCTTCGGCAGCTGCTACGCCTCAGCGCAATCGCTCTATCCCGCACACCAAGCTGGGAATTCCTCAAAAAAATCAGTATGCTGCGCCCCACATTTGCGCATCGACCCTTTCCAAGGCTCAGATCGCACCGACAAGGCAGATCACTTTCTCGCCAAGTCCCACAGCCGGACGCAAGATCCGGGTGTACGTTTTGAAGGCTGGCGCGGTTTACCAAAAATAAACCAAGCCAGTCCCCGAGAAGCCGGCCACAAGCCGGCTTTTTAATGCCCGGAATAATCCTGCGCCCTCCCCCGAACCAACCTCAGCCCCCTCATCAAGCACCGCACTCCTTGTAGCAGCTGGCGAAGCCTGCGTCCGGCTGCGAAGCAGTCGTAAAATCAGGCAACCGGTTCTTTCAGGAAGACCGTGTACAGCGGATATGCGAGGACTTCGGTCGAGCGCGACCCCGGCTCGAACGCAGCCTCGCAGGCTCGGCAGCTGCTACGGATTGGATAAAGGTCTCAGCACTGCCGAGACGATCTCCCCTCACGGATAACTAAACCCCTTAACCAACGTCAACTCCCCCACCGCCCGCATCGGCACCAGGAACGTTTCCATCTTTTCATCTGGCGTCCCCTCCTCCGTAATCACTGTCACTTGCGCGGTGGTCAGCGGCTGAACCGCATCCTCCTGACCTTCGTCATCACTGCGATACCCGCCACCGTAGTAGTTCACATACACCAGGTATTGCCCCTTGATCGGCGCGGGCATGGCGAAGATTTCCGGGCCGTAGCCGGTGGTCACGTCCACATCCAGCGCCGCACCATTGGGCGCGACACGGTCGCCGTACCAGATGTGTGCGCCATCGGGGGTGATGAGGTGCAGGTCCAGGTCCGTGCCGTCGCTGTCCCAGGCAAGCAGCACGCGCAATTTGGCTGGGGTGGCGCCGCCGTTGGCGTTGAGGAACTGCGTGCGGTGGCGTTGTTGGCCATCGGGGCTGCGGACTTCAACGCTGTTGCTGCCTTTGGGGAATGAGAACGGGCGGTCGAAGTGACCGGCGG
This sequence comes from Pseudomonas sp. GR 6-02, assembly GCF_001655615.1. Lineage (GTDB taxonomy): Bacteria > Pseudomonadota > Gammaproteobacteria > Pseudomonadales > Pseudomonadaceae > Aquipseudomonas. The sequence continues at coordinate 5,699,637 of NZ_CP011567.1, forward strand.
GGTCGATCTTCAGTGGCATGCTGACGCCGTTGACGATCAGCTTGCCGGGTTCATTGCTCTTGGGGGTGGATTGGATCTGGCCGGTAATGCGCGCGGTGTTGGCCTGGCCCACCGGGGTGTTGACCGACGACGCCGGGTAATTGACCGTCTGACGAAAGCTTTCACCTTCGCCTTCAGGGGCGCCGGTACGCCAGCCGCCAATGGGCGTATCAAGTTTGACGGCGGCAAATGTCGCTGGCAGTACGCAAAAAGCGCAAAGCAACAGCAAGACCTGTGGATAACGGAGTTTCATGGCCTATTCCAGCAAGAGGTGACGGGCGAGCCCTTCGATGTAGGTTTCATCCTGGCCGTTAGGGTGTGCTTCGAAGGCCAGGTGCAGGTATTCGTGGGTCAGATCGAGGCGGTCTTGCAACGACAGCACGCCGCGTACGTAGATGCGCTGGCGTTCGCGGTCGACAAACGGACGACCAAAGGCCAGGCGGCAGACCGCAAAGGTGCTGACTTCGTTGTAGCCGACTTCGCTTTCGAGTCGTTGGCGCCAGCCGCGGCGCTGGTTTTGCAGCCAGTCTTGCGCGGCGGGCAGCGCTTCGCAGGAGGCGACCGGGTTGTCCCAGCGACTGAGGCTGGCGCGCGGGTAGGCATGCAGCAGGATGGCGTCGTAGCGTTGGCCGGCATTGGCTTGTTCGACGGCTTGCTGCCAGGAGAGTTTGTCCGGCCCCGGTTGGTCGGAGTGATAGGTGACGTTGCTGCCTGCGAGAACCAGATCGCTGGTCCACGAGGCGATTTTGCGCGACTCAGTGGCGGCCGGACGTGGCGCGACGCGCTGTCGACTGCTGCTGTCATCGATGCTCAGACAGTCGCCGTTGCGAGTGGCATTTTGCAGCAGGTAGGTGCGGATCGCGACGGCCAGGGCTTTGGCCGCTTCGACGGGTTCAGGCCTGGCTTCGCGCTGCAGGACGCGGGCGACGTATTCTTCACGATCGAGGCGGGCGATGAGTTTGTCTTTGAGCAAGAACAACTCGCCGTCGCTGTGGATATCGAGTTGATTGCCGTTGGCGAACTCGACGCGGTAGTCGCCTTGCAAAGGGCCGGGCGCTATAACGCGATCCCCCGACAACACGCGTTTCAGTGGATAACGCGCGAACAGACCGACCTCAACACACTTCCCTGCCTCGGCTGGCCACGACGAGGGCAGCACCGTCGCCAGCGCCTGACCATAATGGCGCAACACCATTTGGCTGGTGCCGCGCCCACCGGCCCAGATCGGCGTGCCGTCTACCGTCCAGCCCGCGAATCCGCCTTGGCGCGACGAAGGATCCTGATCCCCCAGCCAGCTCCAGGTTTTCACCCGCAACCGACCACCGAGTTCACCCACGACATTGCCATCCGCGGCATTGAGCACCACATCGAGCAACACCCTTCGCGCCTGATCCTGCGCCGGCATCACGGCCAACACCTTCAACAACTCCGCCACCGAAACCCGGGTCTGCGGTTGCAACGACGGCAAATCCAGCAACCATTTCGGCGCTTGTCTGGCCTGCCAATACTCGCGCCACTGTGCGCCGGCAATGCCCAGGCGCGCAGGCTCAAAGTACAAGCCGCAGGACTTCACCAACGCCTGATCACGCCCGATCGTGCCGCCCGCCGTGCAGCAATAAACTTCTTCCTTCGATTGCCCGCGACATTCATAAGCGGGCTCGCGCGCGCCGGTGTCCACCAGCCAGCCGTAGACAAACAGCTTCCACAAGCTGCCCAGCGGCGTCTGCAAGTCATCAGGCAATGGCTCACGCGAGATCACCTGAGTCTGGCTCAACGCAAGCAATTCACCCTTGAAGCCCAGGCGCAACGGCTCGTCCTGCGCTGTCGCCAGCGCAGGAATCAAACACAGCAGTAACCAGACCAGAGGCCGGGTCATGTCAATTGACCGTGACCTGGCCAAGCGCCTGCTTCTGTTCCTGAGCCTGGTGCTGTGGCGCGTAGACCTGCGTGAAGCGCACCGGCGGCAGGTTGAACTGGCCTTTTTGCGAGAAGCGCACCAGATGACGCAGGCGCAACTCACCGCTCAGCGCATCCACTGGCACCGCATAGGCCATTTGCCCCGGCTCGAAACGGGCCTTCTCCAGCGAGGTCGGCTCGGTGCCGGCCTTGCCCATCAGCTTGATGCCCCACGTGGTGCGCTCGACGTCCGCACCCGGTGGCAGCGGCACTTCGAGCATGCCGTAGCGCAGCGGTTTCGCGGCTTTGCTGGTGATGATCACTTCGTCCAGGTACAGGCTGTCGCTGGACAACGGCTTGGTGCCGACCGCTTCGAGTTTGAATTCGAACGCTTCATCACCCGGCACCAGACGCGACAGGCGACGGGTGATGGTCACAGCCATCGGATCGATTGCCGGTTGTTTGGTCTGGAAGCTCAACATGGCGCGTAGCGGGCGCTCTTGCGTCCCGGTCAGCGACAATGCCGCCGGCACTGGCGAAGAGCCCTGCCACGTCCAATACATCTCACCGGTATCACTGTAACGTTTCTTCCAGCCCTCACCCGGTGCCAGTGCGATGGTCGGAGAGGCCTGCTCGATGCTGCGTTGCAACCAGGTCAGCGCCAACGCGCGTTCCAGGGTCGATTGCTGTGGCAACAGGCGTTGCAACAACGCTTGTGCATGAGCCTGATCGAAAGTCTGCAGCGACAGGTTCAGGGCTTCGACAAACGGTTGAGCGCTGGCGGCCACTTGCTGTTGCGCAGCATCCACTTGACGGCTGAATGCCGGCGGCAGATTGACCTTGGCCTGACGCGCCAAAGACGCGGTCAACACCCGAGCACTGGCCAGCCCCAAGGCCGAATCCGGATCGTTCATGACCAGGCTCTCTGCGCCATCGTCCATCACGCTCGCGGCATTGCCTTCGCCGGCTTTCACCAGGTCGTCGATCAAACCGCTGAGCAGCGTGTTCACCGGCAATTGCATCTGTTTGGCAAACGACAGAATCAACGCCCGCTGCAACAGTGGTGTGTTCTGCGCCTGTTTCGCGTACACCTCCAACACCCGCTGCCAGTGCTCCGGCGGCAGGCTCAGTTCCAGCACTTTGCTGGCGTGCCAGTCGGCGTAATAGGCGTAAGCGGTGAGGAATGCATCCGGCTCGCCGTCAAAGCCCCACCAAGTGAAGCACGCCGACGGCCCGGCCATTTGCACCAGACGCAGGCGGCTGTTCTGCATGATCAAACGCAAGCGATCACGGATCTGTGGGTTCGACGACAGCGTTGGATAGGCGATGCTCAGCGGCAGCAGACGGCTAGCGGTTTGTTCGACGCCGCCATACGGATAGCTCAGCAGATCGTCGAGGGCCGAACGGAACACCGCTTGCGGGCTGTCATCCAGACGCAGGCGAATATCCGTGGCGTCCGCCGGCAAGGTCAACGGCGTGTCGCCGCTGACCGCGTCCAGGCTTTGGCTCTGGGTCACCTGCCAGCCTTCGCCAGTCGCGGTCAGGCGTACGGCTAATGCATCAGCGGTTTTGCCATCCTGCACCAGCTCGGCGGTCCAATCGCCATTGGCCAATGTGAATGCCGGCAATGGGACGTAGTTGACGCCGTTGTTCAGTGTGACCGGCACACGTTGCTCGGCACCGGCGTAATGAATCACCAGCTCAGCCTTGACCGGTTTCTCGGCCTGACTGAAAGCGAATACGCCAAGATCCGGTTTGTCGCCGTTACGGAATTTGGTCGGGCCGCTCCACTTCAGGTACAGCGGTTTTTCCGAGCGCACGAATTGCTTCTTCTGCCCGACCTGACCGTCATCGGCGATGGCGCGGGCGGTGATGCGCCAGCGGGTCAAGGAGTCCGGCATCTTGAAGGTGAAGCGGGTCTTGCCGTTGGCGTCGGTGATCAATTCCGGCTGCCACGCGGCGGTGTCGACGTCTTCACGACGCGGCCGCTCCAGCACTTTCACCCCACGCTCGCTGCGGTTGGCTTTGCCCGGCGCACCCGGGCTGCCCGGCAGTGCCACGTCGTAGCTGATGAACGACAAACTGGCGCTGGTGCGCACGTTGTTGCGGCGCGGGTGGTAGAAGAACTGGTCGATGGTCGGCGCCACTTCCGGTTGCAGCGCGTAGATCATTTCGTCGACCACGCTGACCGTCAGGTGCGCCGGAATCGGCTTGCCGGCGAACTGGGTGGTGAGGTCCACGGACACGGTATCGCCGGGTTGATACGCCTCTTTGTCGGTAGTGATCGCCACATCGATCTGTGGCGCGACCACCTTGATACCGGCGTTCTGGAAGCTGTACTGACCGCCCTTGGTGTAGAGCACGGAGAACGTCAGGTTCGGCGCGAAGTTGTCCTTCACCGCGATGCGCGCGCGGTATTGGGTGTCGCTGAGTTTTTCCATCTTCAGCCAGTCGGCGCCCTTGGACAGCAACGCCGTGGCCTCGACCTTGTCGCGCTCGAGCGACAACAACGCATCGCTGACCGGCTCGGGGAAGGTGATCAACGCGAGGGCTTCGTCACCAGCCTTGTACTCGGGTTGGTCGAGGACGATTTCCACGGTGCCGGGCACGGCTTTGACGCCATCACCCGTGACCGAATGACCGGTCGCACCAAGCACGCGGCCATGATCATCCTTCAGCGTCAGGTTGTAAGTACCCGGACGGTCGAAGGCCAGGCTGAAGCCTTTGTCCTTGGCGGCGAGTTTTCCTTCACCAGTGGTCTGATCTTCGAGTCGCACCCAGCTGTAGCTGCTCGGGTTGACCGCTTTGCTCTGCTCGCTGCCACCTTCATTGGCGTAGCTGAAGGCAACCTTGTCGCCCACCGCGCTGAACCGTTGCGGCGCGCTCAGGCGGAAACTGGCGGCACCACGGTCGATGAGGATTTCCTTGGTGGTCTTGACCCGGTACGCCGCGCCATCACTGGCGAACACGGTGAGCATGTAGCGGCTCGGTTTCTCGGCGGCGGGCAGGTCAAGCGTCGCGTTGCCCTTGGCGTCGGTGGTCAGTTCGGCGCTGGTCAGCTCCACCGGGAATTGCCCCAGGTATTGCAGTTCGTTATCGACCATCGACAACTGCTGGGCGCGCAGGCTCAGGCTCACCTTGGCGTCGGCCACCGGTTTACCGTCCGGGTACAACAACACCAGGCTGCCTTTGACCGGCTCGCCGGTACGGTAATCCTGCTTGGCCAGGTTCAGGGAGATCTCGAAGTGCGGCTTGATGTACTCAGCCACGCGGAAGGCGCTGCTGTAGGCCTGATCCTTGTAGCTGAAACGCAGCTCATAACCGCCCGCCACCGCATTGTCCGGCAACTGGAAACGGCCCTGGGTGCCGGCCTTGGAATCGAGCTTCAACGCCAACGACTGCAGCGCAGTACCGGTGGCATCGAGCACCGTCACATTGACATCGGCAGCGGTCGGCGCCACGGAATCCCGGGCATTCTTGAACTCGCGACCAACGATTTTCAACGACACCCAATCACCCGGCCGGTACAGCGGTCGATCGGTAAACGCATAGAGTTTGGTGTCGTAGATTTCGCTGTCGTAATAGAAGTTCTCGGAGACGAACACCCCGCCCTCTTCGTCCTCGCCGATCACGAACGAGCGCTCCGGGCTGACGTGTTTCAAGCGCAGCAAACCATCGGCATCGGTCGCGCCACTGCTCATCACGCCCAAGCCATCGGTCCACAGCACATTAACCTTGGGCACCGAACTGCCCTCGTGTTTGCGCGCGGCCCACACCAGCAATTCATCACCGGCAATCTTGCTCACGGCCACGGTGTTGGAGACGAACACCATGGTGGTCGCGCGGTACTTGCCGATCAGCGCTTCCACCAGATACAGGCCCGGTTTCAGGTTGCCCAACGGGATGTACACGTTGCCCGGCGAGACGCTGACGAACTCACTGGAAGAACCAACCAGTTTCACGCCTTCAGGCGGCTGGATCGGTTTGGCTTGCCATAGCGGATAACGGAATTGGCTGACCACCGGCAGGCCCGGAATCAAAGCAAATTGTGGCTGGGCGTCGTAGGGCGTTGGCGCGGCGATGGCGGTACCCATCTTCAGTTCCGGCACTTCCTCGGTGACTTGTTTACGCGACTCGTAGGAAAACGCCCGCTGCATCACCCGACGGGATTTGCGGTACCAGTTGTCCCACAGGTACGCGAGGGTGTTCGACAGGCCTTCGCCCTTGAACTGGCCGTCGCTGACCACACGGTGCAAGTTCTTCTGGCGCTTGAGGAAATCCAGCGGCTTGTCGATGCGATACACCCGAATGTCCGCACCGCCGTAAGGCTCCATGCGGAACCGGCGATAGTCACGACCCGGCGCTTCGAGGCGTACCACCGCTTGTTCGTCGCTGGCGAAACTGCTGTCGGCCAACAGGAAAAAGCTTTCACCGGCTACCGGCGTATAGCCGCTCGGCTCGACGGTGTCTTCGGCGTTGACTGCCGACAGCGGCAGAACCAACGCAAGCAAAAGAGGCAGTTTTGAGCAAATGCGCAGCATGCGGGCACCGATCATTGGGAGAGAAAGTTCAGTCGATAGACGCCGATGAAGTTGGGGTTGGCTGCGTCGGGTATCCATCGGGTGTCCTTCCATGTCATGAGTTGCTGCAGGCTTGCGGAGCGCATGCCGTTGTCGGTGGGGGTGGTGGTGCCGGTGTGATAGGCGATGAAGCGGCCCATCCAGATCATCAGGTGCTGGTCATCGCCCTGATCGAAAAACATCAGGTCGCCGGGCCGGGCCTGGGCCAGGTCGCGGCCGACCAGATGACTGTTGAACTGAATCAGTTTGATCGCGTTGACGTAGGGCCCGACCTTGCCGCCGCCCTGCTGCCATTGCTGGGCGAGGCCGCGTTGGGCGTCACTCAGTTGCAACTCCGGCGGCAGGTAGCGGTTGGACAGGCCATTGCTGCGCAGCCATTTGTCGTCATGGACTTTCAGCGCTTCGTTGGCGGCAAACCGCACCAGCCCGGCGCAGTCCTGCTGATACCAGCGCGGGCTCGGGCCTTGGGTCAATTGTTCCTGGGCGATGCGCACGAACCAGGCACGGAATACCTGGGATTGCTGCGGGTCGAGCGCGGCGGCTTCGCTGGCGAATGTGCGGGTCCCCAGCAGCAACGCCAGCAAGCCGAGGCCTCGGATGAGTGCGGTCACAGGGCTTTCCACTCCAGCGGCAGCCATTGCCAATGGCCGTCGGGCTCGCTGCCTTTGGGCAAGGTCAGGGCGTATTTGCCGTAGCCGCCAAGGGTGCGCAGTTTCGGGATCAGGTAGGTTTGCGCGGCGTTGTAGAACACCGGTTCCATGTCCTGCGGCAGGCTGTCGAGGGTTTCCTGCTGCATCAGTTGCGCCATGGAGTCGGGGCCGAAATAGATCGGCATCAGCAGGTCTTTCGGCAGCACGTCAGCCAGCGGCGGGAAGCGTTTGTCGAGGGTGCCCAGCGCTTTGTCGACGAGTTTGTCGTCGAGGGAGAACAGCAGCGTCGAACCGTGGCGCGCCAGACTGACGCGCATGAAGGCTTTGCCGGTGATCGCGTCCGGCTGCTCGGCATCCTTGGCCTTATAGGGGCCGAAGTTGGAGCTGACCTGGCGCTGCCACTGGTGGGTTTTACCGTCCTGTTTCTCGACCACCGGGAATGCGTGCTCGGCAACATTGCCTTCGTAGGCACCGACCATCGAGCCGAACAGGTTGCCCAAGTCACCGTCGAGTTTGGCACTGTCATCGTCATTCAGGCTGGCCACCAGCAGCGGCGTGTACAGCCGCGAATCGGCGTACCAGCACAGGCCGGCGGCACCGGCCATATGTTCGGTCAGGGCCTGGGCCACGGACTCTTCGGCGCCAAGTTTCACCAGCAGCGGTTTCTGTTGTTCGGCGGCCAACGGCAAGGCCACGCAAGCGCTGGCGCCCATCGGCATGGCTTGCCAGATCGGTTTGAAGTCGAAGTCCGGCTGCTTGTCCAGTTCGTCCATGGCGAGGAAGCTGTGCCAGCCCTTGTCATCCATGTCGAAACGCAGGCCGGCAAAGTTCGGGATGAAGCGCTGATAACCCATGGCCAACACGCTGGAGTTGACCGAGAGGCGTTGTTTTACCTCGGGCGCACGCGGCGGCAGGCCGAAGGCTTCGGGGAACAGTTTGTCGCCGTTGAGCAAGGCGGCAATCGCCTTGGTCGAAACGCCGCCGGTTTCCTCCAAAGCCCCGTTATCCGGGTCGTAGAGTTTGGCCGGATTGGACAGCACCACCAATTTGTCGCCATGGGAAGCAAACACCAACGACTTGCTGGCGTTGTAGTTGAGCTGATAGAGGGTGACGGCGTCGGCACCGACTTTCACTTCGCCGAGCTTGCTCAGTTGCGAATCATCCAGCGCCACTTTCGCCAAAGGCTCCAGCACCTTGGCCAGTCCGCCGCGATCCATCACCAACAGGAAATCCTTGAGACGCCCATCCGCCCCACGCCACAGCGCCACATCCGCCGGTTGGTCGAAGAGCTGCTCGATCAGGCTGTCCTGCAGCTTCAGGTCATGCTCGTAAATAATCCGCCGCAGACTGCCAATCAAACCGAGACGGTCGGCGTGAGCTTCGTAATAGAAGACGAAATCTTCGGTCAGGGTTTCCTTGAGGAACGGCACGGCCAGCAAATCCTTGGGCAGCTGACTCAAGGAATGGGTTTCGAGCAGACCGTCCGGCCGGCTCATGCCCAGTTTGTCACTGGCCAATTGCGCAGGCGGGGCCTTGGGTTTGTGCAGGAACCAGCCCAATCCGCCCGCCACGCCGGCCACCAGGCATAGCCCGATCACCAGCGCTGGCCAGCGGCGAGGAGGTTTGGCAGCGGGTGCGGCGGCCGGGGAAGCTGCTGGTGGAATCGTGTTATCACTCATGTTCACGCTCATTTTCACAAGGCTGAATTCAACCGTGGTGCGGGATGTTTAATAGTTGAAAGTCTTGACCAGCAGCAGGTCGCCGATCGCCCGCAAGGGCACGATGAACGTCTCGCGTTTTTCGTCGACGGTGTTTTCATTGAGCACCAGATTGATTTGCGAGGTGATCACCTCGTTCTGGTTGCTGTTCTCATCGAAGTTATAGCCGCCACTGCCGTAGTTGCCCCAATAGTTCACGTAAACCAGATAGGTGCCGTGCATCGGCGCAGTCATGGTGAACATTTCAGGGCCAGGGCCATCGACCCCGTCCGGGTCCAGCCCACCGCCGTTGCTCATCGCCGGACTGGCCCAGAACGCGTGCTGGCCGTCGGGGGTAATGATGTGCAGGTCGAGTTCGGCCTTGGGATCGTCCCAGCCCAGCACCACGCGAATCCGCGCCGGGGTGCGCAGGTTATTGGCTTCATAGAATTGAACGCGCTTGAGCGACTTGCCCTCGGAACTGCGCACTTCGACGCTGTTGGAACCGGCGCCGAACGCATACGGGCGGGCAAAACGCCCTTGATCGTCGGTGTACAGATTCAGGGGATTGCCGTTGACCGCCAGGCTGTGGGGCGGACGGAGCGTGCCGAGGGCCTTGAGCTGGCCTTCGATCATTGTGCGATTGCGCTGCACGCCCCGGTCGATGGGCGGTGTGGGATAGGCGACGCGAGGGTTTTCACTGCGGTCCAGCAAGCCGTGATAGCGCCAACCACCCACCGGTTCCGATAGCTCGGCCGTGGGCTCGGCCCGCGCCACTTGAGCGCAGACCAGCGTAATCAGCAGTGAAAGAACCCAACGCATGTGACGCCTCCTGCCATGCATAACGAAACCTGGCGCCTGATCCTCGGCGCGTTACAGATCAAAAAAACTGCGTTTCGTCAGAAGACCCTGAATATAGGGTCGTTGAAGGCGCGAAGATTAGCCATTCGGCAGTTTTTTAACAATCAGATACATCTATATTTGCGGTGAGAATCACGGTGTTTGTTGGGCGTGAGCCGAATAGCGATCTTATTCGGCTCATAAAGTGAGCCGAATAATCCACACAACCTATATAGACGACATACATCTGTGGCGAGGGAGCTTGCTCCCGCTGGGTAGCGTAGCGGCCCCAAAACCATACATCGCGTTTATTCAGGCCTACCGCGTCCAGAGGCTCGCGACTGCTGCGCAGCCGAACGGGAGCAAGCTCCCTCGCCCCAAGGTGTGTTGTCACCCCGGAACTGCTGCTCCAAATGGCCCAGCTCATTTGCCCATACCCCCCATGTCTGCTAGTGTCGCGCCGGTTTAACGTCAACCGGAAATAGCCGCCATGGCCCGCAAAAAAGCTGCACTGGATTTCGAACAATCCCTCGCTGACCTGCAAACGCTGGTGGAGCGTCTGGAGAACGGCGAATTGTCGCTGGAAGACTCGCTGACCGCTTTCGAGCAGGGCATCGGGCTGACCCGTGATTGCCAGGCGGCGCTGGCCCAGGCCGAGCAGAAGGTTCAAGTGCTGCTCGAGCGTGATGGCGAGTTGGCCGAGGAACCCTTCGACGCGGATCAGCCAGAATGATTGCAGCGTATTCGGCAGCCAGCCAGGCCCGCGTCAATGCAGCACTGGAAACCCTGTTCAACCCGCCGAGCCCTGAGCTCGCCCGCCTCTATGAAGCCATGCGCTACAGCGTGATGAATGGCGGCAAGCGTGTACGTCCGCTGCTGGCCTACGCCGCGTGTGAAGCGCTGGGCGGCAAGGCCGAGCAAGCCAACGGCGCAGCCTGCGCGGTTGAGCTGATCCATGCCTATTCGCTGGTGCACGACGATTTGCCGGCCATGGACGATGACGACCTGCGTCGTGGCCAGCCGACCACCCACAAGAAATTCGACGAAGCCTGCGCGATTCTCGCCGGCGACGGTTTGCAGAGCCTGGCCTTCAGCGCCCTGCTCGACCCACGCCTGAGCTCGTCGGATACCGAAACCCGGCTGCAGATGGTCAGCGCCCTGGCGCTGGCGGCAGGCCCGGCGGGCATGGTCGGCGGGCAAGCCATCGATCTTGGCTCGGTGGGACTGAAGCTCGATCAAAAAGCCCTTGAATACATGCATCGGCACAAGACCGGCGCGTTGATCGAAGTCAGCGTCAAACTCGGTGCCCTGGCCAGTGGCCGTGCCGAGAAGGACGAACTGAAGTCGCTGCAAAGTTATGCACAGGCCATCGGCCTGGCATTTCAGGTCCAGGACGACATTCTCGACGTCGAAAGTGACACCGCCACCCTAGGTAAACGCCAGGGCGCCGACATCGCCCGGGACAAGCCGACCTACCCGGCGCTGCTCGGTCTCGACGTGGCCAAGGCCTACGCTCTGGAACTGCGCGACCAGGCCCTGCACGCGCTGCGACCGTTTGACGCGGCAGCCGAGCCCTTGCGCGATCTGGCCCGGTACATCGTTGACCGCCGCAACTGACGGCGTATCCGCCAAAAAAGACCAACGCGTGGGCAGGGGGCGATGCATCAGGTAAACTGCCGCATCTTTTATACCTATAACGATTCGCCTGATGCCCACGACGTTTCATGAGATTCCCCGTAAGCGCCCGACCACGCCCCTGCTCGACCGTGCCAACACGCCGGACGGCCTGCGCCGGTTAGGCGAAGCCGAGCTGGAAACCCTGGCTGATGAGTTGCGCCTGGAATTGCTCTACACGGTCGGCCAGACCGGTGGGCATTTCGGTGCCGGCCTGGGCGTGATCGAGCTGACCATCGCGTTGCACTACGTTTTCGACACCCCGGACGACCGGCTGGTGTGGGACGTGGGTCATCAGGCCTATCCGCACAAAATCCTCACCGGCCGTCGCGCGCGCATGAGCACCCTGCGCCAGAAGGATGGCATCGCCGCCTTCCCGCGTCGTTCCGAGAGCGAGTACGACACCTTTGGCGTCGGCCACTCCAGCACCTCGATCAGCGCAGCGCTGGGCATGGCGATTGCCGCCCGCCTGCAACACAGTGATCGCAAGGCGATCGCGGTGATCGGCGACGGCGCACTGACCGCCGGCATGGCCTTCGAGGCGCTGAACCACGCGCCGGAAGTGGACGCCAACATGCTGGTGATCCTCAACGACAACGACATGTCGATCTCGCGCAACGTCGGCGGGTTGTCGAACTATCTGGCGAAAATCCTTTCCAGCCGCACTTACGCGAGCATGCGCGAAGGCAGCAAAAAGGTCCTGTCGCGCCTGCCCGGCGCCTGGGAAATCGCCCGTCGCACGGAAGAATATGCCAAAGGCATGCTGGTCCCAGGCACGCTGTTCGAAGAGCTGGGCTGGAACTACATCGGCCCGATCGATGGCCACGACCTGCCGACCCTGATCGCCACCCTGCGCAACATGCGCGATCTGAAAGGCCCGCAATTCCTGCACGTGGTCACCAAGAAAGGCAAAGGCTTCGCCCCGGCGGAAGTCGACCCGATCGGTTACCACGCCATTACCAAACTCGAACCGCTGGACGCTCCGGCCGCCGCGCCGAAAAAAGCCAGCGGGCCGAAATATTCCGGTGTGTTTGGTGAGTGGCTGTGCGACATGGCGGCGGCCGATCCGCGTCTGGTCGGGATCACCCCGGCGATGAAGGAAGGCTCCGATCTGGTGGCCTTCAGTGAACGCTTCCCGACGCGCTATTTCGACGTGGCGATTGCCGAGCAACACGCCGTGACCCTGGCAGCCGGCATGGCCTGTGAAGGCGCCAAACCGGTGGTGGCGATCTATTCGACCTTCCTGCAACGCGGTTACGACCAGCTGATTCATGACGTCGCGGTACAAAACCTCGACGTACTGTTCGCCATCGACCGCGCCGGCCTGGTGGGCGAAGACGGCCCGACGCACGCAGGCAGCTTCGACCTGTCGTTCCTGCGTTGCATCCCCGGCATGCTGGTAATGACCCCGAGCGACGAAAACGAACTGCGCAAAATGCTCAGCACCGGCCACCTGTACAACGGCCCGGCGGCGGTGCGTTACCCGCGTGGCACCGGCCCGAATGCACCGATCGCGAAAGACCTCGAACCGATTGAAATCGGCAAGGGCGTGGTTCGTCGCCAGGGCAGCACAGTCGCCCTGCTGGTGTTCGGCGTGCAACTGGCCGAGGCACTGAAAGTCGCCGAGAAGCTGGATGCGACGGTCGTCGACATGCGTTTCGTCAAACCGCTCGACGAAGCACTGGTTCGCGAAATCGCCGGCAGTCACCAATTGCTGGTGACCGTCGAAGAGAACGCGATCATGGGCGGCGCCGGTGGCGCGGTCAGCGAGTTCCTCGCCCGCGAGAACATCCTCAAGTCGGTGCTGCACCTGGGCTTGCCAGACATCTATGTCGAACACGCCAAGCCTGCGCAAATGCTCGCCGAATGCGGGCTGGATGAAGCCGGGATCGAAGAGGCGGTGCGTCAGCGCCTGCAATTGCTGAATATCTGATCCTCTGGCTACATGCAAAACCCTGCGGCGAGGGAGCTTGCTCCCTCGCCACAGGTTAAAGATCGGGTGCGATCAACTGACAGAGCTTGGCCGTCGCTTCGATCATCTGCCCACTCGGTCGTTCCAGGCCTTTATCCGTCACCAACAGCAATTGCCCCTGCGCCACCGCCGTCACCTGGGGCCAGGCCTTCCACGCCTCGAGCTGCGCCTGATCGCTGGCCAGAATCACCTCGGGGTTGCGCTGCAACACCGCCTCCACACTGACCTGCGGTGCAGGCTGTGGCAGATCGGCAAACACATTGCTTGCCCCGCAAACCTGTAGCGCATCGCTGATGATCTGCCCACCGCCCACGGTGTACAGCGGCCGATCCCAGACTTGATAAAACACCCGCAGCGGCTCGTCCCTTCGATAGCGCTGGCGCAGGGAGTCGAGTCGCTGACGCAGTTTTTTGGCCAATGCAACGCCCCGCTCCGCTCGCCCGAATTGCGTGGCTATCGCTTCGATCTGCACAGTGAGTTGTTCGAGGTTATGAGGTTCGGCGACGTAGGTGGGGATGCTCAGCCGCTTGAGCTGTTCACGTTGAGCCGGCCCCACACTGCCCGGCCAGAGCAGCAGTAAATCAGGTTTGAGGCTGAGCAACCGTTCGATGTCCAACTGACCGTAGCGGCCCACCGAAGGAATATCTTTGAGCTCGGCCGGACGCTCACCGGCATCCAGCACACCGACCAGCAGGTCAGCCGAATTCAGTTCAATCACGATTTCGGAAAGCGACGGTGCCAGGCTGACAACCCGCTCGGCCGCAGCTGCCGGACCACCGATGGCCAGCAACAGGACTGCCAGCCAGACGCAGCGCATCAGCCGAGTTGACGCGGGATACGGTAGAGGTAGAACAGCACCACCGTCGACAACGCCAGCAGCATCAGCGGCACGGCTTCCAGACCAACGAAGACTGCCAGTGCGCCGATCCAGGCGGGCAGGCCAGCGACCAGAAACGCAGCACGGCGTTTCGCGGCCAGGGCGATCCAGGCGGCGGGTTCTTCAGGGGTATCGAGGGCTTTTTGGGTCGCGATCAGCGCATGTTTGTAACCGCCAAAGAACTTCAGGCTGACAAACATCGACGCCACACCGGCAATGAAAAACGGCATGGCCAGCACCGGCAGAATCGCCTCGCTTTGGCCGAATAAGCCATTGACCACGAACAGCGGCAGCAAGGCCAACGCCAGATATTGCCACCAGTTGACGGCCAGTCGTCGCCGTACCTGACCGCGGGTCACGCCCTGTCAGCCTCGCCCTGGTGCTCGTTGCCCATCATGTGGTCGAGCTTGCTGGCCTTGGTCGCCAGGTAGAGTTTGTTATGCGGGTTGTGCCCGGTATGCAACGGCACGCGCTCGGCCACCACAATGCCCATGTCGGTCAAGGCTTTGACCTTGCGTGGGTTGTTGGTCATCAGACGCAGGGACTTCACGCCCAGGTGCTCCAGCATTGGCAGGCACATGGCGTAGTCGCGCTGATCGGCGGCGAAACCCAGACGCTCGTTGGCTTCAACGGTGTCAGCACCGCCGTCCTGCAATTCATAAGCGCGGATCTTGTTCAGCAGGCCAATGCCACGGCCTTCCTGACGCAAGTAGAGCAATACGCCACGGCCTTCACGGGCGATCGCCTGCAACGCCGCCTCGAGTTGCGAACCGCAGTCGCAACGCTGGCTGAACAAGGCATCGCCGGTCAGGCATTCGGAGTGCAACCGGCCGAGTACCGGTGCACCGTCGGCGATCTCACCCAGACTCAACACCACGTGCTCGCGCCCGTTCTCTTCATCGAGAAAGCCGTGCATGGTGAATTGCGCAAAAGGCGTTGGCAGCTTGGAAGCGGCGACAAAAACGACAGGCACCGGTGTGCTCCTGATCTATAAGTACTGAAGATTCGCAGAGGCGGCATTGTAACAGCACGTTCCTACAGACGCTTAGGCTGAATTATCGGCCATAACGATCAAAAAGTTTGATATCTGCCCCGCGCCCGCATTGAACGTTTTCATTTCGAGCCGAACGGATAGGGCTGTTTCCAGCGTTCGAAGACCGGTTTCAGCTGACCGCTTTTTACCAGCAATTCCATACGCTGGTCGAACAGCACCATCAACTGCCGTGCCCGAGGGGTATCGGCGAAGCACAGGTACAGCGGTAAATCCGCGATGTGCGTGCGGCGGAACTGCGACGGATCCTTGGCTCGGCTGACGATAGAGTTAACCTCGTCCAGCGCGTCAATGTAGTAGTCGACGTGGTTGTGGATCAGCATCGGCAGAATCCCGGTACGCCGCGCGACTTCGTTATAGCGCTGCACGTTGGGCAGGTAAGCCTGGTACTTGTAGCCGCGTACCCAGGCCAAACGGTAATTGCCAAGATTTTCCGGGGTCGGCGCCGGATTGGTGGCCAGGCCCAGTGCATAGATCGGATCGGTATCGAAACTCCAGCGCGGATAGAGCACGTCACTGACTTCATCCCGATAGGCACCGACACACGCGTCCACTTCGCCACGCTGTGCCAGGCCCGTGGCGCGTGTATACGGTTCGATTCGAATATCCAGTTTGACGCCCGCAGGCTCGAACACTTCGCGCAACACGTCCCAGCCCAAACCACGACCATCGGCGGCGGTAAAGTCTTCCCACGCTTCGCTGGCCAGGTGAATCACGGACGGCGTCGTCGGTGCATCCCCCGCCTGGGCGAACGAGCAAAACGTCGCGAAAACCATCACCATCAACCAGCGGGCCATCTTTCGTCCTCGACTGTAGCCTTCAGGCGAAAAGCCAGACCAGCCCTTGCATCGCCAACCACGCGAACACCCCCGCAAGCACGTCGTCGAGCATGATCCCGACGCCACCGTGCACATGCCGGTCGATCCAGCGAATCGGCCACGGCTTGAGGATGTCGAAGAAGCGGAACATCAGGAACCCCGCCAGCAACCAATACCAACCTTGCGGCACCAACCACAGGGTGATCCACATCCCGACCATTTCGTCCCAGACGATGCCTTCATGGTCGTGCACGCGCAAATCGTCGGCGACCTTGCCGCACAGCCAGAAGCCGAACAGCATGGTGATGCCGAGCATCAGCCAGTAGCCCCAGTCGGGCAGCATCTGCCACAACGGAATAAAGGGTAACGCCACTAACGAACCCCAGGTGCCCGGCGCTTTTGGCAGGGTGCCCGAGCCGAAGCCGAACGCCAGGAAATGCCATGGATTGCGCCAGACCGACGGTGGTACGAACTCCGACGGAACCTGTTTGGGATGATCTGTCACGGTGTCTCCCGAAAATGTTGGTAACCCCGGATTGGCGGGGTGATGTCGTGTCCGTCGGCGTCCAGCAGAATCACGCCCTGCCCTGCAACCACCTGCCCGAGCACATGGATCGGCCAGCCGTCCGCCAGTAACGATGGCAACTCGGCAGGCGGCAAGGTGAAGGCCAGCACGTAATCGTCACCGCCACTCAGGGCAGCCTGCTCAGCGCCGGATTGACCGAGGAAAGCCAGCAGCGCCTTCGACAACGGCAGCCTGCTGCGCTCTACCCGAATCCCGACTTTCGACGCCAGGGCAATATGCCCGCAGTCGGCGAGCAGGCCGTCGGAGATGTCCAGCGCGGCGGTGGCCTTGCCACGCAAGGCCTGGCCCAACGCCAGTTGCGGTTGCGGCGACCAGTAGTGGGCCAGCAATGGATCGGCGATGGCCGCGTCCGCAGTCCGCTGGCCGAGCACCAGCGGCAATGCGCCCGCGCCGTTACCCAGTTCACCGCCCACACAGAGTAAATCGCCCGGCCGTGCGCCGCTGCGGGTCAACGCCAGACCGGTCGGCACCCGGCCGAACACGGTCATGGTCAGGCTCAACGGCCCGCGAGTGGTATCGCCGCCCACCAGTGCCACACGGCAATTCTGCGCCATGAGGTTCAAACCACGGGCGAACGCTTCCAGCCAATCGGAAGTCCCGGTCGGCAAGGTCAAGGCAAGGGTAAAGGCAACGGGGGTGGCGCCCATGGCGGCCAGGTCGCTGACGGCCACGGCCAGCGAGCGCTGGCCGAGCAGAAACGGATCGCAGGGGTCGGCGAAATGCACACCGGCCACCAGCGTATCGGTAGAAATCGCCAACTGCTCCCCGGGAGGAATAGCCAGCAAGGCGCAGTCGTCGCCGATCCCGAGGGCAACGCCTTCACCGCCCTGCGCGCAAGGCGCGGCGGCGAAGAAGTTGCGGATCAGCTCAAACTCACCCATGGCAATGGCAGTTCAAGCGCCAATCAGCGCTTGAACGCCTTCACTTCGGCTTCACGCAGACGCGGGGCCAGCTTGTCGAGCACACCGTTGACGAACTTGTGGCCGTCGGTGGAGCCGAAGACCTTGGCCAGTTCGATACCTTCGTTGATCACCACGCGGTATGGCACGTCGACACGCTTGAGCAGTTCCCATGTGGACAGGCGCAGAACCGCCAGTTCAACCGGGTCCAGCTCTTCGATGGTCAAGTCCAGGCAAGGCTTGAGCGCGGTGTCGATCTCGGTCTTGAACTGCGGAACCCCGTGCAGGATTTCGCGGAAGTACGCGCCATCGACATCGGTAAAATCGTTATCGACCCGGAACTGCGCTTCGATCTCGTTCAGCGACTGCTTGGCCATATGCCATTGGTACAGCGCCTGGGTCGCGAGCTGACGGGCTTCGCGACGCTTGGCGCTTTTCGATGGCTTGCCGGCATCCGCAGGCTTTGGATCGCGCGGGTTGAAACGATCGCTATCGTCGCTAATCACTTGGCCTCCAACTGCGCCAGCAGGCTGACCATTTCCAGAGCGGACAGGGCAGCTTCAGCACCTTTGTTACCGGCCTTGGTGCCGGAACGTTCGATGGCTTGTTCGATGGAATCAACGGTCAGTACGCCGAAAGCGACCGGTACGCCGAACTCCATGGACACCTGGGCCAGGCCCTTGGTGCACTCGCCAGCCACGTATTCGAAGTGCGGAGTACCGCCACGAATGACCGCGCCCAGGGCGATGATTGCCGCGAACTCGCCCTTCTGAGCGACTTTCTGCGCAACCAGCGGGATTTCGAAGGCGCCAGGCGCACGGATGATGGTGATGTCGCTTTCGCTCACGCCATGGCGAACCAGGGCATCAACTGCACCGCTGACCAGGCTTTCAACCACGAAGCTGTTGAAACGGCCCACTACCAGAGCGTAGCGGCCTTTAGGGGCGATGAAGGTACCTTCGATGGTCTTCAGGGTCATTCGTTAGATCTCTTAAAGAGCCGGGACGCGTTTTCTACGCATCCCTCAGTGATGTGTTAGCCGCGAATCAAGGACTGGAAACAACCGGTCATTATTCGGAGGGCACGTATTCTACAACTTCCAGATCGAAACCGGATATCGCATTAAATTTCATCGGCGCAGACATCAGGCGCATTTTACGCACGCCCAGGTCCCGAAGGATCTGCGAACCGGCACCAACGATGCTGTAGGTGGTCGGCTTTTTCACTGCGCTGTGGTCGGCGGTTTCGCGGATGTGCGCCAGCAACACGTCGCCATCGAGCGGGTGACCGAGCAACAGCACCACACCGCTGCCAGCCTCGGCAACCGCGGCCATGGCGGCGCGCAGGCTCCAGCGGCCCGGTTGCTTGACCATCAGCAGGTCACGCAGCGGGTCCATGTTGTGCACCCGAACCAGGGTCGGTTCTTCGGCGCACACGTTGCCCAGGGTCAGGGCCATGTGCACGTCGCCTTCCACCGAATCACGATAGGTCACCAGGTTGAACTGACCCAGTTCGCTGTCCAATGGCTGCTCGGCAATCCGCTGAACGGTACGTTCGTGGATCATCCGGTAGTGGATCAGGTCGGCAATGGTGCCGATCTTGATGTTGTGCTCGGCGGCAAA
The DNA here is from genome assembly GCF_001655615.1 of Pseudomonas sp. GR 6-02. GTDB lineage: Bacteria > Pseudomonadota > Gammaproteobacteria > Pseudomonadales > Pseudomonadaceae > Aquipseudomonas. The sequence continues at coordinate 5,718,838 of NZ_CP011567.1, forward strand.
CGCTTCGAGTTCGGCGCGACGGGACATGGTGCCGTCGTCATTCATCACTTCGCAGATCACACCGCTCGGCTCGAAACCGGCCATGCGCGCAAGGTCGCAGGCCGCTTCGGTATGGCCGGCGCGGGCCAGGGTGCCGCCGGCCTGGGCCATCAGCGGGAAGATGTGGCCGGGGCTGACGATGTCTTCAGCCTTGGCGTCTTTGGCGGCAGCGGCTTGTACGGTACGCGCACGGTCGGCCGCGGAGATACCGGTGGTCACGCCTTCGGCGGCTTCGATGGACACGGTGAACTTGGTGCCGAAGCCGGAACCGTTGCGTGGCGCCATCAATGGCAGCTTGAGCAGTTCGCAGCGCTCGCGGCTCATTGGCATGCAGATCAGGCCACGGGCGTGCTTGGCCATGAAGTTGATGTGCTCAGCCTTGCAGCACTCGGCGGCCATGATCAGGTCGCCTTCGTTCTCGCGGTCTTCGTCATCCATGAGGATGACCATCTTGCCTTGGCGGATGTCTTCAACCAGTTCTTCGATGCTATTGAGCGCCACAAGGCACCCCCTTGAGTCAGGATTTGAGGTAGCCGTTTTGGGCCAGAAAGCTTTCAGTAATAGTGCCGCCAGACTTCTGCGAAGAGCCAGGCTCAGCAGCTTTGTCACCCAGCAGCAGGCGCTCCAGATAACGGGCCAGCAGATCGACCTCCAGGTTCACCCGGCGACCTGGCTTGTAAGAAGCCATGATGGTTTCACTCAGGGTGTGCGGAATGATCGTCAGCAGGAATTCGGCACCATCGACCGCGTTCACCGTCAGGCTGGTGCCGTCGACGGTGATCGAACCTTTATGGGCGATGTACTTGGCCAGTTCTTTCGGCGCACGGATGCGAAATTCCACGGCGCGGGCATTGTCGGTGCGCGAGACCACTTCGCCGACACCATCGACGTGACCGCTGACCAAGTGCCCACCGAGGCGGGTGGTCGGGGTCAGGGCTTTTTCCAGATTCACTGGGCTGCCGCTCTTGAGGTCATTCATGGCGGTGCAGTCGAGGGTTTCGCGACTGACGTCCGCCGCAAAGCCATTGCCCGGCAGTTCAACCGCCGTCAGGCACACGCCGTTGACGGCAATGCTGTCGCCCAGTTTGACGTCGCTCAGGTCGAGCTTGCCGGTTTCTACGTAAACCCGCACATCTCCGCCTTTTGGGGTCAATGCACGAATACTGCCGATGGATTCGATGATGCCGGTAAACATGGAGTCCTCCTCGAGAACAGGGCCTTCTGGGCTGCAGCCGGGAATTATACGCTGACCGTTGGGACAGGTATGGCAATGACTCGCCAGTCATCGCCAACCGCGCGGATTTCGGTAATTTTGAGCTCGGGCGCATCTTTCATCTGCGCCAGCGGCCAGTCCAGCAACGGTCGCGCCGTGGAGCCGAGAAACTTGCCGGCAATGAAAATCTGGAACTCGTCCACCAACCCTTGCTGAGCAAACGCCCCGGCCAGACGCGGACCGGCTTCGACCAGCACCTCGTTGACGTCACGGGCAGCCAGTTCAACCAGCAACTTGCGCAGGTCGACCTGGCCATCGTCGCCCGCCACGATCAGGCACTCCGGACCGTTGGCGTATTGCTCTTCGATCGCCATGCACGTCGCAACCAACGCCGGACCAGCCTTGAAAAACGGCGCGTCCAGCGGCACCCGCAGGCGACCGTCGATCAGCACGCGCAGTGGCGGACGGCTCATGGCCAAGGCGGTTTGTTCGGGATCGAGGCCCAATTCATCGGCACGCACGGTCAAGCGGGCATTGTCCGCCAGCACCGTGTCGGCGCCGGTCAGCACCACGCTGGCCTGCGCGCGCAGCCGTTGTACCGCCGAGCGCGCCGCCGGGCCGGTAATCCATTGGCTCTCGCCGCTTTCCATCGCTGTGCGACCGTCGAGGCTCATGGCCAACTTGACCCGCACGAACGGCAAGCCGTGTTCCATGCGCTTGAGGAAGCCTTCATTGAGCTTGCGCGCCTCACCTTCCAGCACGCCGCTTTCGGTGGCGATTCCCGCCTGGGCCAGACGTTGCAGACCGCGACCGGCAACTTCCGGGTTCGGGTCCTGCATCGCCGCAACGACGCGCGCCACACCGGCATTCACCAGCGCATCGGCGCAGGGCGGTGTACGTCCGTGGTGGCTGCACGGTTCCAGGGTCACGTAAGCCGTGGCGCCTCGCGCCTTGTCACCGGCGGCACGCAAGGCGTGGACTTCGGCATGGGGCTCGCCGGCGCGCACATGCCAGCCTTCGCCGACAATCTGCCCGTCACGCACCACCACGCAGCCAACCCGCGGGTTGGGGTGCGTCGTGTAATGACCTTTGCGCGCCAGTTCCAGGGCACGGGCCATGTAATGGGCGTCGAGGATGGCTTGTTCCGGGGAGGTGGTCATTCTTTCACCGGTTCACGGGCGAGGCGATCGATCTCTTCGCGGAACTCGTTGAGGTCCTGGAAGCGTCGGTACACCGAAGCGAAGCGGATATAGGCGACTTCATCAAGCTTTTTCAGCTCGGCCATCACCAGTTCGCCGACCACGAGGGATTTGACCTCGCGCTCACCAGTGGCGCGCAGCTTGTGTTTGATGTGCACCAGCGACGATTCCAGGCGCTCGACACTCACCGGGCGCTTCTCCAGCGCTCGCTGCATGCCGGCACGAAGTTTTTCTTCGTCGAACGGCTGGCGACTGCCGTCGGTTTTGATCAGGCGCGGCAACACCAGTTCAGCGGTTTCGAACGTCGTGAAGCGTTCGCCGCAGGCCAGGCATTCACGCCGGCGGCGCACCTGTTCGCCCTCGGCGACCAGACGCGAGTCGATGACCTTGGTGTCGTTGGCACCGCAGAAGGGACAGTGCATGGTGGCAGGCAACAAAAAATGGGAGGGCCATGGTAGCGCATCCCCGTGGCAAGACAAGCCATAGGGTTTGCGGTATACAGACGGGCTATAATGTTTTCACCTTGCTGGAGCCGCCAATGTCGTTACGACCGCTCGTTTTGCTCAGTCTTTTCAGCCTGCTGGTGGCCTGTGGCAGCGATGCACCCAAGCCCCAGCCACCAACACCAGGCCCAGCGCCGCAACAGGCGCAGAAGAAAGCCAAGGCGTCTGCCGAGCTCGGCCCGCTGCCGGCTTACCAACGTGAAATCAGTGGCACCCTGATGGGCGTGCCGGCCGACGCCGAAGTCGAACTGGCGCTGCTGGTGATCGACGAAAAGGATCGCCCGCAACAATTGCTCGCCAGTGCCAACCTGATCGGCACCAATCAGGTGTTGCCGTTTCGCCTGCGTTTCAACCCTGAATCCTTCCCGGTTGGCGCTCGCGTTGAACTGCGCGGCCGCGCTAGCCAGTCCGGGCAGTTGATTCTGCATCTGCCGGCGCAACTCATCACCCAGCCGACGACCCAGGCCCTGGGTCAGTTGCAATTCGTCAAAGCGCCATGATTGCACCGCTCGACCTGCAACAGGCGTTGGGTGAACTGCTCGGTGACGCACAGCTTGTAGCCTGTGCATTGCCGGGCACCGAGCTGAAACTCTGGCTGATCGACGGCGACAACATGGATCGCGCCTTCAGCCCCGAAGAAACCCGGCGGATTCTCCACGAGCCGCCGTACTGGAGTTTCTGCTGGGCCAGTGGGCTGGCCGTGGCCCGCTATCTCGCCGAACACCCGCACTGGGTCGTAGGCAAACGGGTGCTGGATTTCGGCGCCGGTTCCGGCGTGGCTGCGATTGCGGCCGTGAAGGCCGGGGCGCTGGAAGTGGTGGCCTGTGACCTGGACCCGCTGGCGATTGCCGCGTGTCGGGCGAACGCCGAACTCAATGATGTGCAGCTGCGCTACTCGACGGATTTTTTCGCCGAAGCGGATCGATTTGATCTGATTCTGGTGGCCGACGTGTTGTACGACCGGGAAAATCTGCCGCTACTCGACGAGTTTCTCAGCCGTGGCCGGGAAGCGTTGGTGGCGGATTCACGGGTGCGGGATTTTCGCCATCCGCTGTATCAGCGCATCGAGATGCTGCAGGCGATGACCTTGCCGGACCTGGCCGAACCCGAAGAGTTTCGGCATGTGAGCCTTTACCACGCGCGGCGCGGTTAGCAAAAAGCTTCGCGGGCAAGCCTCGCTCCTACAGGGTTGGGTGGCGATTTCGAAATCAGCGCGGACCTGTAGGAGCGAGGCTTGCCCGCGAAGACGTCCTGCCTGGCAGCACATCACTCAATGATCACCCCGCTTTCAGCCGCCCCCCACCAAGCCTTATAGTGGCCTCATCCACGCTTTTACGAGATCCCCCATGAGTCAGGAAACGCCGTACATCTTCGACGCCACGACTGCCGATTTCGACCAGTCGGTGATCGAGAACTCTTTCCACAAACCGGTACTGGTGGATTTCTGGGCCGAATGGTGTGCGCCGTGCAAGGCCTTGATGCCGATGCTGCAAACCATCGCCGAGAGCTATCAGGGTGAGTTGCTGCTGGCCAAGGTCAACTGCGACATCGAGCAAGACATTGTTGCGCGTTTCGGCATTCGCAGCCTGCCGACCGTGGTGCTGTTCAAGGACGGTCAGCCAGTGGACGGTTTTGCCGGTGCGCAACCGGAATCCGCTGTGCGCACGATGCTCGAACCTCATGTGCAAATGCCGCCTCCAGCCGCCGCCGACCCGTTTGAACAGGCTCAGGCGCTGTTCGATGAAGGCCGTTTCGCCGACGCCGAAGCCACGCTCAAAATCTTGCTGACTGAAGACAACACCAATGCCAAGGCACTGATCCTCTACGCCCGCTGCCTTACCGAGCGCAGCGAGCTGAGTGAAGCGCAAACCGTACTCGACGCGGTCAAGACCGACGAACACAAGGCCGCGCTGGCCGGCGCCAAGGCGCAGATCCAGTTTCTCGGTCAGGCCAGGGATTTGCCGGATGCGGCAGACCTGAAAGCACGCCTGGCGAAAAACCCGCAGGACGATGAGGCGGTCTATCAACTGGCGATCCAGCAACTGGCCCGTCAGCAATACGACGCGGCGCTGGATGCATTGCTGAAACTGTTCATCCGCAACCGCAGCTACAACGAAGGCTTGCCACACAAGACCTTGCTGCAAGTGTTCGAACTGCTGGGCAACGATCACCCGTTGGTGACCACGTACCGTCGCAAGCTGTTTGCCGCGCTCTATTAAGCTCTTTTTTGCGGCTTACTCGATCCAGCTGTAGAGCGGTGTATCCCCGCCGCTCACCACTTTGACATCTGCGCAGTGGCGCAAGCGCACCAACAAGCGCTTGCCCGCCGCTGCGCTGCCGGTCAGCCCTTCCAGTTGCTCCAGCAAATCCGGCCCACTCAATTGCCTGGCCTTGCGCAGCAATTCTTTGGCAATCTGCCATAGCGCATCATCCTGATTCACCGGTTTGACCGGTGTTGCACTCGCCTCGGGTTTGGCAGCCTGCAACTGCGCACCGAGCTGCGCCCAGTCGCCCTCATCCAGTTCAAGGGTCAAATCCACCGGCCAGTCGCCGATGCTTCCGCGTATTCGCAACATAAGTCTGCTCCAGCACATACCTGACTCGCATGCTCCCATGGGTCTTGCACAACGCCAAGCAGACGGTCAAACTCTCGGCACTTTCGTTATAAGATTACATAACAAATTTTTCATTTTACTTTTCGGAGACCCGTCATGCGCCGTCTGCTGCTCGCTTTGCCGTTTGCCTTGTTACCGCTGGCTGTCGCCCACGCGGCTGTCGAGCAAGATCACGACCATGAGCACGGCAGCCTCGGTGCCCACGAACACGGCGTCGGTCGCTTGAATGCGGCGCTGGACGGCCAGACCCTGGAGCTGGAGCTGGAAAGCCCGGCAATGAACCTGGTGGGGTTCGAGCACGCCGCCACCACCGATGCCGACAAGGCCAAAGTCGCCGCCGTCCGTGCCCAGCTGGAAAAACCACTGACACTGTTCAACCTGCCGAAAGCCGCCGGGTGCGTGGTCGCGACCCAAGAACTGGAAAGCCCGTTGTTCGGTGACAAACCGGATGCCGACGATGAGAATGAAGAAGCCAAGGACGGTCACGAGCATCAACATGATCACAGCGAAATCCACGCCCGTTACCAATTCAGCTGCTCGGCCCCGGGCGCGCTGAAGACCCTGGACCTGGCGACTGTCTTCAACACGTTCCCGGCTACCCAGAAGATTCAGGTACAACTGGTCAGCCCGAGCGGGCAGCAAGGGGTTGAGGTGACGGCCAAGGCGGCTGCCCTGAAATTCTGATCCGACACCAATCCTGTAGGAGCGAGTCTTGCCCGCGAAAGCGATCTGTCAGTCAACATCTCTGTTGGATCTACTGGCCTCTTCGCGGGCAAGCCTCGCTCCTACAGGGGGTAATGTTGAATGTGAAGTCGAGACAAACCTCATGAAATCGGCGCCATGACCCAAGCACTCATCGAATTGTCCGACCTGGGCTTCAGCTGGCCCGGTCACCCGCCGCTGCTGGACATCCCGGCGTTTCGCCTGGAGCCTGGTGAAACCCTGTTCCTCAAAGGCCCCAGCGGCAGCGGCAAGACCACCCTGCTCGGCTTGCTCGGCGGTGTGCAAAAGCCTGATCGCGGCAGCATCCGGCTGCTCGGCCAGGAATTGACCGAACTGTCTGCCGGGGCTCGCGACCACTTCCGGGTCGATCACACCGGCTACATCTTCCAGCAGTTCAACTTGCTGCCGTTTCTGTCGGTGCGGGAGAACGTCGAATTGCCCTGTCACTTCTCGAAACTGCGCGCCGAGCGGGCGAAACAGCGCCACGGCAGCGTCGATCAGGCCGCCGCCACCCTGCTCGCCCATCTGGGCCTGAAGGACGAAAACATTCTGGGCCGCCGCGCCGATTCACTGTCCATCGGCCAGCAGCAGCGGGTCGCTGCCGCGCGTGCACTGATCGGTCAGCCGGAACTGGTGATCGCCGACGAACCGACCTCGGCCCTGGACTACGACGCTCGCGAAAACTTCATTCGCCTGTTGTTCGCCGAATGCCGCGAAGCCGGCTCGAGCCTGTTGTTCGTCAGCCACGATCAGAGCCTCGCGCCGCTGTTCGATCGCCACCTGTCGCTGGCCGATCTCAATCGCGCCGCCACCCCGTCCGAGGTTTGAGATGTATTTGTTTCGTCTAGCCATGGCCAGCCTCGCTAACCGTCGCTTCACCGCGATCCTCACCGCGTTCGCCATCGCCCTGTCGGTCTGCCTGCTGCTGGCGGTGGAGCGGGTGCGCACCGAGGCCAAGGCCAGTTTCGCCAGCACCATCAGCGGCACCGATCTGATCGTCGGCGCGCGTTCCGGCTCGGTGAACCTGCTGCTGTATTCGGTATTCCGCATCGGCAACGCCACCAACAACATCCGCTGGGACAGCTTCGAGCAGTTCGCCAACAACCCGAAAGTGAAGTGGGCGATCCCGATGTCCCTCGGCGATTCCCATCGTGGTTATCGGGTGATGGGCACCACTGAGGCGTACTTCGAGCATTACCAGTATGGCCATCAACAGCATCTGGAACTGGCCGACGGCCGTGCCTTCGCCAGCGATCCGTTCGAAGTGGTGCTCGGCGCCGAAGTGGCCGACGCGCTGCACTACAAACTCGGCGACAAACTGGTGCTGGCCCATGGCGTGGCGGCGATCAGCCTGGTCAAGCATGACGACAAACCGTTCACCGTGGTCGGCATTCTCAAACGCACCGGCACCCCGGTGGACCGCACGCTGCACATCAGCCTCGGCGGCATGGAAGCGATCCACATCGACTGGCACAACGGTGTACCGGCGCGGGGTAACGGTCGGGTCAGTGCCGATCAGGCGCGTAACATGGACCTGACGCCGCAAGCGATCACCGCGTTCATGCTCGGCCTTAACAACAAGATTTCGACCTTCGCGCTGCAACGTGAAATCAACGAATTCCGTGGCGAACCGATGCTGGCGATCCTGCCGGGTGTGGCGTTGCAGGAGCTGTGGAGTTTGATGAGCACGGCGGAAAAAGCCTTGTTCGTCGTCTCGCTGTTCGTGGTGCTGACCGGGTTGATCGGCATGCTTACGGCGATTCTCACCAGCCTCAACGAGCGGCGCCGGGAGATGGCGATTCTGCGTTCGGTGGGCGCGCGGCCATGGCATATCGCGACTTTACTGGTGCTGGAAGCGTTTGCCCTGGCGCTGTCGGGAGTGATTGCCGGCGTGGCGCTGCTGTATGTGGGCATCGCCGTGGCGCAGGGTTACGTGCAGTCGAATTACGGTTTGTACCTGCCGCTGGCCTGGCCAAGCGAATATGAATGGACGCTGCTCGGTGGCATCCTGATCGCCGCGCTGCTGATGGGCAGCGTGCCGGCCTGGCGCGCTTATCGCCAATCCTTGGCCGATGGCCTGTCGATCCGCCTGTGAGGACGTTGAACATGCCCCGCGCTCTGCTTGCGCTGTTGATGCTGGTTGCTCTGCCGCTGTGGGCGGCCGAGCCGAAAGACCTGACCTGGTCGGAAATGATCCCGCCGGATGCCCCGCCGGAAGTGCCGAACATGACGCCACTGCACGACCTGTCGAAGATGAGCGACGCATTGTCCGCGGAGTCGGCCCCGGCCGCCAAACAGGACATGCCGAACGCGCCGGTGGTGAAAAGTCTCGATGGCCAGAACATTCGCTTGCCGGGGTACATCGTACCGCTGGAGGTCAGTGAAGAAGGCCGCACCACGGAGTTTCTGCTGGTGCCGTATTTCGGCGCCTGCATCCACGTACCGCCTCCGCCGTCGAACCAGATCGTGCACGTCAAAAGCGAAGTCGGCGTGAAGCTCGATGAGCTGTACCAGCCGTACTGGGTCGAAGGTGCGTTGCAGGTCAAGGCGTCCACCAGCGAATTGGCGGATGCCGGGTATCAGATGGAGGCGCAGAAGATTTATGTGTATGAATTGCCGGAGTGAACACCGGTAGTTCGGTGTTGAATGAAAGGACGCCTTCGCGGGCAAGCCTCGCTCCTACAAGGCAATGTTGAACCTGTAGGAGCGAGGCTTGCCCGCGAAGAGGCCCTCGAAGGTTCCGCAAAAATCTGGGCCATCACTGTTTCGTTGAGCTGAGTCAAAAGACCGTATCAGTTGGATCCCTACCATTGGACATCAAGCATTTTTAACGTCCTTTGGAGCCCCCATGCACAAGTCCCTGCTCAGCGCTTCGCTGCTTGCCCTCGCGCTCGCAGCCCCGCTCACCCATGCCCATGAGGCTGGCAATATCATCGTTCGGGCCGGTGCGATCACCGTCAATCCGACAGCCGACAGCTCCAGCGTCAAGGTCGATCAAGGCCCGCTGAAGGGCGCCGACCTGGGTGGCAAGGCCACCATGAGCAGCGACACGCAACTGGGCCTGAACTTCGCCTACATGATCACCAACCACCTGGGGATCGAACTGCTCGCGGCCTCGCCGTTCGAGCATGACGTGAAGCTCAAAGGCACCGCGCTCGGCGCCGCCAACGGCAAACTCGGCACCCTGAAACACCTGCCGCCGACCCTGAGCCTGGTCTACTATCCGATGGATGCCAAGTCCGCATTCCAGCCGTATGTCGGCGGCGGGATCAACTACACCTGGATCTACGACGAGCACGTCAGCAGCGAAGCCAGCGCCAATGGCTTCAGCAACTTCAACGCGAAAAACTCCTGGGGCCTGGCCTGGGAAGTCGGTGCCGACTACATGCTCACCGATAAGGTGATGATCAACGCCCAGGTGCGCTACATCGACATCGACACCCGTGCCACCGTGGAAAACAACGCCGTGGCTCCGGGCACCCGCGCACGGGTGAACGTGGACGTCGATCCGTTCATCTACATGGTCGGTCTGGGTTACAAGTTCTAAGCAACATGTGATCAGCTTTTGTGGCGAGGGAGCTTGCTCCCGCTGGGCTGCGAAGCAGCCCCAAGATTGATGGCGACTGCTGCGCAGTCGAACGGGAGCAAGCTCCCTCGCCACGGAACTGCATCGGTCATATTCGACACACAAAAAAGGCGCTTCAAGGCGCCTTTTTCACAACTGTGTAAAACCTCAGCGCCCCAACAACCGCGCCAGGCCAACGCTCATCGGCGTCTGCTCCGGGTAGGTGAACCGCTCCAGCAAACGCCGGTTATTCGCTCGTGAATGGCGGATGTCACCGGAACGCGCCGGGCCATAGCTAACGGGCGGCAGCTTGCCCACTACGGCTTCAAGGGCTTCAAGCGTCTGCTTGAGAGTCGTCGCCTGATTCCAGCCGACATTCACCGCGCCGACCTCAACCTGCGGTTTCTCGATGGCTTGCACCAGCACGTCCACCAGGTCTTCGACGTAGACAAAATCCCGAGTCTGCTCGCCATCCCCGAACACAGTGATCGGCAAGCCTTTCTGCGCGCGCTCGCTGAAAATGCTGATCACTCCGGAGTACGGCGAGGACGGATCCTGGCGCGGGCCAAAGATGTTGAAGAAGCGGAAAATCACCGGCTCCAGACCATGCTGGCGGCGATAGAAATCGAAGTAATGCTCGCTCGCCAACTTGTCCACCGCATACGGCGTCAACGGTGCCTTGGGCGTGTCTTCGTCGATCGACTCGCCCTCGCCATTGTTGCCATAGACCGCTGCGCTGGACGCGTACAACACGCGTTTGACACCGGCCTGACGCATGGCCTCGCAGACGTTCAGCGAGCCGATGAAGTTGCTCTGGTGAGTTTTCACCGGGTCATCCACCGAAGCCTGCACCGAAGCCACCGCGGCCAGATGCGCCACCGCGCTGCAACCGAGCATCGCCTGCGCCACCAGGGCGGCATCAGCGACATCGCCTTCGATCAGTTCGACGAGGGGATTGTCCATCGGCAGGTTGCTGCGCTTGCCGGTGGACAGGTCATCGAGAATTCGCACCGAATGACCTTTGGCAAGCAAGGCATCGGTCAGGTGCGAACCGATGAAACCGGCGCCGCCGGTGATTAAAACAGGGCCGTCAGCCATGGCGATAAAACCTATCCAGTAAGCCCGGGAGTGCCGCGCGCCAGGCGCGGGGCTTGATCCCGAAGGTGTGCAGAATTTTCTTGCAGGCCAGCACTGCGTGTTGCGGTTCTTCGGCAGCGTCGGGCCGCGCGGCGTGAGCCTGGGCGGTCGGCGCTTCGATGGCCAGCGGATGCAGGGCGCGCGCTTCAGTGAGAATCGCCTGCCCCAGTGCCAGCGGTGTGGTCGCCTCATGCCCGGCGTAGTGGTAGGTGCCCCACAGCGGCGCAGCACAATCGAGTTGCTTGAGCACCGAAATGATCACTCGGGCAGCGTCGTCCACCGGCGTCGGATTACCGCGACGATCATCCGCCAACAGCAGTTCTTCAGCTTTCTCGGCCCGGGCGAGGAATCGCCCGAGGGTGCCCTCGGGGCTGTCATCGAGCAACCAGCCGAAACGCAGCAACACATGCTGTGGACAAGTGGCGCGCACGCTTTGCTCGATGCGCCACAAAGCTTGACCGCGCAGGCCCAACGGTACCGGTTCGTCTTTTTCGCTGTAGGCGGTCGCCCGGGAGCCATCGAACACGCGATAACTCGACGGTTGCACCAGCACGATGTTGTGATGCTGGCACAATTCGGCCAGACGCTCGATGGCGCGCTCCTGCCCGGCCAGACGCTGTTCGCTGACGGTCTCCGCCTGGAACCAGTCGAAATAGTAGGCGAGATTGATCAACGCATCCGGACGGGTATCGTCGAGCAGTTGCGTCAGGCTCGCGGCGTCCCAGCCGTCTTGTGGTGGGCGGGGGGCGAGGAAACCGATGTCTTCCTCCGCACCGAGGCGAATCAGCGCCTGCCCAAGGGCATTTCCGCCGCCCAGTAACATAAGGCGCATTCGCATAGAGTCAGCAGGCCCAGTCTGATTGGAACGATGGCTTTATCGACAGCGCCCGCAGGCGATGTCCTCAATAATTGCCGGAATCGTTGCATTTTGCGGGTTTAGTGCGCAACCGTCACCCGTAAAGTGTAGTTCCCGGGGATTTGTGGTGCCGCTACTGGCCTCAGGAGCAACACAGAGCCTGAGCGGTACTTGCAACTTCCCGTCCCCACCCGCATAAATTGGCTCATGAACCTGCCCATCCCCGCAGACAGCGCGCTGAACGGTTTCCACCCCGCCGTCAGCGCCTGGTTCAGCAACACCTTCGCGACGGCTACCGCCGCCCAGGCCCGGGCGTGGCCGTTGATCCGCCAGCGCCGTTCAACGCTGATTGCCGCGCCCACCGGCTCCGGCAAAACCCTCACCGCGTTTCTGGCCGTGCTCGACGATCTGGTCCATCGCGGCCTGGAAAACCCGGATGGCCTGCCGGACGAAACCCTGGTGGTCTACGTTTCGCCGCTCAAGGCCCTGTCCAACGACATCCGGATCAACCTGCAAAACCCGCTGGCCGGCATCACCGAGCAGTTACGCCTGATGGGCCTGCCCGATGTGCCGATCAGCACTGCCGTGCGCACCGGCGATACGCCGCAAAAAGACCGCTCGGCCATGCGCAAAACCGCGCCGCACATTCTGGTGACCACTCCAGAATCCCTATACGTGCTGCTCGGCTCCGACTCCGGCCGGAAAATGCTCGGCACCACGCAAACGGTGATCGTCGACGAAATCCACGCCATCGCCGCCAGCAAACGCGGCAGTCACCTGGCCCTGAGCCTGGAGCGCCTGCAAGCGCTTTGCCCGCAACCGTTGGTGCGGATCGGCCTGTCCGCCACGCAAAAACCCATCGAGGCGGTATCGCGTTTTTTGGTTGGCGGTGATCGCGACTGCGAAATCATCGACATCGGCCATGCCCGCCCACGGGATCTCGATATCGAAGTGCCGCCCGTGCCGTTGTCAGCGGTGATGGCCAACGACGTGTGGGAGCTGGTCTATGACCGCCTCGCCGCCCTCGCCCGCGAACACCGGACCACGCTGATTTTCGTCAACACCCGGCGCCTGGCCGAACGCCTGAGCCGACACTTGAGCGAACGCCTCGGCAAAGACGCGGTGGCCGCCCACCATGGCAGCCTGGCCAAGGAGTTTCGCCTGGACGCCGAGCAACGGCTCAAGCGCGGCGAGCTGCAAGTGCTGATCGCCACCGCCTCGCTGGAACTGGGGATTGATATCGGCGACGTCGACCTGGTGTGCCAGATCGCTTCGCCACGCTCGATTGCCGGTTTTCTGCAACGGGTCGGCCGCTCCGGGCACCAGGTCGGCGGCACACCCAAGGGCCGATTGTTCGCCACCACCCGCGACGACCTGATCGAATGCGCCGCTTTGCTCGATTGCGTGCGCCGTGGCGAACTCGACACCTTGTTGATCCCCGAAGCGCCGCTGGACGTGCTGGCCCAGCAGATCATCGCCGAGGTCAGTTGCCAGGAATGGCACGAGCAGGCATTGCTGGAGACGCTGCGTAAAGCCTCGCCTTACGCCAAGCTCGACGAAAAGCATTATCAGGCGCTGCTGCACATGCTCGCCGAGGGCTACAACGGTCGCCAGGGCATACGTAGCGCGTACCTGCACCGGGACGCCGTAAGCCGCACCTTGCGCGGTCGTCGGGGCGCCAAGCTGACCGCCGTGACCAGCGGCGGGACGATTCCCGACAACGCCGACTACAGCGTGTTGCTGGAGCCTCAGGGGCTGAACATCGGCAGCGTCAACGAAGACTTCGCGGTGGAAAGCATCGCCGGGGATATCTTTCAGCTGGGCAATACGTCGTATCGAATCCTGCGGGTCGAAACCGGCAAGGTCCGGGTCGAAGATGCTCAGGGCCAGCCGCCGACCATTCCGTTCTGGCTCGGTGAAGCACCCGGTCGCAGCAATGAACTGTCGTTCGCCGTGGCCCGTCTGCAAGCGCAACTCGATGAACTGCTCACCGCCACACCCGGCGATCTGCAACCAGCCCTCGACTGGCTGACCGACACTCTCGGTTTGAACCTCGCCAGCGCCGAGCAACTGGTCGACTACCTGGCCCGGGCCCGCCTGACCCTCGGCGCCTTGCCGTCCCAGGACACACTGGTGATGGAACGCTTTTTCGACGAGTCAGGCGGTACGCAACTGATCATCCACTCACCGTTCGGCAGCCGCATCAACCGCGCCTGGGGCCTGGCCCTGCGCAAGCGTTTCTGCCGCACCTTCAACTTCGAATTGCAGGCCGCCGCCAGCGAGGACGCCATCGTGTTGTCGCTGTCCACCAGCCACAGCTTCGAGCTGGACGACGTCTGGCGCTACCTGCACAGCAACAGCGCCGAACATATCCTGACTCAAGCGGTGCTCGAAGCCCCGCTGTTCGGCGTACGCTGGCGCTGGAATGCCGGGGTCGCCCTCGCGCTGCCACGCTACAGCGGCGGCCGCAAAGTGCCGCCGCAGATCCAGCGGATGAAAAGCGAAGACCTGATCGCCAGCGTGTTTCCCGATCAGATCGCCTGCGTGGAAAACCTCGCCGGCGAGCGCGAGATTCCCGACCATCCGCTGGTGGAACAAACCCTCGACGATTGCCTGCACGAGGCCATGGACAGCGAAGGCTGGCTGGCGTTGTTGCGGCGCATGGAACAGGGCGATATACGCCTGATCAGCCGCGACCTGCCGGCGCCTTCGCCACTGGCGGCGGAAATCCTCAGTGCCCGCCCCTACACCTTCCTCGACGACGCGCCGCTGGAAGAACGCCGTACTCAGGCGGTACTCAACCGTCGCTGGAGCGATCCGCAGTCCACCGACGACCTCGGTGCGCTGGACGCCGACGCGATTGCCGCGGTGCGCGACGAAGCCTGGCCAACGCCAACCGGCCTCGATGAAATGCATGAGGCCTTGATGAGCCTGGCGTGCATCACCGACGCCGAGGCCCGGGCCAACCCCAATTGGCTCGAATGGCTGAACACCCTGGCCAACAGTGGCCGCGCCAGCCGTTTGCAGATCAACGCCAAGCAATCGCTGTGGCTGCCACTGGAGCGACTGACCTGCCTGCGGGCGATTTATCCACAGGCCTCCTTGTTTCCGTCGTTGGAGGCGTTGCCCGGTTTCGATGAAACCTGGGAGCCGGACGAAGCGGTGCTGGAAGTGGTACGCGCGCGACTCAGTGCGTTTGGTCCATTGCCGCTGAAAGCGATTGCCGAACCGCTCGGTTTACCGGCGCTTCAAGTCACTCAGGCCCTGGCCCAACTGGAACGCGAAGGTTACGTGCTGCGCGGGCAATTCAGCCCCGGCGCCCGCGAAGAGGAATGGTGCGAACGGCATCTGCTGGCGCGGATTCATCGCTACACGGTCAAACGGCTGCGCCGGGAAATCGAGCCAGTGGCGTTGCAGGATTTCATGCGCTTTCTGTTCGACTGGCAGCATCTTTCCAGCATGAGCCGAGGCCAGGGCAGCGCTGTGTTGCCGGCGATCATCAGCCAGTTCGAAGGCTACCCCGCCGCCGCTTCGGCATGGGACAGCGACATTCTGCCGGCGCGGCTCAAAGACTATTCGGCGAGCTGGCTGGATGAGTTATGCCGCAGCGGCAAACTGGTCTGGACCCGCCTGACCGCGCGCAACAAGAGCACCGGCACGGCATTGCGCAGCACGCCGATTCTGCTGCTGCCGCGTAATCAGGTCGGGTTGTGGAGCAGCTTGACCGAGCAGACGCCGGTCAACGAGTTGTCGCCCAAAACACAAAAGGTCCATGCAGCACTCAGCCAGCACGGCGCGCTGTTTTTTGATGAGCTGATGCACGAGGCCCATCTGCTGCGCTCGGAACTGGAAATCGCCTTGCAGGAACTGGTCGGTGCCGGACTGGTCAACGCCGACAGTTTCGCCGGGTTGCGGGCGCTGATCACCCCGGCCAGCAAACGCCAGAATCGCAGCAGCCGACGCGGGCGTGGAGCGTTTGTCGGCGGGATGGACGACGCCGGGCGCTGGGCCTTGCTGCGCCGCAGTGCGGTCGCGCCGGTTGTGGATAAGCCGGTTGTGGATAAACAACGCCCGACGTCCACACCCACAGAAACCCTGGAACACATCGCCATGACCTTGCTGCGCCGGTACGGCGTGGTGTTCTGGCGCTTGCTGGAGCGCGAGGCGGACTGGTTGCCGAGTTGGCGGGAATTGCTGCGCACGTTCCATCGGCTGGAGGCCCGGGGCGAGATTCGTGGCGGGCGGTTTGTCAGTGGCCTGGCCGGCGAACAGTTTGCCCTGCCCGAGGCGATCCCGTTGTTGCGTGAAGTCAGGCGGCGCCCCCATGACGGTAGCTTGATCGCGGTGTGCGGGGTCGATCCGCTGAACCTCGCCGGCACCCTGCTGCCGGGCGCGAAAGTGCCGGCGCTGGCGAGCAATCGGCTGGTTTATCGCGACGGCTTGCCGGCCGCCGCCGAGATCGCCGGCAAGCAGCAGTTCTGGCTGGTGCTGGATCAGCAATCGACTACAGAAGTACGCAACACACTGATCCGCCACTCCCCCCTGTAGGATTCAATCTCCTGTGGCGAGGGAGCTTGCTCCCGCTGGGGTGCGAAGCGCCCCCAAAACCTGTAAACCAATTTCTCCCGGATGCACCGCGCTGTATGGCTTTGCGACTGCTCCGCAGCCGAGCGGGAGCAAGCTCCCTCGCCACAAGGTTTAATACCAGCCGTGAGATATTTGACCTGCACGCAAATATCAAATGCCCATCCCTGTATTTTTCCGCACGTCCCAAACCCCGACACTGCGCTCCATCAATCAATCCATCGGAGTTGCAGCCATGCCCATTGCCTTGCTGGCGCTGACCCTTAGCGCTTTCGCCATCGGGACGACGGAGTTCGTCATCGTTGGCCTGTTACCCACCATCGGCGCCGACCTCGGCGTCAGCCTGCCGTCCGCCGGTTTGCTGGTCAGTTTGTATGCACTCGGGGTGGCCGTCGGCGCGCCGGTGCTGACCGCCCTCACCGGCAAAGTCCCGCGTAAATTGCTGCTGTTGTCGCTGATGGTGCTGTTCACCCTCGGCAACTTGTTGGCCTGGAAAGCGCCGAGCTACGAGTCGCTGATCATTGCGCGGATCGTCACCGGCCTGGCCCACGGGGTGTTTTTCTCAATTGGCTCGATCATCGCCACCAGCCTGGTGCCTAAGGAAAAAGCCGCCAGCGCGATTGCCATCATGTTCACCGGCCTGACTGTGGCGCTGGTCACTGGCGTGCCGCTGGGGACGTTTATCGGTCAGCATTTCGGCTGGCGTGAAACCTTCCTCGCGGTGTCTGCACTGGGTGTGATCGCCTTCATCGGCAGCCTGCTCTACGTACCGAAGAACGTCGCCCACAGCAAACCGGCTTCGCTGTTGCAGCAGTTGCAAGTGCTCAAGCAACCGCGCCTGTTGTTGGTGTATGCCATGACGGCGGTCGGCTACGGCGGCTCGTTCATCGCCTTCACCTTTCTGGCACCGATTCTTCAGGACATTGCGGGCTTCAGCGCCAGCACCGTCAGCCTGGTGCTGCTGGTGTACGGCATCTCGGTAGCCGTCGGCAACATCTGGGGCGGCAAGCTGGCGGATAAACGCGGCCCGATCGGCGCCCTGAAAATCATCTTCGCCCTGCTCGCCGCCGTACTGTTCGCACTGACCTTCACCGCCGCCAATCCATGGCTGGCCCTGGCCACTGTGCTGGTCTGGGGTGCGGTGGCGTTCGGCAACGTGCCGGGGCTGCAGGTATATGTGGTGCGTCAGGCCGAACATCACACCCCGCATGCGGTGGACGTGGCGTCGGGCCTGAACATCGCGGCGTTCAACCTCGGCATTGCCGGTGGTGCGTGGGGTGGTGGTTTGATCGTGGCGCATATGGGCCTGATCCATACCGCGTGGATCGGTGGCCTGGTGGTGTTGGTGGCGCTGGCACTGACCGCCTGGAGTGGTCGTCTTGATCGGTTGGGCCCGGTGTATGCCGAGCCGGCTGAAGGTTCGGCCCGGATCGTTGTCGGGCACTGATGGATCAAAAGATCGTAGCCTTCGGCAACTCCTGCACGCCTGTGGGAAGTTGCCGAAGGCTGCGATCTTTTGCTTTTACCGTCCGTAGCCCCGTCGAAACTTTCTCGCACGCCTGGCAGTCATCAAAAGACAGGGCTGTCCGAGGATGGGAGGCGACATGGCGGCGATTCATATCGGCATTTCAGGCTGGCGCTACACGCCCTGGCGGGGAGCCTTCTACCCGAAGGGGCTGACCCACAAACGCGAATTGCAATTCGCGTCACGGGCGGTCAACAGCATCGAAATCAATGGATCATTCTACGCCCTGCAACGGCCCGAACGTTACGCCCAGTGGTACGCCGAAACCCCGGCGGGCTTCGTGTTCAGCGTCAAGGCGCCGCGCTTCATCACCCACATCAAGCGCCTGCGGGAGATCCATAAACCCTTGGCGAATTTCTTCGCCTCCGGAGTGCTGGAGCTCAAGGAAAAACTCGGCCCGATCCTCTGGCAGTTCCCGCCCAGCTTCAAATTCGACCCGGAGCTGTTCGAACACTTTCTTGAACAACTGCCCCACGACACCGAACAGGCCGCCGCCCTTGCCCGCCAGCACGAACCACGTCTGAACGGTCACGCCAGCATGAAGGCCTACGGCAAAAAACCAGTGCGTCATGCCGTGGAAATTCGCCACGAAAGCTTCGTCGATCCGGCCTTCGTCCGGCTGCTCAAACGCTACAACACCGCGTTGGTGATTGCCGACACCGCCGGCAAATGGCCGTACCGCGAAGACCTCACCAGCGATTTCGTCTACCTGCGCCTGCACGGCGCCGAAGAACTCTACGCCAGCGGTTACACCCCTCAAGCGCTGCAACGCTGGAGCGAGCGGATCGAGGCCTGGCATCACGGCCAGCAACCGGCAGATCCGCAATTGATCGCGCCCCGGCAAAAACCCAAGACTCGCAGATCCCGGGAAGTGTTCTGCTATTTCGATAACGACATCAAAGTCCGCGCGCCCTTCGATGCCCGCCACCTGCTTGAGCGTTTGCATCTCGACAAAGACCTTGTCACGGCCCCCGGCGAGCCGGTTGCCGAAGGAGCGCTGCCATGAGCATTCCCGAACCGGTCGGCGGAACGGATGAACAGCAACCCATCATCAATGCCGTGAGCCGCTTCACCGTGCTGACGGTCAACACCCACAAGGGGTTCACCGCACTCAATCGGCGCTTCATCCTGCCCGAGTTGCGCGAAGCGGTGCGCAGTGTGTCCGCCGATGTGGTGTTTTTGCAGGAGGTCCACGGCACCCACGAACAGCATCCCCAGCGCTACAACAATTGGCCGGCGATGCCCCAGTACGAATTCCTTGCCGATAGCCTGTGGCCGCAATTCGCCTACGGGCGCAACGCGGTCTACCCGGCGGGCGATCACGGCAATGCACTGTTGTCGAAATTCCAGATCATTCGCCACGACAACCTCGACGTGTCCATCAGCGGCCATGAAAACCGTGGAGTCCTGCATTGCGTGTTGCGGATGCCCGGCGATGGCCGGGAAGTGCATGCCATTTGCGTCCATCTGGGTCTGCGCGAAAGCCACCGGACGGCACAGCTCAAGCTGCTGATCCGACGCCTGGAAGAGTTACCGCAAGATGCCCCGGTGGTGGTCGCCGGCGACTTCAACGACTGGCGCCAACGCGCCGATGCGTTGCTCAAGCCTTGCGGTTTGCGTGAGGTCTTTGCCGAGCAGCATGGCAAACCGGCGCGCAGTTTCCCCGCGCGTTTGCCGGCGTTACGCCTGGACCGCATCTACGTGCGCCATCTCAAGGCCAGCCATCCGCAAGTGCTGGCGGCACGCCCCTGGTCACACCTTTCCGACCATGCGCCCCTGTCGGTGGAGATCGAGTTATGAGCAGCCCATCGATGGAAAAAACCACGGTCGAACACGTCTCCCCTCCTCCCCCCGTGCGCGAGCCTGCGGTGACTGAAGTTGAATACGGCTGGCACGGTAACAACCGGGTCGAGTTGCTGGAAAACGGTGAGGCGTACTTTCCACGGGTGTTTGAAGTGCTGCGCCAGGCCCAGAGGGAAATCCTCCTGGAAACCTTCATTCTGTTCGAAGACAAGGTCGGCAATGAGCTTCAACAGATCCTGATTGAAGCGGCGCAACGCGGTGTGCGTATCACGGTCAGTCTCGACGGCTTTGGTTGTGGCGAACTGAGTACGGCGTTCCTCGCCGCCCTGAGCAACGCAGGCGTGCACCTGCAAATATTCGACCCTGCCCCGCGTCACCTGGGCATCCGCACCAACTGGTTCCGCCGTCTGCACCGCAAGATTGTGGTGGTCGACGGCACGATTGCGTTCCTCGGCGGGATCAATTTTTCCGCCGACCATCTGGCCGACTTCGGCCCCGAGGCCAAGCAGGATTATTCGGTTGAAGTGCAAGGCCCGGCAGTGGCCGATATTCATCATTTCGCCCTGCTAAAAAGCGGTCGACCGGCTCGGGCCAAATACTGGTGGCAGCGCCGCCGGCAGCGGCACGCTGAACTGGCGGTCAGCGATCATGACGGTCAGGTGCGGCTGGTGTATCGCGACAACGCAGAACACCCAAACGATATCGAAGAGGTGTATTTGCAGGTGCTGCGCAGTGCCCGGCGTCGCGTGGTGATCGCCAATGCCTACTTCTTTCCAGGCTATCGGCTGCTGCGCGAGATTCGCAATGCGGCACGCCGGGGGGTCGAGGTGCGCCTGATTCTTCAGGGACAACCGGACCTGCGGGTGGCCAGGCTCGCCGCGCGCATGACCTACGATTACCTGCTGCGGGCCGGGGTGGTGATCTACGAATATTGCGACCGCCCACTGCACGGCAAAGTCGCCCTGGTCGACGAGGACTGGAGCACTGTCGGCTCAAGCAACCTCGATCCGCTGAGCCTGTCCCTGAACCTGGAAGCCAACGTGCTGATCCGCGACCGTATCTTCAACCGCGATCTGTACGAGCGTCTCGACGAGTTGAGCAGCAACCATTGCAAGGTCATGTCGGTGGACACAGCCCCTCGCGGGCGGATCTGGGACATGACCATCGGCTTTCTGGTGTTTCACTTCCTGCGGCATTTCCCCGCATGGGCCGGTTGGTTGCCGGCGCATAAACCGCGCCTGAAGCCCTTCATCCACCCACCCGGGAGCGCCAAGGCATGAGCCATTCCGAAGCGCAGCCTGCGTCGCACTCCGACACGCCGGGCAAACACCACTGGCACCGCTGGAAAAGGCCGCTGACGATGCTGTTTTTCCTGGCGCTGATCGTATTGTTCACGATGCTCGCCCAGCGCATCGAATGGAACGAAGTGTTCGATACCCTGGCTGATTTCAAAGTACGCACGTTGATCATTGCGTCAGGTGTGACCCTGGCAAGCTTTCTGGTCTATGCCTGTTTCGACCTGATCGGGCGCACCTACATCCGGCAGAACCTGACCTGGCGGCAGATCCTCCCGGTGGGGATCATCAGCTATGCCTTCAACCTCAACCTGAGCGCCTGGGTCGGCGGCGTCGCCATGCGTTATCGGCTGTATTCGCGGCTCGGCGTGAGCAAAGGCAACATCGCAAAAATCCTCGGGCTGAGCCTGGCGACCAACTGGTTCGGCTACATGGTGATTGCCGGCGCGGTGTTCAGCAGCGGCCTGATGCGAATGCCGCCGGGCTGGAAAGTGAGCAGCAATGCACTGCAGGACGTGGGGATTTTGTTGCTGTTGTTGAGCATGGGATATCTGGCGGCCTGCCGGTATTCCAGGCGCCGGAAATGGTCGGTTCGCGGCGTAGATATCATTCTGCCGTCGCTGCGCATGGCAATCCTGCAACTGGCCCTCGGCGCACTGAACTGGGCGCTGATGGCGGCGGTGATCTTCACGTTGCTGCCGAGCAAACTGGACTATCCGCCAGTGCTTGGTGTGTTGCTGATCAGCGCCATTGCCGGGGTCATCACCCATATCCCGGCCGGGCTCGGTGTGTTGGAGGCGGTGTTCGTGGCGCTGCTGCAGCACGAAGTATCGCGGGGCAGCCTGGTGGCGGGGTTGATCGCTTATCGGGCGATCTATTTCATTCTGCCGCTGCTGATAACCGTGGTGATGTACCTGGTGGTGGAAGCCAAGGCCAAGTCGTTGCGGATCTCGAAGAAATCTCGGTGAGATGTGGTTTGCCCGCGAACGACCGCAAGACCACCGCCTCTCTCAACTCGATTGAATGATGCTCAACCGCTCACCCACCACCATCTCGGTGATCCAATCCACCAGAATCGAGGTGTACGCCTGTTGCGAAACCGGGTCGCTCAAGGCGTGATCCGCACCATCGATGATCCGGTGAGTCAGCGAGTGAGTCTGCTGACACGCGGCGCGGTAACTCATGATCGTCGCGTGGGGTACATAGGCATCGGTCTCGGACTCCACCAGCAACACATCCCCGGTGAATTGCGAGCAGGCGTGCAACGCGCGATTGCTGTCGGCGCGCACCAGCGTGCCGCGATAGTCGCGCAAGTCGGCTTTGTCCAACTCACGCTTGGGCGTGTGCCACAAGTCGTCGCGATACAACGCCGGCACCCGCAGAGCCAACCAGCGCACCGGACGCAACGTCGTCAGGATCGCCGCCAGATAACCGCCATAACTGGTGCCGACCACCGCGATCGCAGAGGTGTCGAGCGCCGGGTGGGCGAGCAAGCGGTCGTAGGCTGCCAGCAGGTCGCGCAGGTTGTCTTCGCGGGTGACCCTGGACAACGGAATGCCGGTCCCGCCGGTATGGCCACGCAAGTCGAACGTCAGGCACACACAACCCAACCCGGCAATGCCTTTGGCCCGCTCCAGGTCGCGCTCCTGGCTACCGCCCCAGCCGTGGACGAAAAGCACCCCCGGGACTTTCGATTTGGGGCTGAGAAAGGTCCCGCTCATCTGTTCATCGTCGATGTCGATCTGAATGGTTTCGCTTCTAGCCGTCATAGGATTTGACCGTCACGTACTTGAGAAGAAAATCACTGTGTTCCGCCGGCCCGCGGTACACCTCGATAGCGTTCGCCGGCAGCGATTGATCGCTATAGGTTTCGACCGAGGACACGCGAATCGCACGCAGGCCGGGGTCGTGGACGAAGCTTTGCAGCGCCGCGACTTCAGCACTACTGGCACCGCCCAAACGCCAGGATTGTTCGAGCACGCCGCTGCGTTGTCGGCCGTTGCAGTCCAGCCCTTGGGCAATATCGTAATTGCGCCGCGAGGCATAGAAACCGGGGTAGGCTTCATCCGCCGCACTGTCGAATACCTGTGCCTGCTGGATCGCCAGCCTCACGTCATCCGGCAGTTCCAGCGCCAGCAGGTCCTCATAATAACCCTGCACCACCAACAGGTTGGACCCTCCATAAACCTGCTCGCCCTGAGCGTCTTCGGTCAAGTATTGATCACCGCAATAACTCAGCACTTTGTCGCCGATGAAGCTTTGGCCGACGCTGTGGGTGATCACCTCGGTCAAGTCCTGTTCCAACACCACGCCTTCGGTGAACAGTGTCTTGGCCTCGGGGCGAGCGAGGATGGCGTCGAACTGGTCGAGGCTCTTGATCACTTCCTGACCGCGTCCGGCGCAGGCGTGAATAGGCTTGATGCGGATCGGGCCGCTGTAGAGCAGGTGCTCCGCCGCCGGGCGCGCATCGTCCAGGGAGAACACGCTGAGGCCATCGAGCACGACGCTGCGCACCCGTTCGCAAAACAACGTTGCCCAGCCTTCGGGCGCGAACGCATAGCGGTTCAACAGCCCATGACTGATGGCTTTGGTGCAGATGAAATCGTGGTCGACGTAACCGCCCCACAAATCCTCCGGCCCTTTGACGCCCAGCTTCCGGGCGATAGCGGCGCCCACCAGCGTCTGGGTCGGCAACAGATAGCGGTCACGACCGCTGTGCAGTTGCGGGTCGTAACTGCCGCCGTATTCGAGCCCGACGATCTGCGCCAGCCAACGAGCCAGCGCCCGATTGGTTTCAACTTCGTGCAGCGGGGCATCGGCACGCACCGAATGGGCGAGTACCAGTTTCTTGCGATTTGTTGGGGTCATGCGTCCCCCTTCAATCTGCGTTGGATAAATGTAGCTGAAGGGGTGCAGGGATCAGGCCAATGGCGGCTGATGAAGAACGACTGTTAAATCAGCCGGTTGCCCAGACAGTAATGGCATTACGCCTGTTTGATTATGCACGACGCCCTTCAGGACTCCGGCATTTTGCACGACTCAAACCTCCCACATTTTCTTGATCTGGCGTGCTCTGGCTACCGGGCCACAACAGCTGGCGGCGTCACGCCAAACCGCGTCCGGTAATCACTCGGCGCCAGCCCGGTAATCTTTTTGAACGTCGCACGAAACGCACTCGGGTCCTGATAACCCACGGTCCAGGCAATGTGATCAATGGTGCCGTTGGTGAATTCGAGCATCTCGCGCGCCTTGCCGACGCGCAGGTGCTGGCAGTACTCGGTGGGTTTCAACCCGGTCGCCGCACGGAATCGCCGCAGGAAGGTGCGCTCTTCCAGCCCCGCCCGTTCGGCCATTGCCGCCAGCGAGACATCGACCGCCCCGGTGCTTTGCAGCCAATGCTGGACCTTGAGAATCGAGGCATCGCCATGGCTGAGAATCGGTGAAAAATTACTGCCGCATTCGCTCGCGCTGTCGCTGTGCTCCACCACCAGAAAGCGTGCCGTGCTGGTGGCGATGCTCGGCCCCAGTAAACGGTTCACCAGGCGCAATCCCAGCTCTGACCAGGCCATCAGCCCGGCGGTGGTGATCAGATCGCCGTCGTCGACGATGGGCGTGTCGGCCTTGAGCTTGATCGCCGGGTAACGCTCGGCGAAGGCTTTGGCCGAGGTCCAATGAGTGGTGGCGCTACGGCCGTCGAGCAGGCCGCTTTCAGCCAACAGGATCGACCCCACGCAAACCCCGCCCAACGTCGCACCACTGGCGTGTTGCTGACGAATCCAGCGAATCAGTCCCTGCGGTGCCTGGCCCTTGGAAAAACCCCCAATCGAAGGCGGGATCAACACCGCCACCAGCGCGCCGTCCGGACCGGGTTGACTGTCGTAGACCCGCTCGGGCGCCTGATCGCCCTCGACCCGCCAATGGCTGATCCGCAACAACGGCAACTGCGCCGTCTGATGCTCGGCGGCAATCCGGTTGGCCACCCCGAACAGATCCGTCAGCCCATGCACCGCCGCCATCTGCGCGCCGGGATAGATCAGCACGCCCAATTCGACGACTGCCCTTTCTACGCCCATTGTCAGTTTTCCCCCTTCTATTGTCGGTGCGGCCAATCCTCGGACGGCCTGCAAAACCTGATACTTGAATCACACCCAACAAGCACTTCGAGGAAACACTCATGGCCAAGCAAGCACTCATCGTAGTCGATATCCAGAACGACTACTTCCCCCAGGGCAAGTGGCCTTTGGCGGGCGCCGATGCCGCCGCAGACAACGCTGCACGGCTGATCCAGGCCTTTCGCGAGGCCGGTGACGCGGTGGTGCACATCCGCCACGAATTCACCTCCGACGCCGCGCCGTTCTTCACCCCGGGCTCCGACGGCGCGAAGCTGCACCCCAAAGTCCTGAACCGCGCCGATGAACCGGTGGTGCTCAAGCACTTCGTCAACGCGTTCCGCGAAACCGAACTCAAGGCCATCCTCGACCAGCAAGGCATCGAACACCTGGTGGTGGTCGGCAGCATGAGCCACATGTGCATCGACGGCGTCACCCGTGCCGCAGCGGACTTCGGCTATACGGTCACGGTGATCCACGACGCCTGTGCCACCCTTGATCTGGAGTTCAACGGCGTCACCGTCCCGGCCGCCCACGTTCACGCCGCCTTCATGTCGGCTTTGGGTTTTGCCTATGCCAGCGTGGTGTCCACCGATGACTTTCTGGCTGGTTAGATGAGAAGCTCGTTCTACAGGATTGCGCTTAACTGATCGGAATCATGCTGCTTCCCTTCTTTTTCATACACCTGCGCAACCGTCGAAAAAATCTCACGCGTGAGCTATTGAGGGCTGCAAAAATAGCCTGTAGTGTTATCACGCGTGAGTTTTTCACAACGGGATCAGCACCATGAAAAGCAGCTCTCCATCAGATCCGCCTACCGGGTCTGTTACCGATTCAGCGAGCCGCAAAGGAGAGCGCTCGAAACCCTCCGCGAAAAAACCATCGAGCTTCTACATGAAGCAGATGCGCGCGGGCCTGGGTGCCGCCGGCTATGTGAAACACGAGACTTGGGTGCTTCCCGAAAATCGAAGCCTGCTCAAGCAGATGGAGAAACAGCTACGCCAACCGATTCTGGCTGGCTCATTCATGTCGGAGAATTACATGAGCGCAGGTAATAACTGGAACATCGATCGCCTCTACAGCGCCCTCCAGGCCCTCGACGAAGTGGTTGCGAACGAAATCACCCTCTCCCTCGTTCAAGGCTCCGAATCCAGCATCAAGCTGGAAATGAACGATTTCGGTGGCTTGCCGATTTACATCGCGGTGGTTGGCGATCAGATCATCGTCGATACGGTCCTGGTCGATGTCGAATCGATCAACAACGTCCCGGCATTCAATGATGCCGTTTTGCGCAGCCGGGAAATGTTCCCGCTGTCCTCGATCGGTATCGAGTCCATGCCCAACGGGCAGGTCGTTTACAACATGTTCGGCGCGCTGAGCTCCGACTCCAGCCTGACCAACGTCGTGACTGAGATCAAAACCCTCGTCGACAACGTCCAGCGCGCCAGCGAAGCCTTTGAACGCTTCTTCAATTAATTATTCGGGAACAGGATATATCCAATGACTCAGTCCATCTGGAGCAAATTGTTCACCGCGCTGCGTGGCGGTGCCAACGAAGTCGGCGAATCGATCGTCGACCAACAGGCCCTGCGCATTCTCGACCAGGAAATTCGCGATGCTGACAGCGCGCTGGCCAACGCCAAGCGTGAGCTGGTCACCATCATGGCCAAGCACAAACTGTCGGCTGACCGCGTCAGCGAGTACAACGCCAAGATCAAGGACCTGGAATCCAAAGCCCTGGCCGCCATCCAGGCCAACCGCGAAGACCTGGCACTGGAAGTGGCCGAAGCCATTTCGACCCTGACCAATGAACTGGATGTCGAGCAAAAGCAGGCCACCGAATTCGGTGGTTACGCTGACAACATGCGCAAAGACATCACCAAGGCTGAAAACCGCATCAAAAGCCTGCGCCAGCAAGTGGATATGGCCAAGGCTCGTGAAAGCGTACAGAAAGCCCAGGTCAGCGCCTCGATCGCCAGTGGCGGCGCCAACGGCAAGCTGGAAACCGCCGTCGGTACACTGAACCGCCTGCAAGCCAAGCAGCAGCAACGCGCCGCTGAACTGCAAGCCCAGGACGAACTGGCCGATGCGTCGACCGGCACCGACCTGGAGCGCAAACTGCGCGAAGCCGGCATCACGCCGGACGAAGGCAGCGCCAATGCGATCCTGGAACGCCTGAAGAAAAAATCGGCCGAGTAAGCAATACCCCGGCAGAAAGGGCATTCATTGCCCTGATGCCAGTCAGTCAAGCGCACTGACCCTGTGGCGAGGGAGCTTGCTCCCGCTGGACTGCGCAGCAGTCCCTTCTTTTTGGGGATAAGAGGGGCCGCTTCGCGGCCCAGCGGGAGCAAGCTCCCTCGCCACAACTTTACTCAGTGCTTGTTCTATCTCTTAACTGGCAGGCATTAATTGATCGCCCTTCTTTACTGCCGAGTCGAGGTCAAGGATGGATGCCCTGAAGGGTTTCAAGACAATCGCTGGCCTGGCCATCTTCATGGTTGCGCTGCAACTGCTCAATGTGGCGACCGGCTACAGCCTTAACGCCTTCGGCCTGGTTCCGAGAACCTTGCACGGACTGGTCGGCATCATCACCTCACCTTTCTTGCACACATCCTTTGCGCACCTGAGCGCCAACCTGATTGCCTTTTTGATCCTCGGCACCCTGGTCATCGTCGAAGGGCTCAACCGGTTCATGGCCGTCAGCGCTATCATCATTTTGCTGGGCGGTTCGCTGATCTGGCTGTTCGGTTTTGCCGGCGTGCATATCGGTGCCAGCGGCTGGGTGTTCGGGCTGTGGGCGTATCTCCTGTCGCGCGCCTGGTTTCAGAGGAGCTGGAGCAACCTGATAACGGCCAGTGTCGTGGCCCTGCTCTATGGTGGGCTGATTGTTGGCTTCCTTCCGCGCCGGGGCATTTCCTTCGAAGGGCATATTTTTGCTGCAATCGCCGGGTATATTGCAGCCAAGGTACTGTTATCTACGCCGCGCAGCAGGTTTAATGCCGCCCGGTAACCACACCCGAGCACTTAGATGCCCGAGCGAGTACGTCGCCAGGAATGAGCCCCCAAGGAGTCAGGGATGTAATGTCGATTTTCCTTTTATTGCGCGCGTACGCGGCGTCCTTCTTCCATCGCTTCGGCTGGGCCGGCCTGGCCATTGCGCTGGGCGTACACCTGAGCACGGCCTGGCTCGGCCTGGTGCTTCTGGGCGAACAACACCTCATCGCTCCCGCCACGTTCACCTACTTCTATCTCACCACCACGCTCACCGTCGGCTACGGCGATCTTGCGCCACAGACAGCCGCGGGACGGATTTTCGTGGCTACCTGGGTCATGCTCGGGGGCATTGCGCTGCTGACCGCAGCCATCGGCAAAACAACCAGCAGTGTCATCGATGTATGGAGAAAAGGCATGAAGGGCAAAGGCGATTTCACCGGCAAGGTCGGCCATACCGTTCTCATCGGCTGGGAAGGCGCGTCCAGCGAGCGGGTTATTGAGTTGCTGCTGCAGGACGAAACGTCCAATGACAACCTGATCGTCATTTGCGATTGCGACCTCGAAGAAAACCCCATGCCGGGCAAGGCCGCCTTTATCAAAGGTGAAAGCCTGTCATCCGCCGCGCTTTTGCTGCGTGCCGGCGTGCCTGGCGCCGAACGCGTACTGGTGCGTACCCATTCAGATGATCTGACCCTGGCCACCGTGCTGGCGGTCAATCAACTGAGCCCGGTCGGGCATGTGGTCGCCCACTTCAATGAAAGTGAAATCGCCGCGCTCGCCAGCGCCTACGCGCCCAGCCTGGAATGCACCTCAAGCATGGCCATCGAGATGTTGGTGCGCGCCTCTCAGGATCCGGGCTCGTCAGTGGTCATCAATGAATTGCTGTGCGTGGGCCAAGGCGCCACCCAATACCTGATGAGACTGCCCGAAACCTTTGAAACAACGTTCGGCGATCTATACGCACAGATGAAAGAACGCCATAACGCGACCCTTATCGGCTACCGCGCCAAAGGCGCCCGACAGCCTTCAATCAACCCGCCCGGCGCCACTCGCGTCAAGGGCGGCGAACTCTTCTACATCGCCTCTACTCGCCTCAAGGAAATCTCCAATGGGATGGTTTAAACAGTTGCTGGGGCTTGAGGCCCCGAACGCGGGCACGAATACCGATTCGAAATGGACAGCCAACGATAACCTGCCAGTCACCGGCCCGCTGGGCCTGGCAATGGGCAAGGGCGTGATGTTCGACACGACCCTGAAACTGTTACTCGACGAAAAAACCGCGGTAACCATTCCCGGCTCCCAGCAGATCTGGAGCGCCGGCACCATTGAGCTCGGGCAGTCGACCTGGTTGTCGCGCTATTACATGAACGACGAAGACTACTGGCTGCAAGTGCACACCACCGGCGACATCGCCGGGCAGGTCGAGTCGGTGATCCTGTTCAACTACCTCAGCTACGTCACCATCAACAGTGAAGCGGAGCTGCGGCGGCTGGCCGGCCCTCAAAGCCTGATCGGGCTGCCGACCTACACCCTCAACGGTGTCGAATACACCCGCGAATGGGGCACCGAGAACGGCCAGACCGAACTGGTGCCGTTGAGCGAACACCTGAAGAATCCGGACGAAACATACAGCATCCAGCACTGTTCGATGTTGTACGCCCGCGAAACCGGCCTGACCGATCGCCGGGAATTCCTGCTGTTTTCCGTCGAAGAAGACGCCGAATGCACCATCAGCTTGAGCACTTCGCTGGGTATATCGCTGTACACCACCGACCTGAACACTTTTTAAAAAGGAAGAAGTCCATGCTTGAAGCGCTCTCTATCTCCCTGAACAAAGCCGCCGTGCTCGGGTTTGTTTTGTACATCCTCGGCGCCGCCGTGTTGTTCGCGCTGTTCCAGTTCATCTACACCCGCATCACACCGCACCGGGAATTCGAGTTGATCCGTGCGGGCAACGTTGCGGCCGCCATCGCCCTGGGCGGCGCCATCATCGGATTCGCCATTCCGGCCAGCAATGTGATCGCCTACTCGATCAGCATTCTGGACTTCGTCGTCTGGGCGGTGATCGCCGCTTTCGTACAACTGCTGGCGTTCCTGGTGACCAGCCTGGTGCTCAAAGGCGCCTCTGAACGCATCAAGAACGGCGAAATCGCTGCGGGTATCTATGTCGCGGCAGTGGCCATCAGCGTCGGCATGTTGAACGCCGCGTGCATGACCCCTTCCCAGAACTGATTGCGCCACGGAGATTGCGATGAAACGAAGCAAGTACGTTCAGCTCTCGCTGGCGGCATCGGTCGCCATGGCGATATCAGGCTGCGGGCCGACGGAAAAAACCTACGAGATACACAAAAAGTACAACTTCCAGTCCGTCCAGCAGTGCGCCGATGAAAAACTCCCGGTCGACATCTGTTCTGACGCCTATATGAAGGCCATGGCCCAGCATCGAAGCATTGCGCCGGTGTACGACAACCAGGCTGATTGCGACGCCGACTTTGTTGCCGACTGGTGCCAGCAGGATTCCGCCGGCAAATTCATCCCCAAGCTCGGCGGTTTCGAACTGAGTGCCGATGGCGAGGTGACGCAGTCCGAAGTGGACGCGGCCAAGGCTAAATTGCCCGCATCGGAAGCGAATGCCGCAGGGTCGGGTTTCTCCGGCAGTAGCCTGCTGACAGGGCTGCTGATCGGCAACATGCTCAGCAGCAACCGCAACAGCTACTACTCCGAACCGGTCTACCGCTATCGCGATGATCGCGGTGACTACTCGTCCTCGACACTCAGTCAGCGGGTATCGTCAGGTTCAACCTTCAACAGGTCCAATCAGGCGCGCTACGGCAGCAGTGGCAGTTACACCGACACCATCACTCGCAGCAAGCCGGTGTCCGTTGCATCGTCCACTTCCCGCGGCGGGTTCGGCAGCCAGGCCAGCGCACGCAGTGGCTGGGGTGGATCAGGCAAGAGCTTTGGCGGTTCGAGTAGCTAAGGGAACAAGGCCATGAAGAAAATCCTCTGCGCAGAGCGTCATGACTGGAAACAGACCGCCGAAAGCCTCGGCTTCCTGTTCCATACCATCGACGACGAACCCTATTGGGACGAGAGCGCGTACTACCAGTTCACGCTCAAGCAGATCGAGAACGACCTCGAAGACCCGACCACCGAAGTTCATGAGATGTGCATGGACCTGGTGGCGCGAGTGGTGCAAAGCGAAGAGTTGCTGGAGCGCTTGAGCATCCCCGCGCCGTTCTTCGACATGGTTCGCACTTCATGGCTCGAAGGCCACCCGCACCTGTATGGGCGCATGGACTTCTCCTACAACGGCAGCGGGCCAGCCAAGCTGCTGGAACTCAACTACGACACGCCGACCAGCCTGTATGAGGCCGCGGCGTTTCAGTGGGGCTGGCTGGAACAATGCATCGAGCGTGGCTTGCTGCCCAGGCACGCCGACCAGTTCAACAGCATCGACACCAAGCTGCATCAGGCTTTTGCCCAACTGCAGCTCAAACAGCCCTTCTATTTCGCCTCGATGAAAGACTCGGTCGAAGACAAGGGCACCACCGATTACCTGCGCCTGGTCGCGGAAAAGGTCGGCATCGAATCGCGGCACATCGACATCGAAGACATTGGCCTCACCAGTGACGGACGTTTCGTCGACCTCGAGGATCGCTGGATCCCTCACCTGTTCAAACTGCATGCCTGGGAGTTCATCTTCCACGAACCCTTCGGCGCTGCAATTGCCCAGAGCGACACGCAGTTTTTCGAACCGCCCTGGAAATCCATCATCTCCAACAAGGGCATCCTGCCGCTGCTGTGGGAGTTCAACCAAGGTCACCCGAACCTGCTCGCGGCACACCTGGACTTCGATCCGAGCAAAGCGGTGCCCAAAGGTTGGGTGCGCAAGCCGTTCTTCTCACGGGAAGGCGCAAACATTGAGCTGCAAACCGCTGAGGGTCTGATCGTAAAAGAGGACGGCCCCTACACTGATGCGCCGTTTATCCTTCAGGAGTTTGCCCCGCTGCCGAAATTTGGCGACAGCTACACGCTGATCGGTTCCTGGGTGATCGGGGATCAGGCAGCCGGCATCGGCGTGCGTGAGGACAACAGCTTGATTACCAAGGACTCGAGCCGGTTCTTGCCGCATCTGATACTCGACTGAGCCCTCCATCGCCCACTAAAAAGGACTGGTGTCGACATATCGTCAGACACCTACAAGACTTACTGCGCAAATGCCGGATAATGGCGGCCATTCGTTTAGCCGTTATTCTGGTAATCCCCCATGGAAATCAAGGTCAACTTTCTCGACAACCTGCGACTTGAAGCCAAGTTCGATGACTTCACGGTGGTGGCCGATCAACCTATCCGCTACAAGGGCGATGGCTCGGCACCGGGGCCGTTCGACTACTTCCTGGCTTCGTCGGCGCTGTGTGCGGCGTATTTTGTGAAGTTGTACTGCAACACGCGCAATATCCCCACGGATAACATCCGCCTGTCGCAGAACAATATTGTTGACCCGGAAAACCGCTACAACCAGATTTTCAAGATCCAGGTCGAGTTGCCGGCGGACATCTCCGACAAGGACCGCCAGGGCATCCTGCGCTCCATCGACCGTTGCACCGTGAAGAAAGTGGTGCAAGCCGGGCCTGAATTTGTGATCGAAGAGGTGGACAACCTCGACGCCGACGCCCAGGCGTTGCTGATGCCTGCTTCTCATTCAGAGGCGAACACTTACATTGCGGGCAAGGATCTGCCGCTGGAGCAAACCATCGCCAATATGTCGGCCATTCTGGCGGACCTGGGCATGAAGATTGAAATCGCCTCGTGGCGTAATATCGTGCCCAATGTGTGGTCGCTGCATATCCGCGATGCGCACTCGCCGATGTGCTTTACCAACGGCAAGGGTGCGACCAAGGAAGGCGCGCTGGCGTCGGCGTTGGGCGAGTTTATCGAGCGACTCAACTGCAACTTCTTCTACAACGACCAGTTCTGGGGCGAAGACATCGCCGACGCAGCGTTTGTGCACTACCCGGACGAACGCTGGTTCAAGCCTGGCCGTAAAGATGCACTGCCGGCCGAAATCCTCGACGAGTACTGCCTGAAGATTTACAACCGCGACGGCGAGCTGCGTGGCTCCCACCTGATCGACACCAACTCGGGCAATGAAGAGCGCGGCATCTGCTCACTGCCTTACGTGCGCCAGTCCGACGGCGAGGTGGTGTATTTCCCGTCCAACCTGATTGAAAACCTGTTCCTGAGCAACGGCATGAGTGCCGGTAACACGCTGGCCGAAGCCCAGGTGCAGTGCCTGTCGGAGATCTTCGAGCGCGCGGTAAAACGCGAAATCATCGAAGGTGAATTTGCCCTGCCGGATGTGCCGGCTCACGTGCTGGCGAAGTACCCCGGAATACTGGCCGGGATTCAGGCACTGGAAGAGCAAGGGTTCCCCGTGCTGGTGAAGGATGCGTCCCTGGGAGGTGAATTCCCGGTGATGTGCGTCACGTTGATGAACCCGCGTACCGGCGGTGTGTTCGCCTCGTTCGGCGCGCACCCGAGCCTGGAAGTGGCGCTGGAACGCAGCCTGACCGAATTGCTGCAGGGCCGCAGCTTCGAAGGCCTCAACGACCTGCCCCAGCCGACATTTGAAGGTCATGCGGTGACCGAGCCGAATAACTTCGTCGAGCACTTTATCGACTCCAGCGGCGTGGTGTCGTGGCGCTTCTTCAGCTCAAAATCGGATTACGAATTCGTGGAGTGGGACTTCTCCGGCCAAGGTGAAAACTCGAATGCCGAGGAAGCCGCGACCTTGTTCGGCATTCTCGAAGGCATGGGCAAGGAAGTGTACATGGCGGTCTACGAGCATATCGGTGCAACGGCCTGCCGCATCCTGGTGCCAGACTATTCGGAAATTTATCCAGTAGACGATCTGATCTGGGATAACACCAACAAAGCGCTGTTCTTCCGCGCCGACATCCTGAACCTGCATCGCCTGGACGAAGAAGAGCTGCAAGCGCTGGTTGAGCGTCTGGTGGAAAGTGAGCTGGACGACTACACCGACATCACCACCTTGATCGGCATCGAATTTGACGACAATACCGCCTGGGGTCAGCTGACGATCCTGGAGTTGAAGCTGCTGATCTATCTCGCCTTGCAACAATTTGAAGAAGCGAAAGAGGCGGTGGAAATGTTCCTGCAGTACAACGACAACACGGTTGAGCGCGGCTTGTTCTATCAAGCCGTGAATGTGGTGCTGGAGATGAAGCTGGACGAAGACCTGGAACTGGAAGACTACGAGGCCAACTTCCGCCGGATGTTTGGCAACGAGCGGATGGATGCAGCGATCGGATCGGTAGATAGCAGCGTGCGCTTCCATGGCTTGACGCCGACCAGCATGAAACTGGAGGGGCTCGATAGGCATTTGCGCTTGATCGAGAGCTACAAAAAACTGCACATGGCGCGGGCCAACATGACCGCCCTGTAGGAGCCGGCTTGCTGGCGATCCAGGCGCCGCGGTTAACCAGGCAAACCGAGTTATCGTTCATCGCCAGCAAGCCGGCTCCTACAATATGGTGCGCAAAAGAAAACCCCCGACCAGTCGAGAGGACTGATCGGGGGTTCCAGACCTAAACTTTACAAAAAAGTCTCAGGTAAGTCCTAGAACGGAATATCGTCATCAAAGCTGTCGAAATCCGGAGCCGGTTGCGGAGCAGCCTGCGGTGGAGCCGGGCGCGACTGTTGCGGTGCCGACTGCT
Organism: Pseudomonas sp. GR 6-02; assembly: GCF_001655615.1. Lineage (GTDB taxonomy): Bacteria > Pseudomonadota > Gammaproteobacteria > Pseudomonadales > Pseudomonadaceae > Aquipseudomonas. The sequence goes on from NZ_CP011567.1 coordinate 5,753,738, forward strand.
GCGGACGCGGAGCCTGCTGGCGTGGGGCTGGAGCGGATTGCTGGTAGTTATTCCCGCCTTGTTGGTCGCCCTGTTGTGGACGGCCGCCCAGCAGTTGCATGGTGCCTTGCATGTCGACCACGATTTCAGTGGTGTAACGCTTGATACCGTCTTTTTCCCACTCGCGGGTCTGCAGCTTGCCTTCGATGTAGACCTGCGAACCTTTACGCAGGTATTCGCCGGCGATTTCGGCCACTTTGCCGAACATCGAAACACGGTGCCATTCGGTCTTCTCGACCTTCTGACCGGTTTGCTTGTCGGTCCACTGTTCGCTGGTCGCCAGACTCAGGTTGGTCACGGCGTTACCGTTAGGCAAGTAGCGAACTTCGGGATCCTGGCCGCAAGTGCCGACCAATATGACTTTGTTAACCCCACGGGCCATAACGTTCTCCTAGGCTACGCACGCTGCCTCGGCCGGGTTGTTCACCAGGCGCTCAAGGGTCGTGCGATCCAATAGTTCTGTGTCCAATTTGATGTAAATCGCCGCTTCATCAGCAACGATCACCGCATCTGTTACCCCTACGACGGCCTTCAGGCGCTCAACCAGACCCGCTTCGCGGATCGCCTCGGGCGACAACGGCAAGCGCAGGCTCGTGACGTAAGGTGGTTCACGCATGGTAACAGCAAAGGCCAGCCAAAGTGCAGCCAGCCCGGCACATCCCAGGAACACAACCGACAAACCGCCGTGCTGAAACAGCCAGCCGCCGAGGATCCCGCCCAGTGCCGAACCGAGGAACTGACTGGTGGAATAAACCCCCATCGCCGTGCCTTTGCCGCCTGCCGGTGAAACCTTGCTGATCAGCGACGGCAAGGACGCTTCCAGCAGATTGAACGCGGTGAAAAACACCACCGTGCCGATCACCAGAGCCCGCAAGCTGTCGCCGAACTGCCAGAAGAATAGCTCAGTGAGCATCAGCGTCAGCACCGCGCCCAATAAAACTCGTTTCATTTTGCGTTTCTTCTCGCCGTAGATAATGAACGGGATCATGGCGAAGAAGGAAATCAGCAGCGCAGCGAGGTACACCCACCAGTGCTGCTCCTTGGGCAAACCGGCTTTTTCGACCAGCGCCAGGGGCAATGCAACGAAGCTCGACATCAACATCGCGTGCAACACAAAAATGCCCAGGTCCAGGCGCAGCAGGTCCGGGTGCTTGAGCGTCGGGATCAGTGCCTGACGCGCGACACCAGACTCGCGGTGCTGCAATGGCCCGGTGGCGCGCGGCACCATGAACATCACGATGACGATACCGAGCAGCGCCATGCCGCCGGTGGCGAAGAACAGCCCCGAGAGGCCGAAGGCACGGGTCAGCAATGGCCCTACCACCATGGCAATCGCGAACGACAGACCGATCGTCATGCCGATCATGGCCATGGCTTTGGTCCGATGCTGTTCCCGGGTCAGGTCCGACAGCAATGCCATGACCGCCGCAGAAATCGCCCCGGCGCCCTGCAGGATGCGTCCGGCGATGACGCCCCAGATCGAATCGGCATTGGCCGCCAGCACGCTGCCCAGAGCGAAGACGATCAGCCCCAGGTAAATCACCGGACGACGACCGATGCGGTCGGAAATGAAGCCAAAGGGAATCTGAAAAATCGCCTGGGTCAGGCCGTAAGCGCCAATCGCCAACCCGATGAGGGCCGGGGTCGCGCCTGCCAGGTCCATCCCATAGGTCGCCAGCACCGGCAACACCATGAACATGCCAAGCATACGGAAGGCGAACACCAGGGCCAGACCGCTTGCTGCGCGGGTCTCACTGCCACTCATGCGTTCGCTGTGGGGATCGTGCATGGAAAAACCTCATCTGAACCGGCGGCGATTCTACCAGTCCCATCGATTGACGGGGTATATAGCGACGCTATGACGCGCGCAGATGACGCAATCTTCATGCAAGCTTGCGCGCCCCTCATTTGATAGTGTGCATCCATCCAGTATTTGGCCGTATACTCCTACGTTTTCGACGCCCGCCGAGCGAGGCCACTTTGGACAAGATCCTGATTCGTGGGGCCCGAACCCACAACCTGAAGAACATCGACCTGACCCTGCCACGGGACAAACTGATCGTCATCACCGGCCTGTCCGGATCCGGCAAGTCGTCCCTGGCCTTCGACACGCTGTACGCCGAAGGCCAGCGCCGCTATGTCGAATCGCTGTCGGCCTACGCCCGGCAATTCCTGTCGATGATGGAAAAACCTGACGTCGACACCATCGAAGGTCTGTCGCCAGCGATCTCCATCGAACAGAAGTCGACCTCGCACAACCCGCGCTCGACGGTTGGCACCATTACCGAAATCTACGATTACCTGCGCCTGCTCTACGCTCGCGTCGGTATTCCGCGCTGCCCGGACCACGACATTCCGCTGGAAGCCCAGACCGTCAGCCAGATGGTCGACCTGGTGCTGGCGCAACCGGAAGGCAGCAAACTGATGCTGTTGGCTCCGGTAATCCGCGAGCGCAAGGGTGAGCACCTCTCAGTCTTCGAAGAACTGCGGGCCCAGGGCTTTGTGCGCGCCCGGGTCAACGGCAAGCTCTGTGAGCTGGACGAGTTGCCGAAGCTGGATAAACAGAAGAAGCATTCGATCGATGTCGTGGTCGACCGCTTCAAGGTCCGCGCCGATCTGCAACAACGCCTGGCCGAATCGTTCGAGACCGCGCTGAAACTGGCGGACGGCATCGCTCTGGTGGCGCCAATGGACGACGAGCCCGGCGAAGAAATCATCTTCTCCGCACGCTTTGCCTGCCCGATCTGCGGCCACGCCATCAGCGAGCTGGAACCCAAACTGTTTTCCTTCAACAACCCGGCCGGCGCCTGCCCGACCTGCGATGGTTTGGGGGTTAAACAGTTCTTCGACACCAAACGATTGGTGAACAGTGAACTGACCTTGGCCGAAGGCGCGATCCGCGGCTGGGACCGGCGCAACGTCTATTACTTCCAGATGCTTGGCTCGCTGGCCGCCCACTACAAGTTCAGCCTCGAAGTGCCGTTCAACGAACTGCCGGCCGATCAACAGAAATTCATCCTGCACGGCAGTGGCTCGCAGAACGTCGACTTCAAGTACCTGAACGACCGCGGCGATATCGTCAAACGCTCGCACCCGTTCGAAGGCATCGTGCCGAACCTGGAACGCCGCTACCGCGAAACCGAATCGGCTTCGGTCCGCGAAGAGCTGGCCAAGTTCCTCAGCACCCAGCCTTGCCCGGATTGCCGTGGCACCCGTCTGCGTCGCGAGGCGCGACACGTGTGGGTTGGCGAGAAGACCTTGCCGGCGGTGACCAACTTGCCCATCGGCGATGCCTGCGAATACTTCGGCGTGCTGAAGCTGACCGGCCGCCGTGGCGAAATTGCCGACAAGATCCTCAAGGAAATCCGCGAACGCCTGCAGTTTCTGGTCAACGTTGGCCTGGACTATCTGTCACTGGATCGCAGTGCCGACACGCTGTCCGGCGGTGAGGCCCAGCGCATTCGCCTGGCCAGTCAGATTGGCGCCGGCCTGGTGGGGGTTCTGTACATCCTCGATGAACCGTCAATTGGCCTGCACCAGCGGGACAATGACCGATTGCTCGGCACCCTCAAGCACCTGCGTGACATAGGCAACACGGTCATCGTGGTCGAGCACGACGAAGACGCGATTCGTCTGGCTGACTATGTGGTGGACATTGGCCCGGGCGCAGGTGTGCACGGTGGACATATCGTTGCCGAAGGTACGCCGGACGAAGTCATGGCTCACCCTGATTCGCTGACCGGCAAGTATTTGTCGGGCCGGGTGAAGATCGCCGTTCCAGCCAAACGCACACCCCGTAACAAGAAGCTATCGCTGTCCCTCAAGGGTGCTCGCGGTAACAATTTGCGCAATGTCGATCTGGAGATTCCAATCGGCCTGCTGACCTGCGTGACCGGCGTGTCCGGCTCGGGCAAATCGACGCTGATCAACAACACGTTGTTTCCCTTGAGCGCTACCGCACTCAACGGGGCAACGACCCTGGAAGCGGCGGCTCACGACAGCATCAAGGGCCTTGAGCACCTGGATAAAGTCGTCGACATCGATCAGAGCCCGATCGGTCGCACACCGCGCTCCAACCCGGCGACCTACACCGGCTTGTTCACGCCAATTCGCGAGTTGTTCGCCGGCGTACCGGAATCGCGCTCCCGCGGTTACGGGCCGGGGCGTTTCTCCTTCAACGTGAAGGGCGGACGCTGTGAAGCCTGCCAGGGCGATGGCCTGATCAAAGTGGAGATGCACTTCCTGCCGGACATCTATGTCCCGTGCGACGTCTGCAAGAGCAAGCGCTACAACCGCGAAACCCTTGAGATCAAATACAAGGGCAAGAGCATCCACGAAACCCTCGAGATGACCATCGAGGAAGCCCGGGTGTTCTTCGACGCAGTTCCGGCCTTGGCGCGCAAGCTTCAGACGCTGATGGACGTAGGCCTTTCGTACATCAAGCTGGGACAATCGGCAACGACGCTGTCGGGTGGTGAGGCCCAGCGGGTGAAACTGTCCCGCGAGCTGTCCAAGCGCGATACCGGCAAGACCCTGTATATCCTCGATGAGCCAACTACCGGCCTGCACTTTGCGGATATCCAGCAACTGCTCGATGTTTTGCATCGCTTGCGCGACCATGGCAATACCGTGGTGGTGATCGAACACAACCTGGATGTGATCAAGACCGCCGACTGGTTGGTGGACCTGGGGCCGGAAGGCGGCTCCAAGGGCGGCCAGATTATTGCCGTCGGCACGCCGGAAGACGTGTCCGAGATGAAGCAGTCTCACACTGGCTACTACCTCAAACCACTGCTGGCTCGCGACAAGGCCTGAATCAGGCCCATGAAAAAAGCCCCTGTCACTTTGTCGGTGACAGGGGCTTTTTTGTGCGTCGTCGGCCTAAAAATCAGAACTGCGATTGCAGGTAATTCTCCAATCCGATCAACTTGATCAAACCCAGCTGTTTCTCCAGCCAATAGGTGTGATCTTCCTCGGTGTCGTTCAGCTGAATGCGCAAGATCTCGCGGGTGACATAGTCCTTGTGCCGCTCGCAAAGCTCGATGCCTTTGCACAGAGCTGCACGAACTTTATATTCCAGACGCAGGTCAGCGGCGAGCATGTCCGGCACGGTGGTGCCGACATCGAGATCGTCCGGACGCATGCGCGGCGTACCTTCGAGCATCAGGATCCGACGCATCAGCGCATCAGCGTGCTGAGCCTCTTCTTCCATCTCGTGGTTGATACGTTCGTAGAGCTCGGTGAACCCCCAGTCCTCGTACATCCGCGAATGGATGAAATATTGATCACGCGCTGCCAGTTCGCCTGTCAGCAACGTGTTGAGGTAATCGATTACGTCTGGGTGACCTTGCATCGCCCTACATCTCCCTGCTTGAAAGGCTGTAGTTTGAACCAACCTGACCTGAAGGTCACTCGCCCGCCGCAATAAAAGCGAAGATATTCTGAGAAAATGGGTTCAAATAACGCAAAAAACCGCCCTAATGAGGGCGGTTCTGCTTCTCGTTTAGACTTCGTTAAGCTGTACGCCCAACGCCTTCGCGATGCCTTCTCCATAAGCCGGATCGGCCTTGAAGAAATGCTGTAGCTGACGATCAACCACGTCGCCGGAAACCCCAGCCATTGCACCGGCAATGTTGTTGATCAGCAGCGCTTTCTGCTCATCGTTCATCAGACGGAACAGCGCACCCGCGTGACTGTAGTAGTCGGTATCTTCGCGATGATCGTAACGGTCAGCCGCGCCGCTCAAGGCCAAGGCAGGTTCCGCGTAGTGCGGTGCCTGTTTCGGTGATTCAACGTAGCTGTTCGGCTCGTAGTTCGGCGCCGCACCGCCATTACTGCCAAACGCCATCGAACCATCGCGCTGGTAAGTGTTGACCGGACTGCGAGGTGCATTCACTGGCAGCTGCTGGTGATTGGTGCCCACACGGTACCGGTGGGCATCCGCGTAAGCGAACACACGCCCCTGCAGCATGCGGTCAGGTGACAGGCCGACGCCTGGGACCATGTTGCTCGGACCGAACGCGGCCTGCTCGACTTCAGCGAAGTAGTTCAGCGGATTGCGGTTGAGCTCAAGCTCGCCCACTTCGATCAACGGGAACTCTTTCTGCGACCAGGTCTTGGTCACGTCAAACGGGTTCTCATAGTGAGTCGAGGCCTGAGCCTCGGTCATGATCTGAATGTTGACACTCCATTTCGGGAAGTCACCGCGCTCAATGGCGCCGAACAGGTCACGTTGTGCGTAATCCGGATCGGTGCCGGCCAGGCGCGCCGCTTCTGCCGGAGCGAGGTTCTTGATCCCTTGCTTGGTTTTATAGTGCCACTTCACCCAGTGACGCTCGCCATTGGCGTTGATCAAGCTGTAGGTGTGGCTGCCGAAGCCGTGCATGTGACGGTAACCGTCAGGGATGCCGCGATCCGAAAACAGGATAGTGACCTGGTGCAGCGCCTCAGGCGAATGCGACCAGAAATCCCACATCATCTGCGCGCTTTTCAGGTTGCTTTGCGGCAGACGCTTCTGGGTGTGGATAAAGTCAGGGAATTTCAGCGGATCACGGATGAAGAACACCGGCGTGTTGTTGCCGACGATGTCCCAGTTGCCTTCCTCGGTGTAGAACTTCAGGGCAAAACCACGTGGATCACGCTCGGTGTCAGCCGAGCCGCGCTCGCCACCCACGGTGGAGAATCGCAGGAAGGTCGGGGTTTGTTTGCCGACAGACTCAAACAGCTTGGCACTGGTGTATTGAGTGATATCGCGAGTCACAGTGAACGTGCCGTAAGCACCCGAGCCTTTGGCGTGTACGCGACGCTCCGGGATGTTTTCACGGTTGAAGTGGGCAAGCTTCTCGATCAGGTGGAAATCGTCGAGCAGCAGAGGGCCACGAGGGCCGGCGGAGCGGGAATTCTGGTTGTCGGCGACAGGAGCGCCACTGGCGGTCGTAAGTGTTTTGTTTTGGCTCATGCGATCTCTTCCTCTGTCAGTCTTGAACTGCCGGCTAAATCGGCTTGGTGGGAAGTATTGATCATCAACATGACAGTCACAAATTCATTAATTTGTAGACATCAATAGAAAATTACTAATGATCAACCCAAGCATATAGTGCCTATAGGGAAGGGTTTGAAGCTTGTACGCAGAGCGCATTTCTTGCAGGCACAAAAAACCGGGCACTAGGCCCGGTTCTTTGTTTCAGACTGACGTCTTACTCAGCGGATACAGCTTCACCGCCGACAGCACGATCAACCAACTCGACGTACGCCATAGGCGCGTTGTCGCCAGCGCGGAAACCGCACTTGAGGATGCGCAGGTAGCCACCCTCACGGGTAGCGTAACGCTTGCCCAGGTCGTTGAAGAGCTTACCAACGATAGCTTTCGAACGAGTACGGTCGAAAGCCAGACGGCGGTTAGCCAGGCTGTCTGTCTTGGCCAAAGTGATCAGCGGCTCAGCAACGCGGCGCAGTTCTTTGGCTTTTGGCAGTGTAGTTTTGATCAGCTCGTGCTCGAACAGCGACACCGCCATGTTTTGAAACATGGCCTTGCGGTGCGAGCTGGTGCGGCTCAGGTGACGACCACTTTTACGATGACGCATGGTTCATTCCTTACCAAACACAACGTTCGGTGATTACGACGATCAGGCAGTCGCCTTGTCGTCCTTCTTAAGACTTGCAGGCGGCCAGTTGTCGAGGCGCATGCCGAGGGACAGACCGCGGGAGGCCAGAACGTCCTTGATTTCAGTCAAGGATTTCTTGCCAAGGTTCGGAGTCTTCAACAGCTCTACTTCGGTACGCTGAATCAGGTCGCCGATGTAGTAGATGTTTTCCGCCTTAAGGCAGTTAGCCGAACGTACAGTCAGTTCCAGATCGTCAACCGGGCGAAGCAGGATCGGATCGATCTCGTCTTCCTGCTCGACAACCACTGGCTCACTGTCACCTTTGAGATCGACGAACGCAGCCAACTGCTGTTGCAGAATGGTTGCAGCACGGCGAATAGCCTCTTCAGGATCCAGGGTACCGTTGGTTTCCAGATCAATAACCAGCTTGTCCAGGTTAGTACGCTGTTCGACACGGGCGTTTTCCACCACGTATGCGATACGGCGAACCGGGCTGAACGAAGAGTCAAGCTGCAAGCGACCGATGCTGCGGCTTTCGTCTTCATCGCTCTGACGCGAGTCTGCCGGTTCATAACCACGACCACGAGCTACGGTGAGCTTCATGTTCAGGGCGCCGTTAGACGCCAGGTTAGCGATTACGTGATCGGGGTTAACGATCTCGACATCATGATCCAGCTGAATATCGGCAGCGGTAACCACCCCCGAACCCTTCTTCGACAAGGTCAGCGTAACTTCGTCTCGACCGTGCAGCTTGATAGCCAGACCTTTAAGGTTCAACAGGATTTCAATTACGTCTTCCTGTACACCTTCGATGGCGCTGTACTCGTGGAGCACACCGTCAATCTCGGCCTCGACTACTGCACAGCCGGGCATTGAGGACAACAGGATGCGGCGCAGCGCGTTGCCCAGGGTGTGGCCGAAACCACGCTCGAGAGGCTCGAGTGTGATCTTGGCGCGGGTTGGACTGACAACCTGCACATCAATATGGCGGGGTGTCAGGAACTCATTTACCGAAATCTGCATGGATGCACCTATTTTCTAGCCCTTACTTGGAGTAGAGCTCGACAATCAGGCTTTCGTTGATGTCGGCGGACAGATCACTGCGAGCAGGAACGTTCTTGAAAACGCCCGACTTCTTCTCAGTGTCTACTTCTACCCATTCTACGCGGCCACGTTGGGCACACAGATCGAGAGCTTGGACAATGCGAAGTTGGTTCTTTGCTTTCTCGCGAACTGCGACCACGTCACCAGCACGAACCTGGTAGGACGGAACGTTTACGGTCTGACCGTTAACGCTGATCGACTTGTGCGATACCAGCTGACGGGATTCGGCACGAGTAGAGCCAAAACCCATACGGTATACAACGTTGTCCAGACGGCATTCGAGCAGTTGCAACAGGTTTTCGCCAGTTGCGCCTTTCTTGCCAGCAGCTTCTTTGTAGTAGCCGCTGAATTGACGCTCGAGAACGCCGTAGATACGACGGACCTTCTGCTTTTCACGCAGTTGGGTGCCGTAGTCGGACTGGCGACCGCGGCGTTGGCCGTGGATACCAGGTGCTGCTTCGATGTTGCACTTCGATTCGATCGCGCGCACGCCGCTCTTCAGAAAGAGATCGGTGCCTTCGCGACGAGCGAGTTTGCATTTTGGACCAATGTAACGAGCCATTCTTTACAATCTCCTGGATTACACGCGGCGCTTCTTCGGCGGACGGCACCCGTTGTGCGGGATTGGCGTCACGTCGGTGATGCTGGCGATCTTGTAGCCACAGCCGTTCAAAGCGCGGACTGCGGATTCACGACCTGGACCTGGACCTTTGACGTTAACGTCGAGGTTTTTCAGGCCGTATTCCAGCGCAGCTTGACCAGCACGTTCAGCAGCTACTTGAGCAGCGAACGGGGTGGACTTGCGGGAACCGCGGAAACCCGAACCACCGGAGGTAGCCCAGGAAAGAGCGTTACCTTGACGGTCGGTGATGGTCACGATGGTGTTGTTAAAAGAAGCATGGATGTGGGCGATGCCATCAACCACTGTCTTTTTAACTTTTTTACGAGGACGAGCAGCAGGTTTTGCCATGATTAATTTCCTGTCGATTCGCTGGGGCGATTACTTGCGGATCGGCTTACGCGGACCTTTACGGGTACGCGCGTTGGTCTTGGTACGCTGACCGCGTACTGGCAGACCACGACGATGACGCAGACCGCGATAGCAACCGAGGTCCATCAAACGCTTGATTTTCATGTTGATTTCGCGACGCAGGTCACCTTCAGTGGTGAACTTCGCCACTTCGCCACGCAGCTGTTCAATCTGCTCGTCGCTCAGATCTTTGATCTTTGCCGCTGGGTTTACCCCAGTCACTGCACAAATTTTCTGTGCAGTAGTGCGACCAACACCATAGATGTAGGTCAGCGAGATAACAGTATGCTTGTTATCTGGAATGTTAACGCCTGCAATACGGGCCATTCAGTGGGACTCCAATTGACAGCTACCTACGCCCCGGAAGCCAAGAAATAGGGCGCGAGATAATATCGCTGTAATAACAAATAATCAACCCGGCAGCGCACTAGCTGCCGGGCTTGAAGCACAATCACACTCAGCCTTGGCGCTGTTTGTGACGCGGTTCCGCGCTGCAAATTACTCGAACAACACCTTCGCGGCGAATAATCTTGCAGTTACGGCACAGCTTTTTCACCGATGCACGAACTTTCATCACCAACTCCTCGAACCTTATGGGTACTCAGCGCAACATGCCGCTGCCGTAACCCTTCAGGTTGGCTTTCTTCATCAGGGATTCGTACTGGTGCGAAACGAGGTGCGATTGTACTTGGGACATGAAGTCCATCACAACCACGACCACGATCAGCAACGAGGTCCCGCCAAGGTAGAACGGTACGTTTGCTGCAACCACCAGGAACTGGGGCAACAGGCAGACGGCCGTCATGTAAAGAGCACCGAACATGGTCAAGCGAGTCAGAACGCCATCAATGTAGCGCGCAGACTGCTCACCTGGACGGATGCCCGGAATAAAGGCACCGGACTTCTTCAGGTTTTCCGCTACGTCTTTCGGATTGAACATCAACGCCGTATAGAAGAAGCAGAAGAAAATAATCCCTGCACTAAACAGCAGAATATTCAACGGCTGACCAGGAGCGATCGACTGCGAGATGTCCTGCAACCAGCCCATACCTTCAGACTGACCGAACCAGGCACCCAACGAAGCCGGGAACAGCAAAATGCTGCTCGCGAAAATAGCCGGAATAACACCGGCCATGTTCACCTTCAGCGGCAAGTGGCTGGTCTGCGCAGCGAAGACCTTACGGCCCTGCTGACGCTTGGCGTAGTGAACAGCAATACGACGCTGGCCACGCTCAATGAACACCACGAAACCGATAATCGCTACTGCCAGCAAACCGATGGCAACCAGGGCGAAGATGTTGATATCACCCTGACGTGCAGACTCGAAAGACTGCCCGATCGCTCTCGGAAGACCGGCGACGATACCCGAAAAAATCAACATCGAGATACCGTTGCCAACACCACGCTCAGTAATCTGCTCACCCAGCCACATCATGAACATCGCACCAGCCACAAAAGTGGATACCGCGACGAAATGGAAGCCAAAGTCACCAGTGAACGCAACGCCCTGCCCCGCCAGACCAATGGACATGCCAATAGCCTGGACGAGAGCGAGGACGACAGTGCCGTAGCGGGTGTACTGGCTGATCTTGCGACGGCCAGCTTCACCTTCCTTCTTCAACTGTTCCAGCTGCGGGCTGACGGCGGTCATCAGTTGCATGATGATCGATGCCGAAATGTACGGCATGATCCCCAGTGCAAAGATACTCATCCGCTCCAGCGCGCCGCCGGAAAACATGTTGAACAAGCTAAGAATGGTCCCCTCATTCTGTCGAAACAGGTCCGCGAGTCGGTCCGGGTTGATACCTGGAACCGGGATGTGTGCGCCTATTCGGTAGACGATAATCGCCAGGAACAGAAAACGCAGACGAGCCCAGAGTTCAGACATACCGCCTTTGCCGAGCGCAGAGAGAGCACCTTGCTTAGCCATTTATTCCTCGAACTTGCCGCCAGCTGCTTCGATAGCCGCACGCGCACCTTTGGTGGCGCCGATTCCCTTTCCGATGGTGACAGCGCGAGTAACTTCGCCGGACAGCATGATTTTCACACGCTGAACGTTGACGTTGATCACGTTGGCATCTTTCAGGGACTGCACGGTGACGATGTCGCCTTCCACTTTAGCCAGCTCGGACAGACGCACTTCTGCGCGGTCCATGGCTTTCAGGGAAACGAAACCAAACTTCGGCAGGCGACGATGCAGCGGCTGTTGACCGCCTTCAAAGCCTGGAGCAATGGTGCCACCGGAGCGGGAGGTTTGACCTTTGTGACCACGGCCACCAGTCTTACCCAAACCGCTACCGATACCACGGCCCGGACGATGCTTTTCGCGACGGGAACCCGGCGCTGGACTCAGATCATTGAGTTTCATCGATTAACCCTCGACACGCAGCATGTAGTAAGCCTTGTTGATCATCCCGCGATTCTCGGGAGTATCCTGGACTTCTACAGTGTGACCGATGCGACGCAGACCCAGACCCTTAACGCACAGTTTGTGGTTAGGGATGCGGCCGGTCATGCTTTTGATCAGCGTAACTTTAACGGTAGCCATGATCAGAAGATCTCCTTGACGCTTTTGCCACGCTTGGCGGCAATGGATTCAGGAGACTGCATTGCTTTCAAACCCTTGAAAGTGGCGTGAACCACGTTTACCGGGTTAGTCGAGCCGTAGCACTTGGCCAGAACGTTCTGAACGCCAGCAACTTCGAGGACAGCACGCATAGCGCCGCCAGCGATGATACCGGTACCTTCAGAAGCAGGCTGCATGTACACCTTCGAAGCGCCGTGGGCGGACTTCATTGCGTACTGCAGAGTGGTGCCGTTCAGATCAACCTGGATCATGTTGCGGCGAGCAGCTTCCATTGCCTTCTGGATCGCAGCAGGCACTTCACGCGACTTGCCACGGCCGAAGCCAACGCGCCCTTTACCATCACCAACCACGGTCAACGCGGTGAAAGTGAAGATACGGCCGCCTTTAACGGTTTTGGCTACGCGGTTAACTTGAACCAGCTTCTCGATGTAGCCTTCGTCGCGCTTTTGGTCGTTATTTGACATAACTTAGAACTCCAGCCCAGCTTCACGAGCAGCATCAGCCAGCGCCTTGACGCGGCCGTGGTACTTGAAGCCAGAGCGGTCGAAAGCCACCTGCGAGACGCCAGCGGCTTTAGCACGCGTAGCGACCAGCTGGCCAACCTTAGTGGCCGCGTCGATGTTGCCGGTGGCACCATCACGCAGTTCTTTATCCAAAGTCGAGGCACTTGCCAGGACTTTGTTGCCGTCGGCCGAAATGACCTGGGCGTAGATGTGCTGCGACGAGCGGAACACGCAGAGACGCACGACTTCGAGTTCGTGCATTTTCAGGCGTGCTTTGCGAGCGCGACGCAGTCGAGTAACTTTTTTGTCGGTCATTTGCTATGCCCTACTTCTTCTTGGCTTCTTTACGACGGACGACTTCGTCCGCGTAGCGCACACCTTTGCCTTTGTACGGCTCTGGTGGACGGAAGTCGCGGATCTCGGCGGCCACTTGACCTACCAGCTGCTTGTCGATGCCCTTGATCAGGATATCGGTCTGGCTAGGAGTCTCAGCGGTGATGCCTTCCGGCAGTTCATAATCCACTGGGTGCGAGAAGCCAAGAGCCAGGTTCAGCACTGTGCCTTTTGCTTGCGCTTTGTAACCAACACCGACCAGCTGGAGCTTACGCTCGAAGCCTTGGCTTACGCCTTGGACCATGTTGTTTACCAACGCACGAGTGGTACCAGCCATTGCGCGAGTTTGTTGATCGCCATTGCGAGCAGCGAAACGCAGCTCACCAGCCTCTTCAACGATCTCAACGGACGAATGGATGTTCAGTTCGAGAGTGCCCTTGGCACCCTTCACCGAAAGCTGTTGGCCTGCGAATTTGACTTCGACACCGGCTGGCAGCTTAACGGGGTTCTTAGCGACGCGTGACATGCTTATCCCCCCTTAGAACACAGTGCAAAGAACTTCGCCGCCGACACCGGCAGCGCGCGCAGCACGATCCGTCATCACACCTTTGTTGGTGGAGACGATAGACACACCGAGACCGCCACGAACTTTTGGCAGATCATCGACGGACTTGTACTGACGCAGGCCTGGACGGCTAACGCGCTTCACTTCCTCGATGACCGGACGGCCTTCGAAGTACTTCAGCTCGATGGACAGCAGTGGCTTGATTTCGCTGCTGATCTGATAACCCGCAATGTAACCTTCGTCCTTCAGGACTTTGGCAACAGCTACCTTCAAAGTAGAAGATGGCATGCTTACGACGGACTTTTCAGCCATCTGGGCATTACGGATTCGAGTTAGCATGTCCGCTAACGGGTCCTGCATACTCATGGGCTAGACGCTCCTAATACACAAAAAATTAGCCTTGCGGCTACTACGTGTCGCCGAGTACATCCGCGCAAAAAAACACGGGCTCAGGCGAGCCGGGTATTCTAGACACACCCCACAAATGAATCAAGCCCCAATAGGGGCTTGATTCAAGTTCAAGGTCTCCGATGGTCAGGATCTTGCGACCCCGAACACCGAGACTTCGACAGTGCTTACCAGCTGGCTTTAACCAGACCAGGTACGTCACCACGCATTGCAGCTTCACGCAGTTTGTTACGGCCAAGGCCGAACTTGCGGTAAACGCCGTGTGGACGACCGGTCAGGCGGCAGCGGTTACGCATGCGCGAAGCGCTTGCGTCACGTGGCTGCTTCTGCAGGGCTACTGTAGCTTCCCAACGCGCTTCTGGACTTGCGTTCAGATCAACGATGATAGCTTTCAGTGCTGCACGCTTTTTGGCGTACTTGGCAACCGTGAGCTGACGCTTCAGCTCGCGGTTTTTCATGCTCATCTTGGCCATTTTCCTACTCCAATCAGTTGCGGAACGGGAATTTGAAAGCACGCAACAGGGCGCGACCTTCATCATCGTTCTTGGCAGTGGTGGTCAGGGTAATGTCCAGACCGCGGAGAGCATCGATCTTGTCGTAGTCGATTTCCGGGAAGATGATCTGCTCTTTAACGCCCATGCTGTAGTTACCACGACCATCGAAGGACTTGGCATTCAGGCCGCGGAAGTCGCGAACCCGAGGCAGGGAGATCGACAGCAGACGATCCAGGAACTCGTACATACGCTCACGGCGCAGGGTCACTTTGACGCCGATCGGCCAACCTTCACGGACTTTAAAGCCAGCGATGGATTTCCGAGCGTAGGTCACAACGACTTTCTGGCCGGTGATCTTTTCCAGGTCAGCAACAGCGTGCTCGATGACTTTTTTGTCGCCGATCGCTTCGCCCAGACCCATGTTCAGGGTGATTTTGGTAACGCGCGGAACTTCCATCACGTTCGAAAGCTTAAGTTCTTCCTTAAGTTTCGGTGCGATTTCCTTCCGGTAAATCTCTTTTAGTCGTGCCATGGTCTTCTACCTAGCAGTGTTCAAGCATCAACCGCTTTTTGGGTCGACTTGAAGACACGAATTTTCTTACCGTCTTCTACTTTGAAACCAACGCGGTCAGCCTTGTTGGTTTCGCCGTTGAAGATGGCGACGTTGGAAGCGTGCAGTGGCGCTTCTTTCTCGACGATACCGCCCTGTACGCCCGACATCGGGTTAGGCTTGGTATGACGCTTGACCAGGTTCAGACCACCAACGACCAGACGGTCATCAGCAAGAACCTTCAGCACCTTACCGCGCTTACCTTTGTCTTTGCCGGCGATCACGATGATCTCGTCGTCACGACGAATCTTTTGCATGTCGGATCTCCTTACAGCACTTCTGGGGCGAGCGAGACGATCTTCATGAACTTCTCAGTACGAAGTTCACGGGTCACTGGCCCAAAGATACGGGTGCCGATCGGCTCTTGCTTGTTGTTCAGAAGAACAGCAGCGTTGCCATCAAAGCGGATAATGGAGCCATCTGCACGGCGAACGCCGTGACGAGTGCGGACTACAACAGCAGTCATCACTTGGCCTTTTTTCACCTTACCGCGAGGAATTGCTTCCTTCACGGTAACTTTGATGATGTCACCGATACCAGCGTAACGACGATGGGAGCCACCCAGCACCTTGATGCACATAACGCGGCGAGCGCCGCTGTTATCGGCCACATCGAGCATGGATTGAGTCTGAATCATATAATTTCTCCGACCCCTAGTCCTTAGACTTCCACAGCGCGTTCGAGAACATCAACCAGCGCCCAAGACTTGGTCTTGGCCAAAGGACGAGTTTCACGAATAGTGACTTTGTCGCCGATGTGGCACTGATTGGTTTCGTCGTGCGCGTGCAGCTTAGTCGAACGCTTAACGTATTTACCGTAGATCGGGTGCTTAACGCGACGCTCGATCAGAACGGTGATGGTTTTGTCCATCTTGTCGCTGACAACACGGCCAGTCAGCGTACGGACAGTTTTTTCGGCTTCAGCCATGATTACTTACCTGCCTGCTGGTTGAGCACAGTCTTCACGCGAGCGATGTCACGCTTAACTTGCGAGAGCAGATGAGACTGCCCCAACTGGCCAGTTGCTTTCTGCATACGCAGATTGAACTGGTCGCGCAGCAGGCCGAGCAGTTGCTCGTTCAGCTGCTGTGCGGATTTTTCACGAAGTTCATTCGCTTTCATCACATCACCGTCCGTTTAACAAAGGAGGTGGCGAGCGGCAGCTTTGCAGCAGCCAGGGCGAAAGCCTCACGCGCCAGCTCTTCAGAAACACCCTCGATTTCATACAGGACTTTGCCTGGCTGAATCTGGGCAACCCAGTATTCCACGTTACCCTTACCTTTACCCATCCGAACTTCGAGTGGCTTTTTGGAAATAGGCTTGTCCGGGAATACACGGATCCAGATCTTGCCGCCACGTTTAACGTGACGGGTCAGTGCACGACGCGCTGACTCGATCTGACGAGCGGTGAGACGACCACGAGCAACAGACTTCAGCGCGAACTCGCCGAAGCTGACTTTGCTACCGCGCAATGCCAGGCCACGGTTGTGACCAGTCATTTGCTTGCGGAACTTCGTACGCTTTGGTTGCAACATTTGGCGTACCCCTTACTTAGCAGCTTTTTTACGAGGCGCTGGTGCTTGTGGTTTCAGTTCTTCTTGGCGACCACCAATTACTTCGCCTTTGAAGATCCAAACCTTTACACCGATCACACCATAAGTGGTGTGAGCTTCGTAGTTGGCATAGTCGATGTCGGCACGCAGGGTGTGCAGAGGCACACGACCTTCGCGATACCATTCAGTACGTGCGATTTCAGCACCGCCGAGACGACCGCTCACTTGGATTTTGATGCCTTTGGCACCAATGCGCATGGCGTTCTGAACAGCGCGCTTCATAGCGCGACGGAACATTACGCGACGCTCCAGCTGCTGAGCTACGCTCTGCGCAACCAGCATACCGTCGAGCTCCGGCTTGCGGATCTCTTCGATATTGATGTGCACAGGCACACCCATTTGCTTGGTCAGGTCCTGACGCAGTTTCTCAACATCTTCACCTTTCTTCCCGATAACGATACCTGGACGAGCGGTGTGGATGGTGATACGTGCAGTTTGGGCCGGACGATGGATATCGATACGGCTTACGGACGCGCTTTTTAGTTTGTCTTGGAGATACTCACGCACCTTCAGATCAGCGAACAAGTAGTCCGCATAAGTCCGACCGTCTGCGTACCAGACGGAGGTGTGCTCCTTGACGATTCCCAGGCGAATGCCAATGGGATGTACTTTCTGACCCATCTCTTCGACTCCGTTACTTGTCAGCAACCTTGACAGTGATATGGCAAGACCGCTTGACGATGCGATCAGCACGGCCTTTGGCACGTGGCATGATGCGCTTCAGCGAACGCCCTTCGTTAACGAAAACGGTGCTGACTTTCAGGTCATCAACGTCTGCGCCTTCGTTATGCTCGGCGTTGGCTACGGCCGACTCCAGCACTTTCTTCATGATCTCGGCGGCTTTCTTACTGCTGAAAGCCAACAGGTTGAGCGCTTCGCCCACCTTCTTCCCGCGGATCTGGTCGGCGACCAAGCGGGCTTTCTGGGCGGAGATTCGAGCGCCCGACAACTTAGCGGCTACTTCCATTTCCTAACCCCTTAACGCTTGGCTTTCTTGTCTGCCACGTGCCCACGATATGTGCGGGTACCGGCGAACTCGCCCAGTTTGTGGCCGACCATGTCTTCGTTAACGAGAACTGGGACGTGTTGACGACCGTTGTGTACTGCGATGGTCAGACCGACCATTTGTGGCAGGATCATCGAGCGACGCGACCAGGTTTTAACTGGTTTGCGATCGTTCTTTTCCGCCGCCACTTCGATCTTCTTCAGTAGGTGAAGATCGATAAAAGGACCTTTTTTCAGAGAACGTGGCACTGTCGTATCCCTCTATTTACTTGCGACGACGGACGATCATTTTGTCGGTACGCTTATTACCACGAGTCTTCGCGCCCTTAGTCGGGAAGCCCCATGGCGATACCGGATGACGACCACCAGAGGTACGACCTTCACCACCACCATGTGGGTGGTCAACCGGGTTCATGGCAACACCACGAACGGTTGGGCGAACGCCACGCCAGCGTTTGGCACCAGCTTTACCCAGCGAACGCAGGCTGTGCTCGGAGTTCGAGACTTCGCCCAGGGTCGCGCGGCATTCAGCCAGCACTTTACGCATCTCACCAGAACGCAGACGCAGGGTCACGTAGACACCTTCACGAGCGATCAGCTGAGCCGAAGCACCAGCGGAACGAGCGATTTGCGCGCCTTTACCTGGCTTCAATTCGATGCCGTGTACGGTGCTACCAACTGGAATGTTACGCAGTTGCAGAGCGTTGCCCGGCTTGATCGGCGCCAGAGCACCTGCGATCAGCTGGTCGCCAGCACTCACGCCTTTAGGCGCAATGATGTAGCGACGCTCGCCATCTGCGTACAGCAGCAGAGCGATGTGAGCAGTACGGTTTGGATCGTATTCGATACGCTCAACAGTGGCAGCGATGCCATCTTTGTCGTTGCGACGGAAATCGACCAGACGATAATGCTGCTTATGGCCACCACCGATGTGACGAGTGGTAATACGACCATTGTTGTTACGACCACCAGACTTCGACTTTTTCTCGAGCAGCGGTGCGTGAGGAGCGCCTTTATGCAGCTCCTGGTTGACCACCTTGACCACAAAACGGCGGCCAGGGGAAGTCGGTTTGCATTTAACGATTGCCATGATGCACCCCTTCCTTACTCAGCACTGCTGCTGAAATCGAGATCTTGGCCTGGCTGAAGGGAGATAACTGCCTTCTTCCAGTCATTACGCTTGCCCAGACCGCGAGCAGTGCGCTTGCTCTTACCCAGAACATTCAGGGTAGTAACACGCTCTACTTTCACGCTGAACAGGCTTTCGACGGCCTTCTTGATTTCCAGCTTGGTTGCGTCAGTGGCAACCTTGAAAACGAACTGGCCTTTCTTGTCTGCCAGAACCGTAGCCTTCTCGGAAACGTGCGGGCCAAGCAGAACTTTAAATACGCGTTCCTGGTTCATCCCAGCAGCTCCTCGAATTTCTTCACGGCCGACACGGTGATCAACACCTTGTCGTATGCGATCAGACTAACTGGATCGGAACCTTGCACATCACGTACATCAACGTGCGGCAGGTTACGAGCAGCCAGGTACAGGTTCTGATCAACAGCGTCCGACACGATCAGAACGTCGGTCAGGCTCATGTTGTTCAGTTTGCCCAGCAGGTCTTTGGTTTTCGGCGTTTCAACAGCGAAATCCTGAACTACGACCAGACGATCAGTACGCACCAGCTCAGCAAGGATGGAACGCATTGCTGCGCGATACATCTTCTTGTTCAGCTTCTGGGAGTGATCCTGAGGACGAGCTGCGAAAGTGGTACCGCCGCCACGCCAGATTGGGCTACGGATAGTACCGGCACGAGCACGGCCAGTACCTTTCTGACGCCATGGGCGCTTACCGCCACCACGAACGTCGGAACGGGTCTTTTGCTGCTTGCTACCTTGACGGCCGCCGGCCATGTAGGCCACGACTGCTTGGTGAACCAGCGTCTCGTTGAATTCGCCGCCAAATGTCAGTTCGGAAACTTCGATCGCTTGAGCGTCATTTACATTTAATTGCATGTCAGCTTCCCCTTAACCGCGAGCCTTGGCTGCTGGACGTACAACCAAGTTGCCGCCAGTAGCGCCAGGAACAGCGCCCTTGACCAACAACAGATTGCGTTCAGCGTCCACGCGCACTACTTCGAGGGACTGCACGGTCACGCGCTCAGCGCCCATATGACCGGACATTTTTTTGCCCTTGAATACACGACCAGGAGTCTGGCACTGGCCGATAGAGCCTGGAACGCGGTGGGATACGGAGTTACCGTGGGTGTTATCTTGCCCGCGGAAATTCCAACGCTTGATCGTACCCTGGAAGCCTTTACCTTTGGACTGACCGGTTACATCAACCAGTTGACCAGCAGCGAAGATTTCAGCATTGATCAGATCGCCGGCCTGGTACTCGCCTTCTTCAAGGCGGAATTCCATCACGGTACGACCAGCGGCAACGTTCGCCTTAGCGAAGTGGCCAGCTTGCGCAGCTGTAACACGCGAAGCACGACGCTCGCCTACAGTGACTTGCACTGCACGATAGCCATCGGTCTCTTCAGTTTTGAACTGGGTGACGCGATTCGGCTCGATCTCAATGACCGTGACCGGAATGGAGACACCTTCTTCGGTGAAAATACGGGTCATACCGCATTTACGACCGACTACACCAATAGTCATGTTGTAAACCTCATGAGTGTACGGGGCTTTCACCCGCTATGGCCGCCCATTTCAGAGCGTTACACGACTAAGACCGAGTCTTAGCCGAGGCTGATCTGCACTTCCACACCGGCCGCAAGATCAAGCTTCATAAGAGCATCAACGGTTTTATCCGTTGGCTGGACGATGTCCAGAACGCGCTTATGAGTACGGATCTCGTACTGGTCACGCGCGTCTTTGTTGACGTGCGGGGAGACCAGAACGGTGAACCGCTCTTTACGGGTAGGCAGTGGAATTGGACCACGCACTTGAGCACCAGTACGTTTCGCGGTTTCCACGATTTCCTGGGTGGATTGGTCGATCAGGCGATGGTCAAAAGCCTTCAACCTGATACGGATTTGCTGATTTTGCATTGGATTTCAGACTCCGGCTGCTATTCCCACCGGGCGCAATACGCCCGTTAAAAGGAGGCGCAATTCTATAGACGCCCCCGATAGGTGTCAACCCAATAAAAAAGCCCCCGCTGAGCGGGGGCTTTTTCAAAGCATCGAAGCTATCTCAGAAGAGAAGCTTACTCGATGATTTTAGCTACAACGCCAGCACCAACGGTACGGCCGCCTTCGCGAATAGCGAAACGCAGACCGTCTTCCATTGCGATGGTTTTGATCAGGGTAACAGTCATTTGAATGTTATCGCCTGGCATTACCATTTCAACGCCTTCTGGCAGCTCGCAGTTACCAGTCACGTCAGTAGTACGGAAGTAGAACTGTGGACGGTAGCCTTTGAAGAACGGAGTGTGACGACCGCCTTCTTCTTTGCTCAGAACGTAAACTTCTGCGGTGAACTTGGTGTGCGGCTTAACGGTACCTGGCTTAACCAGAACCTGACCACGCTCCACGTCATCACGCTTGGTGCCGCGCAGCAGCACGCCGCAGTTCTCGCCAGCACGACCTTCGTCGAGCAGTTTGCGGAACATTTCAACACCGGTGCAGGTGGTGACGGTAGTGTCACGCAGACCAACGATTTCCAGTGGATCCTGAACGCGAACGATACCGCGCTCGATACGACCAGTCACAACAGTACCGCGACCCGAGATCGAGAATACGTCTTCGATTGGCATCAGGAACGGCTTGTCAGTCAGACGAACTGGTTCTGGGATGTAGCTGTCCAGAGTTTCAACCAGTTTCTTGACGGCAGTGGTGCCCATCTCGTTATCGTCCAGACCATCCAGCGCCATACGAGCGGAGCCGATGATGATTGGAGTGTCGTCGCCTGGGAAGTCGTAAGTGCTCAGCAGATCGCGCACTTCCATCTCAACCAGTTCCAGCAGCTCAGCGTCGTCTACCAGGTCAGCCTTGTTCAGGAAAACCACGATGTACGGAACGCCTACCTGACGGGACAGCAGGATGTGCTCACGGGTTTGTGGCATCGGACCATCAGCGGCCGAGCAAACCAGGATAGCGCCGTCCATTTGAGCAGCACCGGTGATCATGTTCTTCACATAGTCAGCGTGACCTGGGCAGTCAACGTGAGCGTAGTGACGGATCTTCGAGTTGTACTCAACGTGAGCGGTGTTGATGGTGATACCGCGAGCTTTCTCTTCTGGTGCGCTGTCGATCTTGTCGAAGTCAACACGAGCCGAACCGAAAACTTCGGAGCAGACGCGAGTCAGAGCAGCGGTCAGAGTGGTTTTACCGTGGTCAACGTGACCGATAGTGCCAACGTTGACGTGCGGTAGGGAACGATCAAATTTTTCTTTAGCCACGACAATTAACTCCTTGCCTAAAGGACTGA
Source organism: Pseudomonas sp. GR 6-02 (assembly GCF_001655615.1). Classification (GTDB taxonomy): domain Bacteria; phylum Pseudomonadota; class Gammaproteobacteria; order Pseudomonadales; family Pseudomonadaceae; genus Aquipseudomonas. The sequence goes on from NZ_CP011567.1 coordinate 5,776,056, forward strand.
ATCAGCCTTGTTTTTTGGTAACGGTTTCGACGATGTGCGACGGAGCCGTATTGTATTTTTTGAATTCCATAGAGTAGCTTGCGCGACCCTGAGACATGGAACGAACGTCGGTCGCATAACCGAACATCTCGCCCAACGGAACCTCGGCACGAATTACTTTACCGGAAACCGTATCTTCCATACCCAGAATCATGCCGCGACGACGGTTAAGGTCGCCCATCACGTCACCCATATAGTCTTCAGGCGTAACAACCTCTACCGCCATGATCGGCTCAAGCAACTCACCACCACCCTTCTGGGCCAGTTGCTTGGTCGCCATGGAAGCAGCCACCTTAAACGCCATCTCGTTCGAGTCGACGTCGTGGTAAGAACCATCAAACACGGTAGCCTTCAGGCCGATCAGCGGATAGCCGGCAACAACACCGTTCTTCATCTGCTCTTCGATACCCTTCTGGATAGCCGGGATGTATTCCTTAGGAACCACACCACCCACTACTTCGTTCAGGAATTGCAGACCTTCCTGACCTTCGTCAGCAGGTGCAAAACGGATCCAGCAATGACCAAACTGGCCACGACCGCCGGACTGACGAACGAACTTGCCTTCGATTTCGCAGCTCTTCGTGATGCGCTCACGGTACGAAACTTGAGGCTTACCGATGTTGGCTTCGACGTTGAACTCACGGCGCATCCGGTCAACCAGGATGTCCAGGTGCAGCTCGCCCATGCCGGAGATGATCGTTTGACCAGTCTCTTCATCAGTTTTGACGCGGAAAGACGGGTCTTCCTGAGCAAGCTTGCCCAGAGCGATACCCATTTTTTCCTGGTCATCCTTGGTCTTAGGCTCTACAGCAACCGAAATAACCGGCTCCGGGAAGTCCATGCGAACCAGGATGATTGGCTTGTCAGCGTTGCACAAAGTTTCACCAGTGGTGACGTCCTTCATGCCGATCAAGGCCGCGATGTCACCAGCGCGTACTTCCTTGATTTCTTCACGGGCGTTTGCGTGCATTTGCACCATACGACCCACGCGCTCTTTCTTGCCTTTTACCGAGTTGATCACGCCGTCGCCGGAGGCCAACACGCCCGAGTAAACCCGAACAAAGGTCAAGGTACCCACGAATGGGTCGGTAGCGATCTTGAACGCCAGAGCCGCGAAAGGCTCGTCGTCGCTTGCATGACGCTCCATTTCCTCTTCCTCGTTATCCGGGTTGGAACCCTTGATAGCAGGAATGTCGGTAGGAGCAGGCAGGAAGTCGATAACGGCGTCGAGAACCAGGGGAACACCCTTGTTCTTGAAGGAAGAACCGCAAACAGCCAGAACGATCTCACCAGCGATAGTACGCTGACGCAGAGCGGCCTTGATTTCCTCGATGGAGAGCTCTTCCCCTTCGAGATACTTGTTCATCAGCTCTTCGTTGGCTTCGGCCGCAGCCTCGACCATGTTGCTGCGCCACTCTTCAGCCAGCTCTTGCAGCTCGGCAGGAATGTCCTTGCGAACAGGGACCATACCCTTGTCAGAGTCATTCCAGTAGACAGCTTGCATGTTGATCAGATCGATCTGACCCTGGAAGTTGTCTTCGGAACCGATAGCCAACTGGATTGGCACCGGAGTGTGACCCAGACGCTGCTTGATCTGACCGATCACGCGCAGGAAGTTAGCGCCAGCACGGTCCATCTTGTTTACGTAAACAAGACGTGGAACGCCGTACTTGTTGGCCTGACGCCATACGGTTTCCGACTGAGGCTCAACACCCGAAGTACCGCAGAACACAACGACAGCGCCGTCGAGTACGCGCAGGGAGCGTTCAACTTCAATAGTGAAGTCTACGTGGCCCGGGGTATCGATAACGTTGAAACGGTGTTCGTGCGAGTACTGCTTCTCAGAACCTTTCCAGAAGGCGGTGATAGCAGCAGAAGTAATGGTAATACCACGCTCCTGCTCCTGCACCATCCAGTCTGTGGTCGCGGCGCCGTCATGCACCTCGCCCATTTTGTGACTTTTGCCAGTGTAAAAAAGGACGCGCTCGGTGGTGGTGGTTTTACCAGCATCCACGTGAGCAACGATACCGATGTTACGGTAGCGGCTAATCGGAGTAGTACGAGCCATAAAGCCCTCGCAAAATTAGTGAAGCTAAAATTAGAAGCGGTAGTGCGAGAAAGCCTTGTTGGCTTCAGCCATACGGTGCACGTCTTCACGCTTCTTAACAGCAGCACCTTTACCTTCAGCAGCGTCCAACAGTTCGCCAGCCAAACGCAGAGCCATAGACTTCTCGCCGCGCTTACGGGCGAAGTCTACCAACCAGCGCATTGCCAGCGCGTTACGACGGGACGGACGAACTTCGACCGGAACCTGGTAAGTAGCACCGCCTACACGGCGCGACTTTACTTCGACCAGCGGAGCGATGGCGTCGAGAGCTTTCTCGAAGATTTCCAGGGGGTCGCTGTTCTTGCGTTCTTTAACCTTTTCCAGCGCGCCATAAACGATACGCTCGGCAACGGCTTTTTTGCCGCTTTCCATCACGTGGTTCATGAACTTGGCCAGGATTTGGCTTCCGTATTTTGGATCGTCAAGCACTTCGCGCTTGGCTGCTACGCGTCTTCTTGGCATGGATAAGCCCTCAAACGGTCTTCAGGTTCGCTCGGAATCGGTGCCCTTTCGGGACGCCTCCGACCTTACTCTTATCGACTCAGAAAAATAGAAATCGGTTTTTTGCTGCAAGCGACTATTACTTCGGACGCTTGGTACCGTACTTCGAACGACCTTGGTTACGACCTTTAACGCCGGAAGTATCCAAAGAGCCGCGAACGGTGTGGTAACGAACACCTGGCAAGTCTTTTACACGACCGCCGCGGATCAGTACCACGCTGTGCTCTTGCAGGTTGTGGCCTTCACCGCCGATGTACGAGGAAACCTCGAAACCGTTGGTCAGACGCACACGGCATACTTTACGCAGTGCCGAGTTAGGTTTTTTCGGCGTAGTGGTATACACACGGGTGCATACGCCACGACGTTGCGGGCAGTTCTGCAGCGCAGGCACGTCGGATTTCTCGACGATACGCTTACGCGGCTGACGTACCAGCTGGTTGATAGTTGCCATCTACTAGCTCCACTGTTGTCTTGCGACGCTATTGTCTTGCAAGAAAAGCAAAATGGCAGGAACGAATCCCCGCCAAATTTAGGGGTACAAGAGTCTAAAGAGGATCTTGCCCCCAGTCAAGGCAAGGCCCCGAGCTCTCCCCCCATCCAACCTCGACAAATTGTCTCGACTGGATGAACGGAGCGATCAGGGCCTGCACTCATTTACTACCGCAGAACTCAGTTACCGCTCGAGTTCAGCGCTTCGGTCAGTGCAGCTTCCACTTCACTGGCGCTCACGCGCAACGGTTTGTCAGCATCACGGCGGCGCTTGCGCTCGCTGTGATAAGCCAGACCGGTACCGGCCGGGATCAGACGACCCACGACCACGTTTTCTTTCAGGCCGCGCAGGTAATCGCGCTTGCCGGTTACCGCCGCCTCGGTCAGTACGCGAGTGGTTTCCTGGAAGGAAGCCGCCGAGATGAACGATTCGGTGGACAACGACGCCTTGGTGATACCCAGCAGAACACGAGTGAACTTGGAGACAAATTTGTCTTCATTGCTCAGACGCTCGTTCTCTACCAGCACGTGAGTCAATTCCATCTGGTCGCCCTTGATGAAACTGGAATCGCCGGATTCAGCGATCTCAACTTTACGCAGCATCTGACGCAGGATGGTCTCGATGTGCTTGTCGTTGATCTTCACGCCTTGCAGACGGTAAACGTCCTGGATCTCGTTCACGATGTACTTGGCCAGCGCACTCACACCCAGCAGACGCAGGATGTCGTGTGGATCGCTCGGACCGTCGGAGATAACTTCGCCGCGGTTTACCTGTTCGCCTTCGAAGACGTTCAGGTGACGCCACTTCGGAATCAGCTCTTCGTACGGATCGCTACCGTCGTTCGGGGTGATAACCAGACGGCGCTTGCCTTTGGTCTCTTTACCGAACGCGATGGTGCCGCTGACTTCAGCCAGAATCGAGGCTTCTTTCGGACGACGGGCTTCGAACAAGTCGGCAACACGCGGCAGACCACCGGTGATGTCACGGGTCTTCGAAGTCTCTTGCGGAATACGAGCGATAACATCACCGATCGCGATTTTCGCACCGTCCGCTACACCGACCAGGGCGTTAGCAGGCAGGAAGTACTGAGCAATTACGTCGGTACCCGGCAGCAAGAGATCCTTGCCGTTGTCATCAACCATCTTCACAGCAGGACGGATATCTTTACCGGCAGCTGGACGGTCTTTGGCGTCGAGTACTTCAATGTTGGTCATACCGGTCAATTCGTCAGTCTGACGCTTGATCGTGATGCCTTCTTCCATGCCCACGTAGGTCACGGTACCTTTCATTTCGGTAACGATTGGGTGAGTGTGCGGATCCCACTTGGCCACGATTGCGCCAGCGTCGACCTTGTCACCTTCTTTAACCGAAATCACAGCACCGTACGGCAGCTTGTAGCGCTCACGCTCACGACCGAAGTCATCAGCGATTGCCAGCTCACCGGAACGGGACACAGCAACCAGGCAACCGTCCACTCGCTCAACGTGCTTCAGGTTATGCAGACGGACGGTACCGCCATTCTTCACCTGAACGCTGTCGGCTGCGGAGGTCCGGCTTGCCGCACCACCGATGTGGAACGTACGCATGGTCAGCTGGGTACCCGGCTCACCGATGGACTGGGCAGCGATAACGCCGACCGCTTCACCGATGTTCACCTGGTGACCACGAGCCAAGTCACGGCCGTAGCACTTGGCGCAAATGCCGTAGCGGGTTTCGCAGCTGATCGGCGAACGCACGATCACTTCGTCGATGCTGTTCAGCTCGATGAACTCGACCCACTTCTCGTCTACCAGAGTGCCGGCAGGAACGATAACTTCCTCGGTACCTGGCTTGAATACGTCACGGGCAATGACACGACCCAATACGCGCTCACCCAACGGCTCAACAACGTCACCGCCTTCAATGTGCGGAGTCATTACCAGGCCATGTTCGGTACCGCAATCGATCTCGGTCACAACCAGATCCTGCGCCACGTCTACCAGACGACGAGTCAGGTAACCGGAGTTCGCAGTTTTCAACGCGGTATCCGCCAGACCTTTACGAGCACCGTGAGTAGAGATGAAGTACTGAAGTACGCTCAAACCTTCACGGAAGTTCGCAGTAATCGGCGTTTCGATGATGGAACCGTCCGGCTTGGCCATCAGGCCACGCATACCGGCGAGCTGACGGATCTGCGCAGCAGAACCCCGTGCGCCCGAGTCGGCCATCATGTACATCGAGTTGAAGGATTCCTGGTCAACTTCGACGCCATGGCGGTCAATGACTTTCTCTTTCGAGAGGTTGGCCATCATCGCCTTGGATACTTCGTCGTTCGCCTTGGACCAAAGGTCGATCACTTTGTTGTACTTCTCGCCCTGGGTTACCAGGCCGGAGGCGTACTGACTTTCGATCTCTTTCACTTCGTCGGTGGCGGCACCGATGATGCGGGCTTTTTCATCCGGGATAACGAAGTCGTTAACACCGATGGAAACGCCGGAGATGGTCGAATAGGCAAAACCGGTGTACATCAACTGGTCAGCGAAGATCACGGTCTCTTTCAAACCAACCACGCGGTAGCACTGGTTGATCAGCTTGGAGATCGCTTTCTTTTTCATCGGCAGGTTGACGACGTCGAAGGACAGACCTTTTGGCACAACCTGGAACAACAGCGCACGGCCGACGGTAGTGTCGACGATACGAGTGTTGGTCACGCTGCCGCCATCACGATCGTTCACGGTTTCGTTGATCCGTACCTTGACCTTGGCGTGCAGCGCGGCTTCGCCGGCACGGAACACACGGTCAACTTCCTGCAGATCCGCGAACACACGACCTTCGCCTTTGGCGTTGATCGCTTCACGAGTCATGTAGTACAGACCCAATACAACGTCCTGCGAAGGAACGATGATTGGCTCACCGTTGGCTGGCGACAGAATGTTGTTGGTCGACATCATCAACGCACGCGCTTCCAGCTGGGCTTCCAGCGTCAGCGGTACGTGCACGGCCATTTGGTCGCCGTCGAAGTCGGCGTTGTACGCAGCACAGACCAGAGGGTGCAGCTGGATAGCCTTACCTTCGATCAGTACCGGTTCAAACGCCTGGATACCCAGACGGTGAAGGGTCGGTGCACGGTTGAGGAGAACCGGGTGTTCGCGAATCACTTCAGCGAGAACGTCCCAAACCTCTGGCAGCTCACGCTCAACCATCTTCTTGGCCGCTTTGATGGTGGTAGCAAGACCACGCATTTCCAGCTTGCCGAAAATGAACGGCTTGAACAGCTCGAGAGCCATCTTCTTCGGCAGACCGCACTGGTGCAGACGCAGGGTCGGACCTACGGTAATTACCGAACGACCGGAGTAGTCAACACGCTTACCGAGCAAGTTCTGACGGAAACGACCTTGCTTACCCTTGATCATGTCAGCCAGGGATTTCAGAGGACGCTTGTTGGAACCGGTGATAGCGCGGCCACGACGACCGTTGTCGAGCAGTGCGTCGACGGCTTCCTGCAACATACGCTTTTCGTTGCGCACGATGATGTCCGGAGCGGACAGATCAAGCAGGCGCTTCAAACGGTTGTTACGGTTGATCACTCGACGATACAGATCGTTGAGGTCGGAAGTCGCGAAACGACCGCCATCCAATGGGACCAGTGGACGCAGATCTGGCGGCAGAACCGGCAGAACGGTCAGCACCATCCACTCTGGCAGGTTGCCGGAACCCTGGAAGGCTTCCATCAACTTCAGACGCTTGGACAGCTTTTTGATTTTGGTTTCGGAGTTGGTTTGCGGAATCTCTTCACGCAGACGGCCAATCTCGTGTTCCAGGTCGATAGCGTGCAGCAGTTCACGGACAGCTTCGGCACCCATGCGGGCATCGAAATCGTCGCCGAACTCTTCCAGCGCTTCGAAGTACTGCTCGTCGTTGAGCAGCTGACCCTTTTCAAGGGTGGTCATGCCTGGATCGATAACGACGTAGCTCTCGAAGTAGAGAACGCGCTCGATATCACGCAGGGTCATGTCCATCAGCAAACCGATACGGGACGGCAGCGATTTCAGGAACCAGATGTGGGCTACTGGCGAGGCCAGCTCGATGTGCGCCATGCGCTCACGACGAACTTTTGCCAGCGCGACTTCAACGCCGCACTTCTCGCAGATCACACCACGGTGCTTCAAGCGCTTGTACTTACCGCACAGGCACTCGTAATCCTTTACCGGGCCAAAGATCTTGGCGCAGAACAGGCCGTCACGCTCAGGTTTGAACGTACGGTAGTTGATGGTTTCCGGCTTTTTAACTTCACCGAACGACCACGAACGGATCATCTCAGGCGATGCCAATCCAATACGGATGGCGTCGAACTCTTCGACTTGACCCTGGTTTTTCAGCAAATTCAGTAGGTCTTTCAAGGCCTTTCCTCCTGGCGGAGCAGAGAGCGGGCAATCCTGCCCCGCTCTCGATTCGCGTCACGTGTTATTCGGTTTCCAGATCGATATCGATGCCGAGGGAACGAATTTCCTTGATCAACACGTTGAAGGACTCGGGCATGCCCGGCTCCATACGGTGATCGCCGTCCACGATGTTTTTGTACATCTTGGTCCGGCCGTTCACATCGTCCGACTTCACTGTGAGCATTTCTTGCAGAGTGTAAGCAGCACCGTATGCTTCCAGTGCCCAGACCTCCATCTCCCCGAAACGCTGACCACCGAACTGCGCCTTACCACCCAGCGGCTGCTGGGTAACCAGGCTGTACGAACCGGTAGAACGAGCGTGCATCTTGTCGTCTACCAAGTGGTTCAGCTTCAGCATGTACATGTAGCCAACAGTAACCGGGCGCTCGAACTTGTTGCCGGTACGGCCGTCGGTCAGCTGCATCTGGCCGCTTTCTGGCAGGTCTGCCAGTTTCAGCATGGCCTTGATTTCGCTTTCCTTGGCGCCGTCGAACACTGGAGTGGCCATTGGAACGCCGCCACGCAGGTTCTTCGCCAGATCCAGAATTTCCTGGTCGGAGAAGCTATCCAGATCTTCGTTACGACCGCCGATCTGGTTGTAGATCTCGTCCAGGAAGGTGCGAAGTTCAGCAACCTTACGCTGCTCTTCGACCATCCGGTTGATCTTCTCGCCCAGACCTTTGGCCGCGAGGCCCAGGTGGGTTTCAAGGATCTGACCAACGTTCATACGCGAAGGTACGCCCAACGGGTTGAGGACGACGTCGACCGGGGTGCCATTGGCATCGTGCGGCATGTCTTCAACCGGCATGATCACGGAGACCACACCCTTGTTACCGTGACGACCGGCCATCTTGTCGCCCGGCTGGATGCGGCGACGGATTGCCAGGTAAACCTTGACGATTTTCAGCACGCCTGGAGCCAGGTCATCGCCCTGCTGCAGCTTGCGCTTCTTGTCTTCGAACTTGTCGTCCAGCAGACGGCGGCGATCAACGATGTAGGCCTGAGCCTTCTCGAGCTGCTCGTTCAGAGCATCTTCAGCCATGCGCAGCTTGAACCACTGGCCGTGCTCAAGACCGTCGAGAACTTCGTCGGTGATTTCCTGACCTTTCTTCAGACCGGCGCCGCCTTCGGCTTTGTGGCCGACCAGAGCGGAACGCAGACGTTCGAAAGTAGCGCCTTCAACGATACGGAACTCTTCGTTCAGGTCCTTGCGGATCTCGTCGAGTTGAGTCTTCTCGATCGACAGTGCACGAGCATCACGCTCAACGCCGTCACGAGTGAAGACCTGTACGTCGATGACAGTACCCTTGGTGCCGGTAGGCACACGCAGGGAGGTGTCTTTAACGTCGCTGGCTTTTTCACCGAAGATCGCACGCAGCAGTTTTTCTTCCGGAGTCAGTTGGGTCTCGCCTTTCGGAGTGACCTTACCTACCAGGATGTCGCCTGCGCCTACTTCAGCACCTACGTAAACGATACCGGCTTCGTCCAGCTTGTTCAGTGCAGCTTCACCCACGTTCGGGATGTCTGCAGTGATTTCCTCTGGCCCAAGCTTGGTGTCACGCGCCACACAGGTCAATTCCTGGATGTGGATCGTGGTGAAACGGTCTTCCTGAACAACACGCTCGGACAGGCAGATGGAGTCTTCGAAGTTGAAGCCGTTCCATGCCATGAACGCGATGCGCATGTTCTGACCCAGAGCCAGTTCACCCATATCGGTGGACGGACCGTCGGCCATGATGTCGCTGCGCTGAACCCGATCACCTTTGCTCACCAGCGGACGCTGGTTGATGCAGGTGTTCTGGTTGGAGCGGGTGTACTTGGTCAGGTTGTAGATGTCGACACCAGCTTCGCCGGTTTCAACTTCATCATCAGCAACACGAACCACGATACGGCTGGCGTCGACGGAATCGATCACGCCGCCACGACGAGCCACGACGCAAACGCCGGAGTCGCGAGCCACGTTACGTTCCATGCCGGTACCTACCAGCGGCTTGTCAGCACGCAGGGTTGGTACAGCTTGACGCTGCATGTTCGAACCCATCAACGCACGGTTGGCGTCGTCGTGCTCGAGGAACGGGATCAGCGACGCAGCAACCGAAACTACCTGCTTCGGCGACACGTCCATCAAGGTGACATCTTCCGGCGCCTTGACGGTGAACTCGTTCAAGTGACGAACAGCTACCAGCTCGTCGATCAGGACTTTCTTGTCGTTCATCGTGGCCGAAGCCTGAGCGATCACGTGATCAGCTTCTTCGATGGCGGACAGGAAAACGATCTCGTCGGTGACCAGAGCGTCTTTCACCACGCGGTACGGGCTCTCGAGGAAGCCGTACTGGTTGGTGCGCGCATAGGCGGCCAGGGAGTTGATCAGACCGATGTTCGGACCTTCCGGCGTTTCAATCGGGCATACACGACCGTAGTGAGTCGGGTGTACGTCACGGACTTCGAAGCCTGCACGTTCGCGAGTCAAACCGCCTGGGCCGAGTGCAGAGACACGACGCTTGTGGGTGATCTCGGACAGCGGGTTGTTCTGGTCCATGAACTGGGACAGCTGACTGGAACCGAAGAACTCTTTCACCGCCGCAGCCACTGGCTTGGCGTTGATCAGGTCTTGCGGCATCAGGCCTTCGCTTTCAGCCATCGACAGACGCTCTTTGACCGCACGCTCAACACGTACCAGGCCAACGCGGAACTGGTTCTCGGCCATTTCGCCTACGCAGCGAACACGACGGTTACCCAGGTGGTCGATGTCATCGACGATGCCTTTACCGTTACGGATGTCGACCAGAGTCTTCAGAACCGCGACGATGTCTTCTTTGCACAACACGCCCGAACCTTCGATCTCGGTACGACCGATACGACGGTTGAACTTCATCCGGCCGACCGCAGACAGGTCATAGCGCTCAGGACTGAAGAACAGGTTGTTGAACAGTGTCTCGGCAGCGTCCTTGGTTGGCGGCTCGCCTGGACGCATCATGCGATAGATCTCGACCAGCGCTTCCAATTGGTTGCTGGTGGAGTCGATCTTCAGGGTGTCGGAGACGAACGGACCGCAGTCGATATCGTTGGTGTACAGAGTTTCGATGCGAACAACGCCCGCCTTGGCAATTTTTGCCAGGATTTCGGTGTTCAGCTCGGTGTTGCACTCTGCCAGGATTTCGCCGGTAGCCGGATGCACGATGACCTTGGCGGTAGTGCGACCCAGGACGTAGTCCAGAGGCACTTGCAGCTCTTTGATCCCGGCTTTTTCCAGCTGGTTGATGTGGCGAGCGGTGATACGACGACCTTGCTCGACAATAACCTTGCCTTTGTCATCCTGAATATCGAGGACAGCAATTTCACCACGCAGGCGCTGAGGCACCAGTTCCAGGCTGAGGTTTTCACCCTGCACATGGAAGACGTTGGTGGTGTAGAACGCGTCCAGCACTTCTTCAGTGGTATAGCCCAGCGCGCGCAGCAGTACCGATGCAGGCAGCTTGCGGCGACGGTCGATACGCACAAATACGCAATCTTTCGGGTCGAACTCGAAGTCCAGCCACGAACCGCGGTAAGGAATGATGCGCGCGGAGTACAGCAGTTTGCCGGAGCTGTGCGTCTTGCCACGGTCGTGGTCGAAGAACACGCCCGGGGAACGGTGCAGCTGGGAAACGATTACACGCTCGGTACCGTTGATTACGAAGGTACCGTTCTCAGTCATCAGGGGGATTTCACCCATGTAGACTTCTTGCTCTTTGATGTCCTTGATCGCTTTGTTCGACGATTCTTTGTCGAAAATGATCAGGCGCACTTTTACCCGCAAAGGTACGGCGTAAGTTACACCGCGCAATACGCATTCTTTGACATCAAATGCCGGTTCGCCCAGGCGATAACCGACGTACTCCAGCGCAGCATTGCCGGAGTAGCTGATGATCGGGAAAACGGATTTGAAGGCCGCATGCAGGCCCACGTCGCGGAACTGATCTTTAGTCGCTCCCGCTTGCAAGAATTCACGATACGAATCCAGCTGGATGGCCAGGAGGTACGGCACATCCATGACGTCCGGCAACTTGCTAAAGTCCTTGCGGATACGTTTTTTCTCAGTATATGAGTAAGCCATCAGCGTTCCCCAGCTTGGTCACCTGCTTGTTTGGCCCCTCCCGACGGGAGCAGCCAGAAAATCGTGCAAACCCCATGGTTTGCGCCACCACATCGGGTGGATACAGCTCGTTACCAGCACCGACCCAGTCGGCTGCCAATAACGGAAAAAGGCCGGTGGCAAGAGCCACCAGCCATCAGCCTTTCGCTTAACGCTCGGGCTGGAGGAGCAAAGTCGATGCTTATTTCAGCTCGACTTTAGCGCCTGCTTCTTCCAGAGCTGCTTTGGCTTTGTCAGCTGCGTCTTTGGCAACAGCTTCCAGAACCATGGCAGGAGCGCCGTCAACTACAGCCTTGGCTTCTTTCAGGCCCAGACCGGTCAGTTCACGTACAGCCTTGATCACGTTAACTTTCTTCTCGCCAGCTTCGGTCAGCATGACGTTGAATTCAGTTTGCTCTTCAACAACAGCGGCAGCAGCAGCTGGACCAGCAGCAGCAACAGCAGCGGTAACGCCGAAGGTTTCTTCCATTGCTTTGATCAGCTCAACAACTTCCAGAACGGTTTTCTGGCCGATTGCTTCGATGATTTGTTCGTTAGTCAGAGACATGACTTGAATCCTGTATTGGGGTGACAGCTTACGCAGCCATCAAATTAAACATATGATTTTGAAAGGTCTCGCTGTGCCTTAGGCAGCAGCAGCTTCTTTCTGGTCGCGAACGGCTGCCAGGGTACGAGCCAGCTTGCTGGTAGCGCCTTGGATCACGCTCATCAGTTTCGCAATAGCTTCGTCGCGGGTCGGCAGGGTAGCCAACACGTCGATCTGGTTAGCGGCAAGGAACTTGCCATCAAACGCAGCTGCCTTGATCTCGAACTTGTCCTGACCCTTGGCGAACTCTTTGAAAATCCGGGCAGCAGCGCCTGGATGTTCTTTGGAGAATGCAATCAGGGTAGGGCCGGTGAACACGTCGTTGAGGACACTGAATTCAGTGTCAGCAACAGCGCGCTTGAGCAGGGTGTTACGTACGACACGTACATAAACGCCAGCTTCACGAGCCTCTTTACGGAGTCCGGTCATCGCGCCTACTGTTACGCCACGGGCATCAGCCACGACAGCGGACAGAGCGACTTTGGCAGCCTCGTTGACTTCAGCGACGATGGCCTTCTTGTCTTCGAGTTTAATTGCCACGGGTTTAACTCCTGCTTGTTACCGTTTCATCCAGTCGAAACCGGATGTCGTTTTGGTGTCTGATTCGGTAAGGAACCGGGAGCACCATCTGCGTAGGCTTGAGGTTTAAGACTTGCGTCGCCTACGGTCTTGGATAGCCCCCGCCAGGCAGGGACCCCAATCTTTCAATTGGCGCAATTACTTGCGCCAACCTGCGTCTTACGCGTCGAGCGAACCCTGGTCGATGACCAGACCTGGGCCCATAGTAGTGCTCAGGGTAACGCGCTTGACGTAAATACCTTTCGAGGAAGCTGGCTTGATACGCTTCAGATCAGCGATCAGGGCTTCAACGTTTTCCTTCAGCTTGACGGCATCGAAGCCGACTTTGCCAACGGAAGTGTGGATGATGCCGTTTTTGTCGGTGCGATAACGAACCTGACCAGCCTTGGCGTTTTTAACCGCGGTAGCTACGTCTGGAGTTACTGTGCCGACTTTAGGGTTAGGCATCAGACCACGTGGACCGAGGATCTGACCCAACTGACCTACAACGCGCATTGCATCCGGGGATGCGATCACTACGTCATAGTTCAGGTCGCCGCCTTTCATTTCGGCAGCCAGGTCGTCCATACCTACACGGTCAGCGCCGGCAGCCAGAGCGGCCTCGGCAGCTGGACCCTGAGTGAACACAGCAACGCGAACGGTCTTGCCGGTACCGTGCGGCAGCACGGTAGCGCTACGAACGACCTGGTCGGATTTACGCGGGTCAACACCCAGGTTCACAGCTACGTCGAACGACTCGCTGAACTTGACAGTCGACAGCTCGGACAGCAGAGCAGCAGCGTCTACAAAGTTGTAGGCCTTGCCTGCTTCGATTTTGCCGGCGATAGCCTTTTGACGCTTGGTCAGCTTAGCCATTACACACCCTCCACGTTAAGGCCCATGCTACGAGCAGAACCGGCGATAGTACGCACGGCTGCTTCCATATCAGCTGCAGTCAGATCCGCGTTTTTGGTTTTCGCGATTTCTTCCAGCTGAGCACGAGTCACAGTGCCAACCTTAACGGTGTTCGGACGAGCGGAACCGCTAGTCAGACCAGCCGCCTTCTTCAGCAGAACCGAAGCAGGAGTGGATTTGGTTTCGAACGTGAAGCTACGGTCGCTGTAGACAGTGATGATCACTGGAGTCGGCAGACCTGGCTCAAGACCCTGAGTACGGGCGTTGAAAGCCTTGCAGAATTCCATGATGTTCACGCCGTGCTGACCCAGAGCAGGACCAACAGGTGGGCTTGGGTTAGCCTGAGCGGCCTTCACTTGCAGCTTGATGTAAGCGGTAATCTTCTTGGCCATGAGGCACTCCAATTACGGGTTCAAACGCCTCGAAAGGCTCCCCGGTTACTTGCGCGTTTATCCCAGTGACGACAAAACCCCACAGCCTAGGGCTGCGGGGTTGGGATGCTTGCTCAGCTAGACCTTTTCGACCTGACTGAACTCCAACTCTACCGGAGTAGAGCGACCGAAAATGAGCACCGCCACTTGGATCCGGCTCTTTTCGTAGTTAACCTCTTCAACCGTGCCGGTAAAATCGGCAAACGGCCCGTCGTTGACACGTACCGACTCACCCGGCTCGAACAACGTCTTCGGCTTCGGCTTGTCGCTACCATCAGCAACGCGACGCAGAATCGCTTCTGCTTCTTTATCTGTGATTGGTGCAGGCTTGTCGGCAGTACCACCGATGAAGCCCATCACCCGAGGAGTATCCTTGACCAAGTGCCAAGTACCCTCGTTCATGTCCATCTGAACCAGCACATAACCAGGGAAGAATTTGCGTTCGCTTTTGCGCTTCTGGCCATTACGCATCTCAACCACTTCTTCAGTGGGAACCAGAATTTCGCCGAAGCCATCTTCCATGCCAGCCAGCTTTACGCGCTCGATCAACGAACGCATGACATGCTTCTCGTAACCGGAGTAAGCATGCACAACGTACCAACGCTTAGCCACGGGACACCCTTAGCCGACGATCAAGGAAACAAGCCAACCGAGCAGGGAATCAAGCCCCCACAACAGCAACGCCATAACCAGAACAACAGCCACAACGATCAACGTGGTCTGCGTAGTTTCTTGGCGAGTTGGCCAAACGACTTTACGAATCTCGGTGCGCGCTTCCTTAACCAGTACAAAGAAAGACTTGCCCTTAACCGTCTGCAGGCCTACAAAGGCAGCTACAGCAGCAATGACCAGCAAAGCGAGCACGCGGTACAGGATCGGCGAAGCAGAGTAATACTGATTGCCAACAACGCCAACAATCACCAAAGCAACTACTACCAGCCACTTGAGTAGATCGAAGCGAGAGCCTTGAGCTTCAGCTTTAGGAGTCATCTATGAAGATCCTGTGAAAAGAAAGCCAGACACACCTGGTGAATCTGGCAGGTCAGGAGGGAATCGAACCCCCAACCTACGGTTTTGGAGACCGTCGCTCTGCCAATTGAGCTACTGACCTAAAACAAAATCAGGCCGACCATTATGCCGGCCCGAAAAAGACTTTACAACAATTTACTCATCGATCCTGGCCATGCACACCAGCACCAAAGATGCACAACACCCTCTCAGGCAACAACGCGCATCTACAAGCCATTAAAACAAAGGCAGATATTTTCATATCTGCCTTGTTATATGGAGCTCTTGAGCGGATTTGAACCGCTGACCTCACCCTTACCAAGGGTGTGCTCTACCAACTGAGCTACAAGAGCGTAACACTTTGCAGGACCTGCAAACCTGGAGCGGGTAGCGGGAATCGAACCCGCATCATCAGCTTGGAAGGCTGAGGTTCTACCACTAAACTATACCCGCGGAGCTTGCAGCTCTCGCTAAAAATGGTGGAGGGGGAAGGATTCGAACCTTCGAAGTCGTAGACGTCAGATTTACAGTCTGATCCCTTTGGCCGCTCGGGAACCCCTCCTAAGCGAGCCGGCATTCTATACTATGCCAGCCTTCTGTCAAGCATTTTCTCATTAAAAACCTGAGGTTAGCTGCGTTGACCTCGCTTCGCACCGTCAACCTTTAAAAGGTCTTCACTGCGAAGCGGGCGCCATTCTATGCAAACTATTCGACAGGTGCAACCCCCTCACACGGCATTATTTTATGTTTTAACTCGTTGAATTCTTTAGAAAGGCTTTGCAACTGCAAGTCATCCAGCAAACGCCGGCTTTCCGGCGCCACACGCACCCAGTAACCCGCATATTCAGGGAGATCCTTCGGCAAGGGCTGAAACTTGATGTCCATGCCACTCAATCGATGCTCGATTGCCTGAGCGACTTCCTGCCGGGCAGAACCGCCCAGATAGAGACAACTGCTTTCTGTCTGCGTGGATTTTCCTTTATCTCGGGTCGTATCAGTCGCCTCACTCAACAAACGAATGTCCTGCTGAGAGCCCCGATACATACTCAAGGGGGTCACATCCTTCGCGCGAAGCGGGGCCTCCTGTTGGTGCCAGACGTAATAGAACACATTGAGAACAAGCAGCAGCAGGAACAACCAACGCATAAAAACCTCAAGACAAGGGACACGCCATAGCCAACCCTACAAACACCAGATCTGGAACCACCCTGGCCCCAGGCACAATCTCGGAGACCAGATCAGCATCTCCTCCTGTGAGGAATACAGCGAAATCCTCCCCCCAATAACTGCGCGCCAAATCTAGCTGAGCCTGAACAAAGCCCCTCAACATCAGCACACAACCTCGCTCGACCGCCTCGACGGTAGTACGCCCAGGAACAAGACTCTCCAAAGCACGCTCGGCAGCAAGGTCGCCATAGCGGATTCTACGGGTATGAGTACGCAACTGGTTACGCATTAAGGGCATTCCCGGACAGATGAAGCCTCCAAGATGCTCGCCATCCCTAGCGACAAAATCAGCAGTGACCGCGGTACCGAAGTCGAGCACCAGACAAGCACCTGAAGCCAGGTGAAATCCTCCGAGCATTGCAAGCCAGCGATCAAGTCCTAGCCGCTCGAACTCTTCATAGCCATTACGAACCCCGGACATTTCGCGAGCCGGTGTGGCACACACCACGGAAACGCCGAAAGCCTCTGTCAACGAAGAGATCAAGGCTCCGGTTTCTTCAGCGGTTCTGACACTCACTAACCGACAATGCTTGAGAGCGAGCCCCTTGAGCCCCTTCAAACTCTCAAGCAGCGCGAGATCCGAATCAACGACACCCTCACCAACCACCCGCCCGACATCCGCGCCGAGCACACGCCACTTGATGAAACTGTTTCCACAATCGAGCTCAAGAATCATCACGCAACCTCAGGCTGAGCTCACCACCACTAAAGACTTTTTCCACGCCATCCACCTTCAAGCGCAAGGCACCCTGACCATCGATACCCAACACCTCTCCATCTATCTGACTAGCTCCAGCAATCAACGACACGGCGCGCCCCTGCCATAGATGATTTTGCTCCCACTCCGCCCGGATAGCCGGAAATCCGTCGACCTGGTGGCGACTCAAGTAGGCCCGGAGCATCACCCCCAACTTCGCAACCAGGTGATTGCGATCAACCGCCTTGCCCGACTCGAGCTGCATGGACGTCCACTGCTGGTCAACCTCATCAGTCATCTGCATGTTCACATTGATCCCGACACCGATCACTACGTGACACACATCTGCAGGATCGCCCACTAATTCGAGCAATATTCCAGCAATTTTTTTCTGACCAACCAGAACATCATTGGGCCACTTCAACCCCGCGCCTGAAATACCAAGCTCTCGCAAGGCCTGCAGTACGGCGAGCCCAACAACTAGACTCAAGCCTTCCAGCTGCCGCATCCCACCCTCAATGCGCAACACCAAGCTGTAATAGATGTTTTCTGCGAACGGACTCACCCACTTGCGTCCACGCCGTCCGCGACCGGCCGTTTGCCGCTCGGCAAGCACCAGAAATGGCGCGATCTGGCCACGCTCGATAGCGCGCAAGGCTTCAGCATTGGTAGAGTCAATTGAGTCGAGGACCAGGATGGGCCACTCACAGGAAGGCTCACGCGCGCATATCTCGACAGGGTCAAGCAGCGTCAATGGCGCAGCCAGCTGATAGCCGCGACCGCGCACTTTATGAATGGATAAGCCGAGCTCAGCCTCCAAATGCTGAAGCTGCTTCCATACAGCGCTACGACTGACGCCCAAGGCGACGCCCAGGGCCTGGCCCGAATGGAATCGGCCATCCTTAAGAAGCTTTAACAACGTCAGCATGCAAGTCTCGCCTCACAATGAGGCCCGCATGATAGCCATGCACCGAGCAGTTGCATAGAAACCCTAAACGTCAGTTTTCCTGCGGGCAAAACAAAACCCCTACCTGCATACGCAGATAGGGGTTTCGGAATTTAATCTTGACGATGACCTACTCTCACATGGGGAAACCCCACACTACCATCGGCGATGCATCGTTTCACTTCTGAGTTCGGGATGGGATCAGGTGGTTCCAATGCTCTATGGTCGTCAAGAAATTCGGGTACCGAACCGTCTTTCGACGCTTCAGCAAATTGGGTATGCGATAGTTTCTGCGGTTTTTGTGAATGCTTGCGAACTTTCGGTTCATTGCGTCTTCACACACCGCAATCTGGTGTCCTTTCGGATCAGCAAATTGCTTGGGTGTTATATGGTCAAGCCTCACGGGCAATTAGTATTGGTTAGCTCAACGCCTCACAGCGCTTACACACCCAACCTATCAACGTCGTAGTCTTCGACGGCCCTTCAGGGGACTCAAGGTCCCAGTGAGATCTCATCTTGAGGCTAGTTTCCCGCTTAGATGCTTTCAGCGGTTATCTATTCCGAACATAGCTACCCGGCAATGCCACTGGCGTGACAACCGGAACACCAGAGGTTCGTCCACTCCGGTCCTCTCGTACTAGGAGCAGCCCCTCTCAAATCTCAAACGTCCACGGCAGATAGGGACCGAACTGTCTCACGACGTTCTAAACCCAGCTCGCGTACCACTTTAAATGGCGAACAGCCATACCCTTGGGACCGGCTTCAGCCCCAGGATGTGATGAGCCGACATCGAGGTGCCAAACACCGCCGTCGATATGAACTCTTGGGCGGTATCAGCCTGTTATCCCCGGAGTACCTTTTATCCGTTGAGCGATGGCCCTTCC